>JAEZIQ010000005.1 GCA_023436605.1 Actinomycetes bacterium | reverse complement strand
CTTCCCAGGCGGCGGAGTCTCCCCTACCAGCCCTTCTTCACTGCCTTCGCACCACCGTTCAGGTTGGTGGTCTTGAGGCCAGGTGACTTCTTCTGCTGCGATGCGCAGAAGCGGTCGGTCACCCACTTGCTCTCCGAGAAGAGCTTGGTCTGATCCTTGTAATGCGGCGACTTCTCGTTGGTCGCTGCCTGCGAGTAGGTCAGGATCGTCTTCACGTCCGGACACTTGGCACCGGTCAGCGAGGCCATGATGATGAAACTGGACCCGTGACGGACGGTGTCGTACTCACCGGTGGCGCTGTTACGCGACGCCGAGATGACGTTGAAAACACCCTGACCACCGGGGCCACCCGGGATCGGGATCTTCTCGCCGGCCTTGGTGACGTACTGGTAGTCGCGCCACTTGGCGTCCAGCGGGATGCCCTTGCCGTTCATGTAATTGATGGCATTGACCAGGGCCGTTCCCACCTCTGGCTTCGACGTGTCGAGGCCGTTCGGGGTGTGAACCGGATCACCGAGCGAGAACGGGGTGGTCCAGGGACCGCCCGGTACGCCCTGCAGGTTGCCCACGACCTGACGGCCGAGGTAGGCACCGGGCGAATCGAGCTTGTCGGTCAGATCCCAGTTCTCGAGAACCGTGCAGGCTTCGCTCACGTCGACCGAGTCGATCGTCGGGTTGGCCTTGCAGTAGGTCACGAGGGGCGGGATCAGCAGCTCGGCACCGTAGTGCCGGTCGTTGTCGATGAACTCGCGCAGGGTGTCAGGCGTGAACTTGCCACCGCCGGCGAGACGTTCCTCGATCTGGTTGAGGCCGTTCCGGGTGCGGAGCGACCGGGCCGACTCCTCGTTACCGATGATGCTCGGGTACCCGGTCAGCGGTGCATTCGGGTTCGACAGCCAGTAGCTGTCGTTCATGTTCGACCCGTAGTCCTTGCGGATCTGGATCGGCATCTGGCTCGGAGGCAGGACGCCGGTCGTGACCGCGCCCGGAGCCTTCTGCATGTCGCAGCTGGACTTCGAACCGTCGAGCACGGCGACCTTGGACGAGTTCCAGGCCAGGTCACCGAGACCCGGCGTGTTGCACTCGGCGACCCGGGCGTCCGTCAGGTTCGGGACGACCGAGATGTCGGCGTACATCGCGTTGCCCTTCGAGTCGGCCGCGATCGTGTTGACCCACGGCACACCCTGGTTGGTTTCCAGCGCCTTCTTGATGTCAGCCACGCTCTGGGAGCGGTTGAAAGCAAAGAACTGGTTGACCACCCGGAGGCTGTTCGCGTTGGCGTCAGTCAGCGCGTACGCGTAACTGGCATCCCAGGCGAACAGCGGGGTCTTCTGGATCGATATCGAGATCGGTCCGTGCTTGGTTGAGTACAGGGTCCGGGTTTCGGTGTCCCCGTTGCCCTTGTCGACCGTCACCTGGGTCTGCTTCATGTCGGTCGGCTTGCCGTCGACCAGGTACTTGGTCGGATCTCCCGGGACCAGCGTCTCACGGAAGAAATTGAACCGGCGGGCGGTCGAAACGGTGTGAGTCCAGGCCACGTTCTGGGTGTGACCGATCTGGACGACCGGCGAACCCAGGAGGCTGCCGCCCGAAACGTTGATCTTGCCCGGAATGGTCAGCTGCGCCTGGAAGAAACGTTCCGAACCTTCCCACGGGAAGTGAGGGTTGCCGTAGAGCATGCCCTTGCCGGTCGAGGTCGATTCGCTGCCGAGCGAAACGGCGTTGGAGCCGATCGCAGCGGTTTCGTTCAGAGCAGAGAAATCCTCTGCGTCGGCGTCAGTAGCGGCCGCCTCTGCCTTCAGCGCACTAGCCGGCGATGCCGGCGGCTGGGCGTTGGCGATTCCGTCGACCGCGGCGCCCGAACCGGCCATGGTGGCGAGTTCGTAGAAGCGCAGCCAGACGTCAAGCGCGGTGATGTTCTTCACCCACGGCTGGCCGGCACAGGTCGTGTCCTGGATCTTGGCCTTGTTCTGCTTCAGCCAGGCGTTGTAACCCTTGACGTAGCCATCGACGACCTGCACCACTTCGGGGCGGGGACCGTTCGGCGGCTTCATCTTGAGGACCTTCGGGATGGTCTTCTCGGCGATTACCCGCTTGTGCGAGAAGTCGGACTCGAGGTTGGTGAACTCGATTCCGTTGCCGGTCAGCATCCAGTCGCCATCAGCGCCGAAGTACTTCGAACGCTCACCACGGACGGTGGTGTAGATGTCGGCCATCGAGCAGATGTTCTCCTTGGCCAGCGACCAGCCGTAGCCGTAGCCGAGGCCACGCCAACTGTCGGCGACGATGCGCGGGATTCCACCCTCGGTGGTCCGCACCGTGACGCCGGGACGATTCAGTTCCTTCTGGCGCTCGCGCTTGGCCTTCGCCTTGAGGCGCTTGGTCTGCTTCTTGATGCAGTTCTTCTTGGCTTTGCCCTTCTTGCCCTTGCAGAGCTTCTTCGCCTGCTTGGCGATGCTGGGCTTGGCCGTTGCCTGTCCGGCCGCCGCACCGAAGGCCATCGAAATGGCGATCGCCGCGATCAGCATTCTGATCAACTTCAAGATCTCTCCAGTCTGTGGTCGGGGTCCCCGCGGGTCCCCTTTTCTCCAGTCCCTTCTAACCCCCGAACACGTGATTCGGAGCGGTGTCAGCATACATTCGCGTCCGGTACGCGGGCATTCCCGAGTACCGAAATGTTCCTTGTCCAAGAGCCGGAATCGCGTTTATCCTGTGCGAGTGGGCCAACCGGCCCAAGGGAGAAACCGAGAGGGAACGGGGAGAGAAGTGAAGCGATTCAGTCTGCTGTTCACGCTGGCGAGTCTTGCCGCGATGTTGTTCGCGATTCCGGGAATTGCCGGCGCCGCGAAGGATCGTCCCGCGAAGGGATTGAAAGACACGATCAAGACCCAGGTGAAAGCGCAGGCCCCGGTGAAACGGTCCGGCAGGATCAAGCTCCGGATCCTGATCCACCCGCCGAAGAACGCCCCGCAGAAGCTCCGCAGGAAGCCGGTCAAGGTCAGCATCAATGGCACCGGCTCGGTGGTCTGGTCGCCGAAGAGCAACCGCATCTTCAACGGCACCACGATGGTCCGGCCAAACCGGGCGAAGACCGTCACTCTCAAACTGAACTCCCACGGGCGCCTGATCGTCGGCGACTGCGGCACCCCTTCGATCAAGGTGACCGCGAAGTACCGCAAGGGCGGCCGGGTCGAAGTCCTCAAGTCGAACTTCAAGCTCAGCCCCCAGAAGTCTCTTTGCGCCGTACCGGCCGACGTCGATCTGAGTCAGGCCGAGAAGTGCGATTTCATCGCCGGTCCGGGCAATGCCTGCCTGGCGCCCTTCCCGAACGACTTCTACACCCGGAGCGACGAATCGTCGGCCACCGGCAAGCGACTCGCGCTCCATCCGGAATCGACGCCGAAGTCAGCCGAGCTTCCCGGCACTCCGAGCAAGCACATCGCGGTCGACAAGATCAACCAGTCCGACGGGTTCAGTCCCGGCCCGCTGCTCTCGGTTCGCATCCCCGGCCTTGACAATCAGGTCGCTTTCGACCAGTCAGGCATCGTCTCCAACCGCCAGATGAGCGCCGCCTTCTCGGCCGACCAGCCGGTCGTCCTGATCGATGCCGAAAGCGGCGAAAGACAGCTGATCTGGGCCGAGATGGACTCGACCGTGACTGCCGACAAGTCCCGCAACCTGATCATCCGCCCCGGGAAGAACCTCGAGAACGGGCACCGGTACATAGTTGCGATCCGCCACCTGAAGGACGCGGAAGGGAACTCCCTCCAGGCGCCGCCCGGGTTCCGCCTCTACCGGGACAGCGATCGCACCTCTAACCCGACGGTCGAAGATCGACGGGCCCACTTCGAGTCGATCTTCAAGAGCCTGGCGAAGGCCGACATCGAACGAAGCTCGCTCTACCTGGCCTGGGACTTCACGGTGGCCAGCGCCGAGAACCTGACCGGCCGGATGCTTTCGATCCGGGACCGGGCTTTCGCCGGCCTCGGCGACACCGACCTTGACGACGGAGTGGTTCAGGGTTCCGCCCCCGACTTCACGATCGGCAAGGTCACCGACTACACGGACATCCACACCGGCAACGGCGAGGAGGACATCCGTCTGGTCGAGGGCACCTACACGGTTCCCTGCTTCCTCAACGCGAACGGATGCCCGACCGGGTCGACTTTCGATCTCGATGAAAACCAGAAGCCGATCCGGATCGACGGCAACACGATGCAGGCCCGCTTTGTCTGCAATATCCCGCGTTCGGTGGTGAACCCGGACGGCTCCCTCAAGCAGAAGGCACGGCCTTCGCTCTACGGTCACGGACTCTTCGGCTCGATCGATGAGATGACCAGCAAGAACGTAAGGCAGCTGGGCGTCGAGAACAACGTGATCATCTGCGGCACCGACTGGATCGGGATGGCCAAGGAGGACGTTTTTCCCACGGCCTTCAACGCCCTTCAGGACCTGAGCAAGTTCCCTGCCCTCCCGGACCGCCTGCAGCAGGGTTTCCTGAACTTCCTTTTCCTCGGCCGGCTCCTGGTTCATCCGGAGGGGTTTGCCGCCGATGATGCCTTCAAGTTCGGGGGCCAGTCGGCGCTCGACACCAGTGATCTCTTCTACTACGGCAACAGCCAGGGTGGAATCGCCGGCGGTGCCCTGACCGCGGTGTCGGTCGACTTCACCCGCTCGGTGCTTTACGTGCCCGGCATGAACTACTCGACCCTGCTGACCCGCAGCGTCGATTTCGACACCTACAAGGCGATCCTCTACCCGACCTACCAGGTCGAAGTCGAACGTCCCTCGATCTTTTCCCTGATGCAGACCCTCTGGGACCGGGGCGAGCCGAACGGATACGCCAACAACATGACCGACAAGCCCCTGCCGAACACGCCGGCTCACACGGTCATGATCGCGATGGCCTACGGCGACCACGAGGTAGCGAACATCGCCACCGAAGTCGAAGCGCGGACGATCGGAGCTCCGCTCCGGGTCGGCAGCGGCGGACTCTCCGGTGGAGTGGTCAGCTCGAACCGTCACCCGGAGGGCCTCGTCGAACCGTGGTACGGACACGAAATTCTCGGGGATCTCTCCGGTCCGGCGGCTGACGGAAACGCCTTCTTCGTCTGGGACATCGGTCCGAAGCGGCTCGAGAGCGGGAACCTCTTCGGCACGGATCCCGCGCCACTCACGAATCTGCCTCCGAAGACCACCGATAACGGCGACCCCTTCGATTCCGGATCGGGGATCAACCCGCACGACACCGTGATCCGCAGCTCCCCCCTGATCCGCAAGCAGATCGCCGACTTCCTGAAGTCCAACGGCAAGGTGACCGACCCTTGCGGCAACAACCCCTGCTGGGCTGCCGGCTGGCAGGGAATGCCGTAGCCCGGGGTTTAGAGCGCAGAAACCTCCCAGCGTGGCGGTTTCTGCGCAGCATGGTTAAGGCCGCAATAAACGGCCGCCCGATTTGTATGGTGGAGCGTCGTGGCTTCGAAGCATGAAAGAAAGCGGGCCGAGCGAACCCGGGCCCAGATGCCGAAGTGGATGTTCGAAACCCGGACCCACCAGTGGCATGAGGCCGGTCTCGGCGAAGAAATCGACGAGCAGAGAGGTCTTACCTGGCCGAAGCTGCTGCTGTACGCCCTGTTGATCGCCGGCGTGTTGTTCGCGTTCAATCACCGCCAGGACATCGCCCCGGGGTACGGGACCGAGTCGAGGATCCTCACCGCCCTCCTGCTCTTCATCCTGGGCTGGGGCTTCGCCTCGGCCCTCGGCCGCACCATCGTCCCCTTCGTCCTGAGGCGCATGGACCCGGCGACCGCCGGCACGATGGCGTTTGCGATTCGCCTGATCGCCATCCTCCTGGTTGGGCTGGTCGCTCTGGGGATCGCGGGCGTGAAGCCGCAGACCCTGGCGGTCGGTGGTGCCGCTGCCACGATCGTGCTCGGTCTCGCGGCCCAGCAGACCCTCGGCAACATCTTCGCCGGAGTCGTCCTTCAGAGCACCCGGCCTTTCCGGGTCGGTGAGCGGGTCCGGCTGACCGGCGGCCCGATGGCCGGTTCGGTCGAAGGCACGGTGAGTTCGCTGGGCCTCTTCTACACGACGATCCTCAAGGGCCAGGACCGGATGATGATCCCGAACAACCTGCTCCTGCTGCTGGCGGTCGAACCACTGCGGGAACCGGACTCGATCGATATCCGCGCCCGCTTCGACAGCCACCTCAGCCCGGCGACCGTCCAGGACATGCTGCGTCAGTCGATCACCGTGCCGACCCTGCGCCCGCCCCGGATCGAACTCGAGGAGGTCGACCGGGACGAGGTGGTGTTGCGGATCAGCGCCACCCCGGTCAAACCGTCGGATGGGGCCAAACTGGCTGAACAGGTCGTCTCCGTGACCCGGGGCACCTTCGAGTATGAGAGGCCCGACCTGGAGTCACTCGACCGGCAGCGGGGCTCGGACCAGAAACCCGACCCTGACGTCCCGCACGGTCATTCCTGATCGTCGGAACTCACCGGCCGCAACGGGCGATGACCACCAACCCGAGCCGCCCGGCGTTCAGCTTCCGGGCGACCAGGCGCTTGCGGATTGCCTGACGCCTGCCCGGAGTGCGTGCCTTGCGGAGTTTGCGCTTGGTCTGCCTGACGTTCTTTTTGGCGCGGACGAGATCGCTCTTCGCCTTCACACACCTGGCGGAAGGAGTGCCGCTTCCGGTGGGTGGTTGGGCCGCTGAGACTCCGCTGCCAAGAATGTAGGCACGTAGGACCCAACCAGTTTCAGGCTCGATCTGAAAGGTCGCCAGATGGTTGCCGCGAACCTTGGGGGTGAACCGGACCGTGACTGAACACGAGATCTTCCTGTATGTGGAAAGTGGCTGGCCCGAACAGTCATCGGACTCGATCGTGTATTGGTCTCCCGGCTGGTCGATGAAACCCGCCGAGACGATCTTCACGTCGCGATCCGGGGAGACCCTCACCGAAAAAGTCAACGGCGCGCTCTTTGACCCGACCTTGACCACACCAAAGTCGTAGATCTGGGGTGACAGGGTCACGTTGGCGGCCGCGGAGGCGGAGAAGACCGACGATCCGACCGCGAGCGCCAAAACGAAGGTCGCCATCGCAACGACCAGAGCCGCCGGTCGTACTCGCCCGAACTCCCCGTTCATGATCACCCGCGCCCGATCTTCAGCGAGAAGCCCTCACTGCCACCGGCCATGCCATAGCCGCCGGCCTTGCCGGAGTAGCTGATTCCGAACTTCAGGCGCTTGCCTTTGATTTTCCGCTTGACTTTCGCCCGGATGCTGAGGGTGCGGCCCTTGCCCGGATTCACCTTCACGGCCTTCTTGCACGGTTTACCGGCGATCGCCTTCGAACTTACGCAGACTTTCGCCGAGTCGACCCTCACGTTGCCCGTATTGATCAGTCGCAGCCTGAAGACGGTCACCTTGCCCGGCCTCGCCTTGGCCTTGCGGTTCAGGAACTTGACCCGCAGGTTCGGCTTCGGCTCCTTGAACGAAACCTTGGTCGCGGAGGCGACAAGAGGTTGCTCGACCCGGTTCTTGTAATTCGCGGCCTCGGTGACGCCATCGCTCGGCGGACCGAAGTACCGGGTGCGGTCAACCGTCAGGTTGTTGAAGTCGCCCAGCCGGGGATCGGTATTGGGGGTGATGGCGGTGTTGTTGTGACCGAGGATGCCGAAGCCGCTGGCACCGATCGACTGTCCGTCACCGCCGCACTGGACCTCGTTGCCGCCGACCGGGGTCGAGTCATCGAGGTAGTAGTTGCCGAAGGTCGGGTTGGGGATGTCGGTCTGCGATCCGACCACGGTGCTCAACGTGCCGTGAGTGCCCGAAACCTGCTGCCAGGAGTAAGCGCCGTTGGCGACATCGGCCGAGGTGGTCGGAACGAGAGTGTCAGGGTTGCCGTCGATCGTCACGCCGCCGGGGTTCTTTTCGTCCCGATAGGTCATGCCGATTGCGCTCGGTGCGTAATCGGTCCAGGCGTACAGGTCGAGCATCACGTGGACCCGGAGGAAGACGGTGTTCTGCTCATGGTCGGCGTAGTAGACATGCTCACGCTGGACGTACGGGCCGGAGTTGGCGCCCATGTAGGAGCGGATCGCCCGGACGGGACCGTCGATCACGGCGACGTAGGTGCCCTCGTCATCGGTGTCCCCGTCGTTACCTGACCATGAGTCTTCGGTCCAGCGACCCGAGAAGGTGTACTCGGAGCGGCCGCAGCCGGTCAGGGTCGCCTGGGCGACCTCGCGGTCGAGGATGTCGGCCTGACTGGCCGCGCCGGCTTTGATCCTGAGCTCATCCTCCATCCAGCGGTCGATCGAGTGAAGCTCGTAGTTGGCGGTGCTGACCGTCGAATCCTCCGGGTTGCTCGAGTGGATGTACCCGTAGTCGTTCAGCAGGGTCTGTCCTTCGGTCAGGTTCGTCAGTTTGAAGTCGTAATCGACGTAGTCCTTGCCCGCGCCGGGCTCGAGGCTGCCGGCCGACTTGAACAGGTAGACCGCCGCCTGGCCACCGGAGACGGGATCGTCGACGGTGACCTTGACGACGCTCTTGCCCTCGACCCCTTCCGGCGGGTTGACCACGAGCGGTGCGTTGCCACCCGCGTCGCCTCCCATGAAGACGAATTCGTCGTCGGCATCAAAGGTTGCGTCCGCGTCGGCCCCCGAACGGGTCTTGGCATCCGCGTATACCTCGAGGTCAAACCCCAGCGTCGTCGGACCGATGTAGCCGGTGACCGGCGTGTCGGGATAAAGCTGCCGTACGTTGATGGTGTGCCGCTCGTCCACCTGGACCGGGATCTGCCGCCAATTCTTTCCGGCCCAGCTGAACCCGACGATCCTGCCCGGCTCAGCGCCCAGGAGCGCCGAAAGCTGACTTCCCTTCAGCACCACTTCGTCCCCGCCCCGGTCCGCCGGAGCGGCGGCAGCGCTGCCGCCGAAACCAAGAGCTATTGCCGCAGCCAGGCCGACACCGGCCAGCATCCGCGCGAACATCCTGTTGCATCGCTCCCATCCCATGGAGCGATTCTATTTCAGAGAATCGCTTTGTCTAGCCCTTCAGCGGGATCGTGCGGCTGACCGCCGATCCCGAGGCGCCGGAAGAGTAGGAGACGGTCAGGTTCGTCTTCTTGCCCTTCGCCCTACGCTTGACCTTTGGAGTCAAGGTGAAGTTCTTCGACTTGCCCGGAGCCAGTCCGGCGGTCTCGGCGCACTTGCGAACCAGAGCCTTTCCGTGAGCGCAAACCTTGACCCGCTTTGAGGTCGCGGTACCGGAGTTGGTCAACCTGACCTTCAGTCGAAGCACCTTGCCTCGTTTCGCGACAGGGTTGCCGGTCAGGACCTTGAGCTTCAACTTGACGCTGCGAGGCTTCACCTTGATCGAGGTGGCGGATCCGGCGAGCGGGTCCTGGGCGCGGGCGCGGAAGGCGTCGGCGTCTGCGGCCGTCTGGTTCGGGGGGCCGAAGTAGCGGATCCGGTTGACCGACAGCCTGTCCGGGGTGGCGCCGACTCCGAAGATCGGGTCGGTGTTCGGGTAAACGCCATCGATACCGAAACCACTGGCACCGTAGGCGTGCCCGTCGCCGCCGCACTGCCGCTTGCCCGAACCGCTCGCGTTGGCTTCGTCGAGGTAATACCCCTTGAAGCCGCGGAAATCAGTTAGAGCCGTCTCCGGAGTGGCGGTACTTTCGGCCGTGACCAGAGTCGTGGTGGTTCCCTGATTTCCACTGACCTGCTGCCAGGCGTAGGTGCCGTCCAGGAAATCGGAGTGCCCGAACAGGTCAGGCGAATCAGGCGTGCCGTCAATCGTCATGCCACCCTGGTTCTTCTGGTCCCGGTAGGTCATGCCGAGCGCATCGGCGTTGTAATCGGTCCAGACGTACATCTGGGGAATCGGATGGACCCGCACGTTAATCCGTCGGTCCTCACGGTCGGGGTAGTAGATGTGGAGGTCTTCCACATAGGGGCCGGAGTTCGCGCCCAGATAGGAGCGGATCGCCCGGACCGGACCATCGATGACGGTGATGTAAGTGCCCTCGTCGTCGGTGTTGCTGTCATTGCCCGGCTCGGTATCGAGCTTCCAGTTGGCCGAGAAGGTGAACTCGCTGCGGCTGCAGCTGCCCAGCCCACCGGCGGAAACCGCTTCGCGGTCGAGGATGTCGACGCCGGGGGCGCCGCCAGCCGTGATTCTCAGTTCGTCTTCCCGCCAGCGATCGATCGAGTGAAGTTCGTAATTGTCGGTCTTGACCGTCGAATCTTCAGGGTTCGGCTTGTTGGTGAAGTTGTAGTCGTCGATCAGGGTGTCGTTCGGACCGAACTCGGTCAGCTTGAAGTCGTAGTCGACGTAGTCCTTGCCGGCCGAGGGATCGAGCTTGCCGGTTGCCGTGAAGAGATAGACGTAGGCCGGCTCGCCACCTGCCGGATCGCTTACCGCGACTTTGGTCGCACTAGAGGGATCGACCCCATTAGGGGCGACGGCCGAGGTCGGCGCGGAGTTGCCTGCGTCACCGCCGAGGAAGACGAGCTCGTCGTTCGCATCGAAAGACGCGTCCGCATCAGCCCCGGAACGGGTCTTGGGATCAGCGTAGATCTCCAGCTCGAAGTCGTTGATGTCCTTGTCGACGCCGACATAGCCGTTGACGTAACCGACGGGATTGTCCGGGTAAAGGCTGCGGGCGCTGACTACGTGGCGCTCATCGATCTGGACCGGTATCTGGGCCCACTTGCCGTTCCACTTGAAGGCGACGATCTTCTTCGGCGACACCTTCAGCTTGGTCGGCACGTTGGCGCCCTTGAGCACAACCGGATCGGATGCCCGATCGACCGGGGCCGCTCCCGCAGCGCCGCTCATGCCGATCGTCGTGGTGATCGCGGCGAGGCCAAGCACAGCCCCTGCCCGCGCGAACATTCTGAACGCGAGGTCCCTTCCCATGAGGGACAGATTACAGCGTGTTTATGAAGGCGTGACCTCTGCTATCCGCAGCTGCGTTTGACACTGCCTTTGATCCGGCTCACGTTTTTCGTGGCCGAGGCGACCTTCCGTTTGGCCGACCGGCGGGCTCTGCTGGTCCTGGCTTTGTTCAGGGCCTTCCTCGCTCCCGCAAGTCGTTTTCTTGCCGCCGGCAATTTCTTCTTCGCCTTCAGACAGGCGGCCGATGGTTTCTGCGGGCCGATCGGCCCGGTGGGGCCGGTCGGCTGAGTGGGACCGGTCGGCTGGGTGGGGCCGATCGGGCCCGTGATGGTCGGGCCAGTGGATCCTGTCGGAGTTGTCAGTCCGGTAGTTCCGGTGGGCGTGGTCACGCCAGTCGGTCCGGTCGGCGTTGTTTCCCCGGTCGGGCCGGTTTCCCCGGTTTCCCCGGTCTCCCCGGTTGGCCCCGTCGGGCCAGTCGTTCCGATTGGCCCGGTCGTGCCGGTTTCACCTGTCGGTCCCGTCGGCCCGGTTTCGCCGGTTTCCCCAGTCGGTCCTATCGGCCCGGTTTCTCCGGTGGCGCCCGTCTCTCCGGTCGGCCCCGTCGGTCCGGTTTCTCCGGTCTCGCCGGTTTCCCCGGTTGGTCCCGTCGGCCCCGTCGGTCCGCTTTCTCCGGT
>JAEZIQ010000132.1 GCA_023436605.1 Actinomycetes bacterium | reverse complement strand
CCGGCCGGCCCCTTCCACCGCACCCGTCCCCCAGAAACCGGGTACGAAGCTTTCGCCTGGTTACTGGACCGGAGTCACCACCACCGTGCCGGAAGCCGCCCCGTTCGCTGTCCCTGGGTGACAGCCGAGCGTGATCTGGGTGACCTGGCTCGACTCGGTCACGAACTGGATCGGGACCGTGTTACGACTCGAAGCGACCGGGGAGCTCCAGGTCGCCGACTCGCTGTTGCCGCCGCCGGCGTTGGCGCTCAGCCCGCAACCCATGATCGCGGTACCGATCGAGAACACGTTCGCCGTGGCCGTTACCGAGTACTTGCCGGGCGGCACGTTGACCGTCCCGATCGCCAGTTCGGTGTTGGCCGGCAGGTTGACGCTGCCGAACTCGGCGTAGACCGGCTCGACTACTCCGTTCTCACCCTTCTCCCCCTGTTCGCCCTGGGGACCCCGCTGCCCCTTCAGGGCCTTGATCGTTTTCGGGGCAAGCTTGTTCTTGGTGATCGTCTTGTTCTTCAGCTTCTTGCCAGTGATCGTGCTGTTCTTGATCTGCTTGCCGTTGATCAGGCCGGAGGCCGCCGTTGCGGTGCCGCCGAGAGCGACGATCAGAGCGATGCTGGCCAGGATCGTGCCGAGCCGGGGCCGCTTGTTCCTCAGGTTTTTCATCTCACATCTCCTTGGTGATTTTTGTTTTTCTCCTGCTCGCCCCGGGCCCGATCGGTCGAGCCAACCCCTGCCTTGTCGGCTTCCCCGGAAACCAGGGAAACGAGAGCCCCGGCAAATTCGGTCCATCCGTTGAACGACAGGGCTTCTCCCCGTTGGAGACGCATTTCGCCGCTGATGGCCTCACGCTGCGGGTCGACCTCACAGCGGAGATCGATGTGGTGAACACGGGACATGGGAGCAGCCTGGACCACGCCGGCCCGATCCTCATGGGGGTTTTCACCCCTGATTTCTGCTTTGGGGGGTGGGGGCCGGGCAGACCACCCGGTCCGGTGCCGCGCCTCTAGAGAGCGGAACTCAGTTCGCGGCGTGAACTGACACCGAGCTTGGAGTAAACCCGGGTCAGGTGGTTCTCCACCGTCTTTGGAGTGACGAACAGCTCTTCCGCGATCTCCCGGTTGGTTCGACCGTCAGCTGCGTACTCGGCTACCCGGCGCTCGGACGCGGTCAGCTCGTCGAAGGCGAGGCGCTTAGGGGCTGCTCCGGCGACCCTGAGCTCGTCGGCGGCCACCTGGGCGGTCAGTCGTGCCCCCGAGGCGGTCGCGAGTTCAAGGCCGGCCTCCAATTCAGCTTTGCCGTCCTTCTTCTTTCCGGATCTCAGCAGGGCGATTCCGAGTTCGACTCGTGCTTTCGCTTCCTCTGTCTTCAGCGCCGATCCGGACAGCACCTCGACGGCGTTCCGCATCCGGTCGACCCGCTGATCGGTCGGCCCGGCCAGGGCCCTTGCTCTCAGCGCGATCCCGAGCGCAGCCGGCCGGTTCCACCACTCGGCCCAGTCGAGGTGATCGCGTGCCAACCGGTCAGCCTCCTCGCTGAATCCGCTCCGGCTGATCGTCCGGGCAAGAAGAGCACGCCACGAGAGCGCCTTCATCGAGCGGCCGGAGCGGTCGTCCTCCTCCAGCGGCGCGACCGCCGCCCGCACACCTTCAAGGTCCCCGAGTGCTTCAAAGAGAACTGCCCGCCCCCAGGGGATCCAGCGCAGCACGGTCGGGCCGCCGGCGCTGTTCTCGATGCCTCCGGCCGCGAGTTCCTCCCGGGCCTCCTCGAGCTTTCCCTGCTCGGTCAGGGCCCGAACCCGAAACGAGGCGTTTACCGGAACCATGATCGGGGGAATGCCGCCGGCCGCGTTGGCCCGCGCGTCGGCTTCCGCGTCACGCGGGCGACCTTCGTTGATCGCGAGGACCGAGCGACAACCGAGAGCGCCGGCGCGGGCAAATGAAGAGCCCCTTCGGTGCCCGTCCTCGAGCGCCTGCTCGATCGTGTTGCGAGCATCACTCAGCGCCTCACAGGTAAGGAGCGAGTATGTGGCCATGTACCAGGCAAGTGCTTCCGAGGTGTCTTCGGCGATCATCCGGCCGTTTCCGAGGGCGCGGTTTGCCAACTCGATGACTTCCTCCGGCCTGGCACCGGTCGCGTGCTCTTCCTGGGAGAGCAGACCGAGGATCGTCCGCTCCGCCCTGGTCTTTCCTTCGACCCCGAGGTGGCGTTTGAGGTCGATTCCGGAGTCGGTCCCGGTCAGCCAGGCGAGCGTTGCGAGGTCAGCTTCCATCTGAAGGGCGCCGTCCGCATCCTCCTCGCCCAGTTCGGCCATCGCCTGACTGACCAACTGCCGTGCCCCTTCCATGCCGCCGGCAGCGAACGCCGCAAAGGCCCGGTCGCGGTGGACTTCGATCCGGCGATCGACGTCGGTCAGCCCCCGCAGGGACTCGTCGAGGTGCTGGAGGCCCGGCTCGAACTCGCCGGCCCTGACTTCCGCCCGCCCCAGTTCGGCCACCACTTCGGGCCGCGTTTCGGGGGCGGGAGGCTCGGCCAGCGCCCGTCTCAGGTGACTGCTCGCGGTGCGGGGCTGACCGCCCAGGCGAGCTCGTTCCGCAGTCCGTCGCAGCATCGCGACAGTCTCCGCCTCACCGTTCGGCTCCCCGTTCAGCGCGTGGACGATCAGCACTTCGTCCGGTGCGCCCTCGGACGCGAGGACCTTGAGGGCCCGTCCGTGTGCGACGGCCCAGGCCGAGGTCGGCATGTCATCCGTGATCGCGGCCTGGATCAGAGGGTGGGCGAGGCGGACCGGACGCACCCCTTCGACCAGCCCGGCGGCAACCAGGGTGTCGACTGCCTGCTCGGCCTCGTCGTTCTCCAGGTCCGCGATCGCCATCGCGTGCCGCAGTTCCCCCTCACCCCCAAGGGTGGCGAGAGCCTGGGCGAGCTGACGGGCGGCCGGGCCCAGCGCCCCCAGCCGCATCAGCAGGGTGCGCTTGACCGTAGCCGGGTCGGCCGCGAGCACCTGCTCCGGCGAAAGCCCGGACGGGTCGGAATGTGAGTTGGCGAGATCACGGGCAAGCTCGGTCACAAAGAACGGATTCCCGCTCGTCGCCCGGAGCGCGGCATCGGCAAGTTCGGGCGGAACTTCGGCTCCTTCGAAGGCGTTGGAGAACAAAGTCGCGATTCCATCGACGCTCAGCGGACCGGGCCGGATATAGGTGGCACCCGCCTCGTTCAGCACCGGGGCGAGGAACCTCGACTTGGAGAGCGGTTCGTCGTCCCGGACCCCCGCCAGCATCGCGATCGGATGACCTTCGACCCGGTGGGCGAGGTAGGCCGCGGTCGCAAGCGAGGCCGTGTCACCCCAGTGGGCGTCGTCGAAGACAGCGAGGATCGGGCCGCGTTCGGCCAGGTTCACGGTAAGCCAGTAGAAGCCGTGAAGCAGGTTCTCCGAGGTGTCGCTGCCTGGTCCGGGATCGGCCGGCGTCTCGGAAAGCCCGAGCGCGACTCCGGCCGGAGCCGCCGGCCCGGCGAGGAGGAGTTCACGCTCTTCATCGCCGGCATCTATGACTTCGCGTTCGACCATCTGTCGCACGACCCCGAACTCGACGTCCTGTTCGAGGACTCCCCCACGACCGGAAATGACCGTCATCCCGCGCTCGCGGGCGTCGGCGATCGCCGCCCGGATCAGCGAGGTCTTGCCGATTCCAGCGGGACCCTCGACCACCACCAGCGAACCCCTGCCGGCGCAAGCGTTATCGAGCTGGTTCCGCAGCTGGTGGAGTTCCCTTTCCCTCTCGATCAGACCGTCCCGGGTCTCGCTCATGTGCGACAAATACTAAGTGGACACCTTTTCGGTTAGATTCCGTTCAGTGTTCAGTTCCGGGTGGATTCCGGCCCCCGGAGCAACGAGAGGCAATCAGGACACAGGCAAAAGGAGAAGTACAGTTGACTCGACTGGCAGCTGGGCGCACAACTCATCTGGAACCCGAGGAGATCGCCGCCGAAACGCTGCGTCTTTTCGATGCCGGAGGCAACCCGAGCATCCGTCAGCTGGCGACGGCGCTCAACGTCACTCCGTCGGCGATCTACCACCACTACGCGTCGCGCGCGGAGATCGTCCAGGCGGCCGTCGAACTGGTCTGGACCGAAGTCCTCGCCGAAACCACCGTCGAAGTCGGCAACCCCTTCGAGTCCGACCCGGTCGAAACCCTGATCACGGTCGGACTGTTTGCCCGACGGGCTTTCCTCAAGCACTACAAGATAACCCCGTACATGGCGGCGATCCCGCGTTCCGACGAGCTCTCGGCCGGTGGCATGGCACTGTTCGCCAACGTCTTCGAACGGCTCGGGGTTTCCGGCGAAGCGGCCGGCGACGCATTCCACTACTACGCGAGCTACTGCTTCGGGAACGCGCTCTACGCGGCCAGCCGCCTCAACGCCAACGAGGAACTCGGCCCCCAACATCCCGGTCACGACGAGCTGGAAAAGTTCCGGCAGCAGGCGGGAATCCAGGACACTTCGTCGCAGGAGACCCGGGCCGCGCTCGATCGGATCCTCGACCTTTCCGAGGTCGACCCGGAGCGTGACGAGAAGCTTTTCGTGCTCGGCCTGCGTCAGATCCTCGAGGGATTCACCAAGGTCTGAGCCCGGGCCGGGCTATCCTCCGCCCATGCCTCTCGTCAAAACGGAGCGCGACGGCCCGATGGCCGTGGTCACGCTCGACTCCCCGCCGCTCAATCTCTTCGACCGGGCGATGACCGGTGAACTGATCGCCGCGATCGATGCGATCCAGGACGATCCACCCCGGGGTCTCCTGATCCGGGCCGAAGGCAAGGTCGTCTCCGGCGGCGTCAACGTGCAGGAGTTCAAGGGACTCTCGGCCGCCGAAGGCACCCGTCTCTGGGAGCAGCTGATGGGCCTGATCGACCGGGTCGAGGGTCTCCCCTTCCCCGTCGTCTTCGCCGCCCACGGCCTGACTCTGACCGCTGCCTTCGAGCTTTCGCTCGCCTGTGACCTGATCATCGCCTCCGAATCGGCCCAGTTCGGTCTGGTCGAGATCGTGGTCGGCCTGACTCCTTCCATGGGGGGTCCGCAGCGCCTGGCCGAGCGGGCCGGCTCGGGCCGGGCCCGCCAACTGGTCATGACCGGCGGGCTGTTTGACGCCGCCACCCTCGAGCGTTGGAACGTCGTCAACGAGGTCAAGGCCGATGATGAGCTCGACGCCTACGCCCGGAAGCTGACCAACCGGCTCGCGAACGGACCAACCCTCGCCCACGCGATGACCAAGCGGATCCTCCGGGGCTGGCGGGATGACGGCATGGCCGGGGCCGACCGGGTGACCCGTCGCGACGCCGCCGAGCTCTTCGAAACCGAAGATCTGAAGAACGCGGTTGACTCCTTCCTCGAGAACGGACCCGGCAAGGCGACCTACCAGGGTCGCTAAACCAGCTCGGTGACGCGCCGGGGTTCCCAGGGAACCAGACCGCGTCACCGAGTTGACCCAAAAGCGCTTCACCCGCTTGACACGGTTGAAGCTGCTCCTATGATGAATTGATGCCGGAGGCTTCGACCCCCGACGTCACCTCACGGAGGAAGATGTGGATCACGCTGATCGCCATGACGGTGAGCTCGGCGATGATCCTCGTCGACCAGACTTCGGTCCCACTCGCGATCCCCGATGCGATGGAGGACCTGCACGGAAACCCTTCGGTTTCCCAGTGGATTCTGACCGCGAACATGCTGCCGCTCGCTGCCTTGATGGTGCTCGGCGGCCGGCTCGGCGACATCTTCGGCCTGCGGAAGATCTTCATCAGCGGTGCGGTGATCTTTGCCGGTGCCTCGGCCATGGCCGGGTTCGCCCAGGACGTACCCTGGATGATCGCGGCCCGGGCGGTCCAGGGCGCCGGAGCCGCCCTGATGATGCCGACCGCGGTGGCGATCGTCTCCGCCACCTTTCCCCGTGAGGAGAAGGGCAAGGCGCTCGGCCTGCTGGCCGGCTTCGCAGCGTTCGCGGCGGCGCTCGGTCCGATCATCGGTGGCGGGCTCGCCTCGGTCGACTGGCGGTTCGTCTTCCTGGTCAACGCGCCGCTGGCGATCATCACCCTGCTGCTCACGCTCCATGCAACCGCCCCGCTCAAGCTCAACGACGGCGCCCCGACAAGCCTCGATCTGCCCGGGGTCACGGCGTTCTCGATCGGCATCGTCGGCTTCGTCTACGGGCTCAGCCAGGCGGCCGAGCTGGGTTTCGGATCACCTCAGGTGATCGTGCCGGTGGCGATCTCGGTCCTCGCCTTCATCGGGTTCTACTTCGTCGAGATGCGTTCGGAGAACCCGATGATCGAATTCCGGCTCTTTCGGCACCTCAACTTCCTGGCTTCGAACATCAGCCAGTTCCTGGCCGGGATGATCGAGCTGGGCACGGCCTACCTGCTGCCCTACTTCCTGCTGATGATGATCGGTCTTTCACCGATCGAGGCCGGGATCGCGCTGATTCCGGCGACCGTTCCGATCATGCTGGCCGGTCCGATCGCCGGACGGATTTTCGACCGGGTCGGCGGCCGGATACCGCTGACCGCGGGATTCCTGGTGCTGGCCGCCTCGGGCGTCGCCTTCGCCCTGGCGGTGCACGAACGGGAGTACGTCTACCTCCTGCCCGGTCTGATCCTCCAGGGGATCGGGCTCGGCATGGTCCTCACGGTCAACGACCCGACCGGGCTCGATTCGGTGCCGCCCGAGGACCAGGGCCAGGCGGCCGGGGTCATCAACACCAGCGAGCAGCTCGGCGGTGCGGTCGGGATCGCCCTGCTCACGGCGCTCCTGATCAGCATGTCGATGCACACCACGAACGAGTCCCTGGCCGAGAAGGGGATCCACCCGACCGCGGCCCAGAACGCAGAGTGGAAAGGCTTCATCCAGGAAATCGAGCAGAAGGGACTGGGACAGATCGACATCGACTCCGAGTCCGACGTGATCCAGTACGCCCTCAAGGACGTGCTCGACGGTCACGTCGCCGGCTACGAGCTGGTCTTCTACACAACCGCGCTGATCGCCCTGCTCGGTGCCCTGGCCTGCTTCCTCCTCGTCCGCAGATCGGACCGGGTCCAGGCGGGAAGGGTTTTCTTCCGGCGCTCGCGCTGGGTCACCTCGAACACCGGTCGAACCCCCGCCCTGACCAGGCACCCACCCCCGGGGTAGCCCGCCTCAGGACAAAACCATGCAGTGCTCGGGGTGCCAGCCGATCCGCACGCGCTGCCCGACCTCCCACTGCTCGTCGGCCCGCATCCGGTAGGTCGCCTGCTCCAGCGCCACCAGGCGACTGCCGTTCTCGAGTTTCAGGGTGAGCTGATTGCCGACCCCGAGGTAGACCTTGCTTTCGATCTGACCCTCGACCGTGAACATTTCCGGCTCGATCGCGTAAGGGTCGCCGCCGATCTCGTCGACGGCGACCTTCTCCGGCCGGACCGCGATCTGGACCGTTTCCCCGACCGGGCGGCCATCGAGCCCGGGAACCGGCAGGCAGTCGTCACCGATCCGGGCCCGGCCGCCCGATTCCACCTTGCCCTCGAGCAGGTTCGAGATGCCGATGAAGCCGGCCACGAACTCTTCCTTCGGATGCTCGTAGATCTCCTCCGGAGGACCGCACTGGGCGACCCGGCCGGCGCTCATCACCGCAATCCGGTCGCTCATCGAGAGCGCTTCTTCCTGGTCGTGGGTGACGTAGACGAAGGTGATCCCGACCTCGCGCTGGATCTCTTTCAGTTCGATCTGCATCTGACGCCGCAGTTTCAGGTCGAGCGCTCCGAGCGGCTCGTCGAGCAGCAGCACCCGCGGCCGGTTGACCAGGGCCCGGGCCAGGGCGACCCGCTGGCGCTGGCCACCGGAGAGTTCGTTCGGCCGCGCCGTGGAGCGTGAGGAGAGGTCGACCAGCTCGAGGGCCTCGGCGACCCGGGTCTGGATCTCCTCTTTCGGCACCTTCCTCCGCTTCAGCCCGAAGCCGACGTTGCCCTCGACGTCGAGGTGCTCGAACAGCGCGTAGCTCTGGAAGACCATGTTGACGTTCCGTTTGTGCGGCGGAACCGTCTCGACCGGTTCACCTTCGAGCAGGATTCGACCGTCGGTCGGGATCTCGAATCCGGCCAGCATTCGCAGGGTGGTCGTCTTGCCGCAGCCCGATGGTCCGAGTAACGAGAAGAATTCGCCCTGGGCGATCGAGAGGTTCACGTCATCGACCGCGACAAAGTCGCCAAACCGCTTCGTGACCCCCTGGATTGCGATCGCTTCTTCGGCCATCCTCACTCCTCCGCTCCGGTAAGAACCTTGACTCCGCTCTCACGGCGTCCGAAAAGCCTCGGAATCAGGACCGCCAGCGCGACGGCGCTGATCGAGACGACCATCATCAAGGTCCCGACCGCATTGATCGTCGGTGAGACCCCGAACCTGATCATCGACCAGATCCGTACCGGCAGCGGCTGGGCGTCCTCGCCGGTGGTGAAGAAGGAAAGAACGAAGTCGTCGAAGCTGAGAGCGAATACCAGCAGGCCCGCGGCGACGATCGCCGGCCAGAGCGCCGGCACCAGGACCAGCCGGACCGACTCCCAACGGCTGGCCCCCAGGTCCTGGGCCGCTTCCTCCACCTCGACCCCGATCGAGGCGAGCCGGCCGCGAACCACGATCGTCACATAGGAGATCGAGAAGGTGATGTGGGCGATCACGATGGTCCAGATCGAGAGCGCGATGCCGAGCTGGGAGAAGATCAGGAGCGCCGAGATGCCGGCCACGATCTCCGGGGTTATCAGCGGCACCAGCATCAGGATGTTGAAGCCCTTGGCGGTACCCGAGTGGGCCCGGACCAGGCCGATCGCCAACGCCGTCCCGACGATCGTCGAGATCACCATGGTGAGCAGGGCGATCTGGACCGAGGTGAGCAGCGAATCCATCAGAGTCGGATCGTTGAAGAACTCGGTGTACCAGCGGAAGGAGAGACCCTCCATGACCTGCAGCGACTTCTGGCTGTTGAACGAAAAGACGATCACGATCGCGATCGGGATGAACAGGTAGAGGTAGACCAGCCCGGCGAAGACCCGCAGGAACCTCGGCTTGTAGAAGCCCGCACTCACGAGACGCCCCCGGTTGGTTCGCTCCCGCTCACAGCACCTCCGCCTCGCCGCTGCTGGCACGTCGCAGGTAGAAGACCATCCAGACCGCGAGGAAGACCATCATCACCACCGTCAGGGCCGAGCCGAAGGGCCAGTTCGAAGCGGCAAAGAACTGGTCCTGGATCAGGTTGCCGACCATGTAGGTGTCCGGTCCGCCGAGCAGCTGGGCGGAGACGAAGTCACCGACCGCGGGCAGGAAGACGAGCACACAGCCGGCCAGGATTCCCGCCTGGGTCGCCGGCAATGTGACGTGGAGGAAGGTCTGGAAGGGCGAGCCGTAGAGGTCCTTGCCGGCCTCGATCACACTCGGGTCCATCCTCTCGATCGAGCCGTAGAGGGGCAGGATCATGAAGATGATGTAGCCGTAGACCAGGCCGCCGATCACCGCGAAAGGCGTGTTGATCATCTGGATCGGTTCCTGGGTGAGCCCCCAGTCGACCAGCAGGTTGTTGACCAGGCCCTGGTCGGCGAGCAGCGCCACCCAGGCGTAGGTCCGGACCAGATAGTTGACGAAGAACGGGATGACCAGGGCGGCCAGCAGCGCGTAGCGGTACCTGCCGCCGTAGCGGGCGATGAAGTAGGCGACCGGGTATCCGATCAGCAGACAGAGAATCACCGTCGCCAGGGCGTAGCCGACCGAGCGCAGCAGTACCGGCACATAGGTCGGGTCGAAGACGTCCTTGTAGTTGTCGAGCGTGAAGCCGTAGACCCCGCGGCCGAAATCGTCGACGTGACCGAAAGACAGGGCCAGCACGAGCAGCAGCGGCACCGCGAAGAGCAGCGCGATCCAGATCCCCCCGGGGAAGATGAACCACTCCCAGAACCGTTTATGGGTCATGCCTTCACCTCGGTCCAGATCCGGGTCCATTCCTGGCGGGCTTCGGGGCTATCGAGCCGGAACTCCATCGCCGAATCGGCCAGCTGGTTCAGGTCGACGTCGATCGATGGGTCGTCCTTGACCAGTTCCGCGAAGGCCTCACGGCCCCCGGCGACCGGCTGCGGGTACCCGTTCCACATCACGTTCCGGTACGCGTTCTCGGGTTTCAGCATCCAGTCCATGAACATCATCGCCGTACCCGGACTTTTCGAGGTGATCGGGATGCACATCAGGTCGGAGCCGACCGGCACCCCCTCCTTGCAGGTTTGGTAGGCGAAGATCGATGGGTCGTCGACCTGGTTTCTGGCGTTGACCACATCCCCGTTCCAGGCCTGGGTGAGGGCCGCCGCACCGGAGACCAGGTTCTGCACCGAGTTGGTGGAAAATCCCCGCAGGCCCTCCTTCTGGTCGAGCAGGGTCTGCTTCGAGACTTCCAGCTCGTCCGACTTCTCCGTGTTCAGGTAAAAGCCGTTCAGCAGGTTGGCCTGCCCGATCCCTTCCTGGAAGTCATCGAGCATGAAGATCCGGCCGAGCGCCTCGGGGTTACTCATGTCATTCCACGACTCGGTCATCTCCTTGACCTCGTTCGTGTTCCACGCGATCCCGGTCGTGTAATACGCGTAGGGCACCGAGAACTCCGAGTTCGGGTCGTACCAGGGACTGTCATAGAACGGCGAAAGCGAGTCGGCGTACTTCAGCTTGGTCCGGTCGAAGGGCCGGATCAGCTGTTCATTCCGCAGCCTGAGGACGTACTCGGTCGAGGGGAAGATCAGGTCATAGGCACCGCCGGCCCGGAGCTTGGTGACCATCGCTTCGAGGTTGTCGAAGTTGACCTCGTTGACCGCCACCCCGTACTTCTCGGCGAACTCCTTTTTCAGGGCCGGGTCCATGTACTGGGCCCAGTTGAAGATCAGCAGATCGCCGTCGATCTTCGGCTCGACCACGTCGCCTGCCGCCGAGCGGTCCAGGGGCCGCTCCACGGTGCAGCCGCTAAGCCCGTATGCGGTCGCCACCAGTCCCGCGCCGGCCAGCAGAAGCTGGCGTCGATTCAACTCGATTTCACTCATCCCGCACCAGACTCTCTGTGGCGCGGGCGGTGCTCATTCGGTCAGAGCCTCCGGGTCGATGCCCAGCTCCCTTGCAATTCGGGAGGCGGCCATCACCCTCACCTTCTCGATGTCCATCTCGGGGTCGCCGATCAAAGCCCTGACCCCCAGCCCGTCGAGCAGGCCAATTGCGAAGTCGGCGCTGGCCTCCGGATCAGCGGTTTCGAACTCCCCACGATCGACACCGTATCTGATGACTTCCAGCATCCAGTCCCGGTAGGTCGTGTAGAGACGCTGACTGAGCGGTCGCGAAGCCTCGTCGCGGGCCGCCCGCAGCCAGAGCTCGACCCAGAGCAACCATTCCTGGTACTGGCGGCCTTCGAGCGGCAGGCACTCGTCGATCATCACCCTGAGCCGGGCGGTCGCGCTGGCATCCGGGTCGACGGGTCGTCCGAAGCGGTCTTCGGCAGCCAGCTCGTAGGAATGCATCAGCGCTTCCTCGAGCAGCTCCTCGCGGGTCGAGAAGTAATGGTGGACCAGCGCCGTGGACGCCCCGGCCCGCATCGCCACACGGGCGATCCGCACGTCATCGATGCCTTCTTCGGCGATCGAGGCACAGGCCGCTTCGAGGATGCGGTCGCGGGCGTTCTTTTCGGGAGCGTCGGTCGTCAAGTAGCTAGTGCCCCGATCTTAAGCCCGGCGTCGGCCAGAACCGCCTCGGCGGCGTTCCGCCCGTTGAGCGCAATCACGCTGCCGGCCGGATGGGTGGCCGCACCGGACATGTAGAGGCCGGGCATCGGGGTACGCGAGGAAAGCCTCCCCTCCCACATCTGGTCCGGGGTCACTTCCCCCTGGAAGATGTTGCCGCCGGTCAGACCGACCTTCGCTTCGATGTCGGGAGGACCAAGCACCTCGTGGGCGATCACGCAATCCCCGAAGTCGGGGGCGAACCGGCTGATCAGGTCGATGAACTGCTGCGCCACGCCGTCCCGGGCCGCGTCCCAGTCGCTGCCGCTGATGTCATACGGCGCGTACTGGCCGAAGACGCTCATCAGGTGTTTGCCCTCCGGGGCGACCGTGGGGTCGTAACCGGTCTGGATGTAGATCTCGGCGAAGGCGACCGCCGGTTCACCGGCTGCGCATCGTTCGAAGGCGGCCTGGGCTTCCTCCATCGGACCGCAGGCGTCGATCGTCGCCTGGGCCGGCCAGGCCTCGCCGGGCGCGGCGGCCCAACCGGGCAGCCGCGAGAGCGCCGCGTTGAACTTGACCACGGGGCTGCGGATCTTCCAGGCGTCGAGCCGTTCCTTGAATCCGGGTTCGACCCCGCCCCCGGCCCGGTCCTCCAGCATGGCGAGAGTGCGCTTCGGGTCGGCATTGGAAATCACGTTCCGGGCCCGGATCAGGGTGCCGTCCTCGCAGACCACCCCCTCGCCGGGAGTGATCGCGGCAACCTCGACCCCGCAGGCGATCTCGGCCCCGGCTTCGAGCGCGGCGTCGGCGATCGCGAAGCTGACCATCCCCATGCCGCCCTCGACGTAGCCCCAGACCGGTCCCTGGCCTTCGAGGTCGCCCTGGTAGTGCATGAGTTTGATCGAGGCGGTGCCCGGTTCGTAGGGACCGCCCCAGGTGCCGATCACTCCCTGGCCGTAGAGCGCGGTCTTCAGTCTCTCGTCGTCGATGTAACGGTTGAGCACGTCGGCGATCGAGTCCTCGAAGACGAGGTCGATCATTTCCTGATCGTCGAGGATCTCCTCGATCTGGGCCCGGGTCGGGGTGTCCCCCACCCAGGTGTCGCGGTCGCCCTTGCGCAGCCGGATCCGGGTCTGGTCAAAGAGTTCCTCGTAGGCCCAGTAGCCCTTCTGGTCCGCCTGGGACACTCCCAGCGAATCGAGGTTGGCGGCGGTCTGCTGGTCGTCGAGGAACTGACCGAAAGCGGTCCCGTCCTCGAAGGGCACCCAGAGGTTGGGGTCGGCGGTGAAGAAACGAAGGCCACGGCTGCGCAGCTCGAGCTCGTCGATGACCAGGTTGTCGAGCAGACCGACCACGTAGGCGCAGGGACTGACCAGGTACCCGTCACCGAACGGTTCCTCGAGGGTGCAGGCGCCGCCGATCTGGTCGCGGCGTTCGAGCACCAGCACCTTCTGACCGGCCCGGGCGAGGTAGGCCGCGGCGGTCAGGCCGTTATGGCCCGCCCCGATCACCACCGCGTCCCAGTCCTTCGCCGCCAGAGCCGACAGCGGCTCCGGCATCCCCAGTTTTCCCAACCTCGACGCGACCGGATTGGCGCCGACCGGATCGCCGGTCGCGGTCAGAAGATCACTCATGCCTCCACCCTTTCGTTCAGCGCTTCCATGTACTTGCCGGCGACGAGGTTGTCGAACTCATGCACCGTCCCTTCCTCGCCGGAGTACCGGCCGGCTGTGTAACCGGTAGTGCCGACCCCCTTCTGGGTCAGTTCGCAGACGTACCAGTCCTGGCGGTTGGTCATGTCCCAGAACTCGATCGCGTCGGACGGGTCGAAGTCCTCGGCCTCGACGGCCCGCTTCTCGAAGAACAATTCGCAGATCACGTCGGTCCGGTCCGGCGCCCGCGGGTAGAGGGTGTGGAGCATCACGTAATCGGGATGCATGGAAACGAGGGCGTTGGGAAAGAGCGCGAAGTAGAGGATCGTCTTGTCGTCTTCCTCCGAGAGCCCTTCGATCCGGGGCCGGTTGCTGGCGTGGCCGCCATCCTTGCCCATCGTCGCCGCGTCCTCTGCGGTCAGGTACATCGAGCCTCCACACCACGAGCCTTCGCCGGAAATCTCGTCCCCGCTCATGTAGTTGGAGAGTGCGTTCAGTTCCGGGTGGACGCCCGGACAGTGGAGACACTCGTTGTAGTTCTCGGCGATTCCCTTCCAGTTGGCCGCGACTTCGTAGTCGATCCGTCCGCCGCTGACCAGATCGGCGGTCCGGTACCGGTCGAGGTGCTCGATCAGCGCACCGACGTGGGCGTCGGGCTCGGGAGCCTCCCCGCTCAGATCGACCAGGACGAGGCCACCGACGACCGCCAGCCGAACCGGGATCAGCCCGTAACAGGACTTGTCGAACTCCTTGACCTCGTCCATGTGGGGCGCCGCGACCAGGGTGCCGTCGAGCGCGTAAGACCAGGCGTGGTACGGGCACTGCAGGCGGCGTTTGACCTTGCCGTCCGCATCCTCGATCACCCGGGCACCGCGATGCCGGCAGACGTTGAGGAAGGCATGCGGCGTACCGTCTTCGCCGCCGACCACGACCACCGAATCAGGTCCGATTTCGCGTCGGATGAAGCGACCCTGCTCGGCGACCTGGGAGATGTGGCCGAGGCAGATCCAGCCGTCGTGGAAGAGGTGCAACTGCTCCCACTCGAATACAGCCTGGTCGACGAAGGCCGCCGGGGGCAGCATCGAGGCGGTCTCGAGGGGCCTGAGTTGCCGAGCCACATCCTCCGGACTCAGGGGAAGGCTGACGTTCCCGTTGCGACTGCCGTTGACCTCGCTCATCTCGCTCCTGTGGTCGCCTGCTTTGAGCCGATAGTAGCGCCGGTTGACCTTGTAGTCAATCGCATGTAGTCTCATGCCATTCCGCATGGCTAAACGAGATCGACGGGAAAGCCACATGAACCAGAACGTCACAAAGTCAGGCGCCGAGGGTCTGGATGAAGCTGCTCTCGACCTGCAGCGGCGGGCGACCAGATACGTCGACGAGGTCCTGATCCCGCTCGAGGAAGAGGCCGAGCTCCTGCACGGACGGCTACCCGAGGAGTCGATCGCCTTCGTCAAGGAAAAGGCGATCGAGGCCGGTCTGACCGGCGGCCTCCACAAGCCAGAGCACGGCGGCCAGGGCTGGTCGAAGTTCGAGTGGTTCCTGGTCGAGGAGCAGCTCGGCCGCTCGACCAACGCGATCTCCTGGCACGTCCCCAACGGCTACAACGTCTGGGATCTCGCCTCCGAGAAACACATCGAGAAATGGTTGAAGCCACTGCTCCGCGGCGAGACCCGGGACGCCTACGCGGTGACCGAGAGGAACGCCGGCTCGGATCCTTCCGGCATCGAGACCGTCGCGGTCCGCACCGACGCGGGTTTCCGGATCAACGGCGAGAAGTGGTTCGTAACCTCGGGTGACGTGGCCGACGTGCTGGTGGTGATGGCCAACCTCGACGAGGACGGCGAGCTCCTCCCCACCCTTTTTGTGGTCGACAAGTCGCTGGGTGGAGTCGAGACGATCGAGGATCCCGGCTTCACCCATTCCTATCCCGACGGTCACCCGACTATCCGCTTCAACGACGTCGAGGTCGCCGAGGACGACGTGATCGGTGGCATCGGTGGCGGTGACGAGGTCCAGAAGGACTGGTTCGCCGAGGAGCGCCTGGGAATCGCCGCCCGCGGGATCGGCTCGATGTGGAGACTTCTCGACGAAACCGTCGAGTGGGCGATGGGACGGGAGCAGGGAGGCTCCCGGATCATCGATTACCAGGGCGTGTCGTTCCCGCTCGCCGACTCCGCTACCGACGCGGCGGCCGGCCGGCTGTTGACCATGGAGGTCGCCCGGATGATCGATGCCGGGGCCGACCCCAAGATATGCCACAACAAGGCTTCGATGGCCAAGCTTTTCGTCTCCGAAGCGGCCTGGCGCTGCGCCGACCGCTGCGTCCAGATCTTCGGGGGCCGCGGTTACCGCCGCGACAATGTGGCCGAGCGTTTCCTGCGCGAACTCCGGGTCGACCGGATCTGGGAGGGAACCTCCGAGATCCAGCGCCTGATCATCGCCCGCGGCCTCGAAAAGCGCGGCGTCAAAGCCCTGATCCAGTAGGCGAAACCCTTGCCCGAAAGCCAAACCACCGAACACCCGACAACCACCGCAGGCGGTGGGTCGGATTTCCGGCGCATATGAC
>JAEZIQ010000042.1 GCA_023436605.1 Actinomycetes bacterium | reverse complement strand
GACTAAGGGTTGACGGAGATGCCCTGATTGGGCGGGACCTTGCCGTCCATCAGCTCCAGCAACGAACTCCGGATCGCGTCCGGACCGGAACCGGTGCGGACCTCCATCCAGTCCCGGCTGCGGTCGGTAAAGCGATCCTGGCTCTTGGCGAGCCGTTCACCGAGACCGGCCTCACCCCAGTCGGCGTTCCGCTTGAGGACCCGGTCGGGGGCGAAGAAGAACTGCGGCTGGGGGCCCGGCAACGATGCGCCCTCCTCCGGGATCATCGATTCCCAGTCGGCGATCCCGACCGCGACGGATGCCAGCAAACGGTCGCCAAAGTGGTTGTGGACGCGCTGACGGAGCTCGGCGTTGCCACCGAAATCGACGTAGATGGTGGCCGTCTCGGGGTCGAGGCTCTCGAGGTCGTCGTAGGTGAAGACCGCGTCCCAGTGCTCGGTGCCCCTGGTGAATTCCAGGTTGCCCGGCGAGGTCAGACCGACCGTCTCGATCGGGGAATCGAAGTCCACCTGCAGGGCATGAGCGAGCCCCAGTGCCGTCTTGCTGGAGGCGCTGGAGGCCACCAGCTGCGCCGCCCCGCCGAAGTCGATCTCGTTCAACCAGTCGGCCAGAAGCCATGAGGTTCCGTAAAGCGGCATGAAAATCGAGACCAGCCGCTCGCGCTCGTCGTCCTTCTCGCCACGAACCAGCCGGTACTCGTTGTAGACCGCGGGCAACTCGGTCCGGTATCCGGTGACGTCCGTGAAGCCGGATTCACGGATCCGTCCCGGCTCGAGAACGGCGTGGGTTGACATCGGAAGGTATCCGAAGACACGCGCACCCTCCTCGATTCCATCCGCTTTCGACTCGATGACCGAGGCGTACCCCCAGGCGGGGATTCGGCCGAGCCCATCCCCGGCGGGATAGAAGTTCCAGTAGCTCATCGCTTCGCCCATCGCCCCGTAGGTGACGTTGTTGGCGGTCAGCGAGAAATGTTCGACAGCCAGCAGGATCTGGCCGTCTTCGATCTCCTGGTTCTCTCCCGGGGAATCGAGGACGGTGGTGTTCCGCAGGTCATCGCGGCGGACGGCGAAGTCATATGAGTCGGACATGACGCGGAGCCTACCGTTTCCGATGTAACACTTGGGTGATGTGTTGCAGGGTTGGTGTTCGCTGCTGCTTATGCGAACATATGTTCGTGCGCTGGGAAGGACAGCGAGTAACCACCGACGGGCGACCCGCCAGGCCCGGGTCCCAGATGGCGCTGCCCGGCATGGAAGATGCCGGTCTCGGTCCCGTCCGTACTTTCAACGCTCCCGAAGCGATGGGCATCCGATTCCACGAGGTGCGGGCAAAGTCCGCCCTCAACCGGGTGCCGGGCGGCAACTACGGCTTCAACTGGACCGTCAACCCCTACCGGGGCTGCTCTCACGCCTGCGTCTATTGCTTCGCCCGTCCCACCCACACCTATCTCGATTTCAACGCCGGCCGAGACTTCGAACGGGAGATCGTGGTCAAGGTGAACGCGCCGGAAGTGCTGCGGGTTGAGCTGGCGAAAGAGTCGTGGAAGCGCGAGCTGGTCGCCCTCGGTACGAACACGGACCCCTACCAGTGGGTCGAGAGCCGATACCGGCTGACCCGGGAGATCCTCGAAGTGCTCGACGAGGCCGAAACGCCGGCCTCCGTGCTGACCAAGTCCCCGCTGGTGCTCTCCGACCTTCCGATCTTCGAACGAATGCGGGGTAAACGGAAGGTCCAGGTCAACCTTTCGGTGCCCACCGTCGACGAGGCCGCCTGGCGGTCGACCGAGCCCCACACGCCGAGTCCCCGCGCCCGACTGGAAGCAGTCGCCGAGCTGAAGCGGCGTGGGATCCCCTCGGGGATCCTGATCGCCCCGATCATGCCGGGCATAAACGACGATCCCCGGCAGATCGAGCCGATCCTTGCGGCCGCCACCGAAGCCGGGGCCGATTTCGTCACACCGATCGCCCTCAATCTCCGCAAGGAGACTCGCGGGTTTTCTTCGAATGGCTGGGTGCCGAGCGTCCCGACCTGTTGCTCACCTACGAGCGCCTTTACCGCGACCGGGCCTACCTGCCGAAGGAGGATCAGCGGCGGGTGACCGCGCCGGCCAGGCGAACGGCCTGACCCTCATCGGCACCGTCGAGCTCGGCTTCCAGCGAGGCCATCGCGTCGGCCAGGCGGGTGCCATCGGGAAGGGCCAGATCGGGATCGAGTTCGAGCAGCGGCGCCAACACGAAGCGCCGGGAAGTCGTTTCGCGGTGGGGAAGCCGCAAGCGATCGGACTCATACTCGAGGTCGCCCATCAGGAGCAGGTCGATGTCGATCACCCGGGGGGAATGACGGGGCAGCCCGGTCTCCCGTCCCAGTTCGGCTTCGACCGCTTTCAACAGGTCGAGCAGGTCCTCTGGTTCGAGGTCGCTGCGTACCCGGATTGCGGCGTTGAGGAAGTCGGGCTGGTCGAGGATTTCACCGACCGGCTCCGTCTCCCAGGCGGAAGAGACCGCTTCGACGATCAGTCCCTTCTCCTCCAGGCGCCGGATCGCATCACCAAGATGGGCAAAGCGGTCACCGATGTTGGACCCGAGGCCGAGGAAAACCTCGCGGCTGCAGGGCGTATCTGATTCAGGCGTCACGGCTGCGGAAGATCTCGACCGAAGCGCCGTCCATGCTGAACGGAACCGGTGGCTCGGGTTTGGTCGCCCGGACCCGCACCTCGACCAACGGAAAGCGCTCGAGCAGTCCGTCGGCGATCACCGTGACCAGACGCTCCAGCGTGCGGTAGTTCCGGCCAGTTGCGGTCTCGGCAAGGAAGTCCGTGACCGCGCCATAGTCGACGGTTCCGTCGATGTCGTCGGTCTCGGTGGCCGGCACCCGCTCGGGAATCAGCTCAAGGTCGAAGATCATGCGCTGGCCGAGCTGCTGTTCGGCGTCGGTCACCCCGTGGTTGGTGTGAAGTTCGACTCCGCTGAGGGTGATGATCACGTCACCTGTTTCCGGCTGGGTCATGACGGGAACGCTACCGGCGTCAGGAATCGTGGCCGCTGCCGGGTGATTCGATGCCAGAAGCCACCCGGATCGCCTGCACCACCGGGGCCACATCGTGGACCCGGACCATCGACGCTCCACCCGCCATCGCGGCCAGGCAGGCGGCGATCGTGCCGCCGAGCCGCTCGGACTCCGGCGCCCCGCCGCTCAACTCGCCGATGAAGCGTTTACGCGAAGCACCGACCAGGACCGGAAATCTCATATCGGCAAAGCGCCGGACCGAGTTCAGTAACCGGAGGTTGTGTTCGACCGTCTTGCCAAAACCGATCCCCGGGTCGATCCAGATCTTCTCCCGTTCGATCCCGGCCGCCTCGGCGACTCCGGCCCGTACGGCGAGGAACTCGGTGATCTCGGCGACAACGTCCCCGTATCGCGGGTCGTCCTGCATGGTCCGGGGGGTTCCGAGCATGTGCATCAGGACCACTTCCACCCCTGCCTCGGCGCAAATCGTGGCCATTTCCGGGTCTCCGCGGAGCGCGGTCACGTCGTTGACGATCCTGGCCCCGGCCTGGGCTGCCTGACGGGCGACCTCTGCCTTGGTCGTGTCGATCGAAACGGGGGCCGCTCCGGACAGGCCCTCGACAACCGGGATTACCCGTCTCAATTCCTCCTCGAGCGAGACCTCCCCGGCCCCGGGGCGGGTCGACTCGCCTCCGATGTCGAGCACGTCGGCGCCCTCGCGGACCAGGGTGAGCCCGTGTTCTATCGCCCGTTCGTGGTCGAAGAACTCACCCCCGTCCGAGAACGAGTCAGGGGTGACGTTGACTATGCCCATTACCTTCAAGGGTTCACTTCCCCCCGGGCGATCTCGTTGGCCGCCCTCAGGCCAGAGCTGATCGCCCCGTCCATGTAGCCGGCACAGACCGTCGCGGTCTCGGCTCCGGCCCAATGCAACGGACCGACCGGAGTCCTTAGGCCCTCGCCGTACATGAGCCAGGCGCCGGGGGGCAGGTAGCCGCCATAACAGCCGCGGGCGAACTCGTCGACCGCCCAGGCCTTGTCGACAAAGTGCTCGGGGCTGGCTGCCTTCGGTCCGAAGAGGCGGGTCAGGGAATCGAGGACTATCCGGCGGCGCTCCTCCGGCGGGAGGTCCGTGGCCCGACGGGCTGCGTTGCCTTCCAGAAAGGCCAGCAGGACTCCGGGGCTGCCCGAAGGTGGCGAGTTGTCGAAGGTCACCGAAACCGGGCCGTCGGCGCTGGTCGCCTGGCCGGAAAGGCCACCAGCCCGCCAGAATGGTTCGGAGTAGACCGCGTGGCACTTGACGACGGTGCCCTGGACCATCCGCTGGGTGAGTCCGTCACGGACGGCGGGCATGATCGGGTCGTACTCGAGCCTTCCGGCGACCGCCGGCGGCACCGCGATCACCGCGGCACGGGCGGAAACCGTCAGCCCGTCAGCCTCGACCGAGACCGGATGGGGCCCGATCTCGACCGCAGCCGACTCGATGTCACCCGGCATCCGTTGCCAGCGGATTCGCCGGACCGGAACGCCGAGGTGCACGGCATCGCCGAGTTCGGCCGCCATGCGCTCGGCGATCAGCTGGGTTCCACCGACCACTCGCGCGTCCTGGAAGCCGCCCCTGGCGTCGAGCATCTTCTCCAGCGACCCCCCGGAAGACTGGACGTAGAAGAGCGCGTGGAGAAGGGACACGTCTTCCGGCTCGGCCGCCCATACCGCCTGGATCGCCAGTCGGAGCAGATCCCGGGCGGCCGGGGTCTTGGTGTTGCGCCTCATCCAGGTGGTGAAAGTCTCCGCGTCCCAGCTGGCCAGTTCGGTCTGGGCCCAGGGCCGCTCGACGTCGACCTTGCCGGCCATCTTCTCCAGCCGTTTCAGGGCCACCCCCACCTCGGCCAGGGATACCGGGTTCAGCCTGGGAATCGTGCCCGTGTAGGTGCGGGCCTTGCCGGCGCGTTCGAACACGTTGCTGCCTTCGCACCAGGTCGGAAAGGTCTCGAGACCGAGTTCGCGGATCAGGTCGAGGACCACATTCTGGCCTGGTCCCACCCATTGCCCGCCAAGCTCGACGATTTCCCCGTTTCCGATCGGCTCGTTGAGGACGCGGCCGCCGACCCGGTCCCGGGCCTCTACCACGGCGCAATCCACTCCGAGCCGTTTCAGTTCGCGGGCCGCCGAAAGGCCGGCCAGCCCGGCCCCGACGACCACGACTTCAGTTTCGAACGAGTCCACGTGCCCAACTATTCTAGGTCGCCAGAAATCGGAAGATCGGGGGAGGCGGGTTGAGTCGGGAGGACATGAGGGGCATCTCAAGGCTTCGGCGGCAAGTCGAAACCAGGCAGAAGCGCAACCGCCAACGCGTCCTGATCGGGGTAGCGCTGGGCCTGATCGGGGCGATCGCAGTCTTCGTACTCACCCGGCCGGCCTCGGAGAACCCGGGACCGGTCGGCGGGACGTCAACTGCCGTGGGGTCATCCGGTCCGGAACCGCGAGCCGTCAAAGAGCCCGAACAGTTCACCGTCTCGACCAGCGGTGACCTCCTGATCCACTCTCCGGTCTGGTACGACGCCCTCGCATACGGAGAGGGTGATTACGACTTCGGACCGATGTTCGAGCCGGTGAAGCGCTACATCAAGGGCCCGGCCCTGTCGATCTGCCACGTCGAAACTCCGATCACCACCGGGGAACCAAGCGGGTTTCCGATCTTCAGCGCTCCCTCGGCCCTGGCCGGCGCGATCGGGAAGGCGGGCTGGAAGGCCTGCGACACCGCCTCCAATCACTCGGTCGACCAGGGCCAGCACGGAATCGACGAAACCGGCCGACTACTTGATCGGGCCGGGGTCGCTCACACCGGATCCTTCCCGTCGGCGGCAGTGCAGCAGAAGCCGACCATCCTTGATGCTGATGGTTCGAAGATCGGCCTGCTCGCCTACACGGACGCCACCAACGGGCTCCCGCTTCCGAGCGAGTGGTCGGTCAACGTGTTGCCCGCCGCCGAACCGGCCACCGAAAAAGCCCGGATCGTGGCGCGGGACGTGAAGCGCCTGAAGGCGGCTGGAGCCGAAGCGATCATCGTCAACATGCAGTGGGGCGACGAGAACTCGACCACCCCGAATGATTCGCAGCGTGAACTCGCCCGGGCGGTGCTGGCGATCGACGCGGTCGATGCGATCGCCGGCCAGGGACCGCATGTGGTCCAGCCGATCGAATTGATCAACGGGAAGTTCGTGGTCTTCAGCGCCGGCAACCTGCTGAGCAACCAGGGGCCGCATTCGGGCCTGCCCGCCGAGACCGGGGACGGCCTGATCGCCCTCTTCCGGTTTCGCGCGGATGAGGGAGAACTGACGGTCCGCCAGGTCGACTACGTGCCGATCTGGGTCACCCCCTATGGGCACGAGATCCTTCCGGCCGGTCTCGCCGCGAAGACTCACCCCGATTACGCGGGGGAACTGGACGCGTCGTGGCAGCGCACGGTTGACATCGCCGGAACCGGCGGCCGGATCAAGCCGGTCCCCCGCCGCCCGAAGGGCTGACGGCTGGGGCTTCGAGAATGAATCGGTCAGCGAATAGCGCTGACCGATTCAATCTAGTGAAACAGCGGGCTTCTGACCGCCGGAGGGGGCGGTGGCGGCTACTGGTCTTCGGAGGAGCGGATGTCCGTCATGCCGCCGGCGTAACCGGGGCGAGGCGGCGAAGGCTGCGGATCGGGCGTCTGACCCGAAGGGGGCGTGTTGACCGGCTCCGGTTCCGAGGGGTAGTCCTCCTCGGTCGACTCGCTTTCCGGCGGGAAGACTTCTTCCTCGCTCTTGCCTTCGAGCAGGGCCACGAACTGTTCGGCGTCGATCGTCTCTCGGACCAGCAGGATCTCGGAGATCCGCTCAAGGTCATCGCGACGCTCGTCGAGGATGTCCCGTGCGGTCTGATGCGCGTTCTCGACGATGCGACGGATCTCGTCATCGATCTCACGGGCGATCTCGTCCGAGTAATCGGGCTCCGAGCCCATCTCGCGGCCGAGGAAAGGCTGGCCGCGATCGTGCCCGAAGACCCTGGGCCCAAGTCGCTCTGACATGCCGAAACGCATGACCATCTGCTTGGCCGTCGCGGTGACCTTTTCGAGGTCGTTCGAGGCACCGGTGGTGACCTCGTTGAAGACCAGCTCCTCGGCGGCGCGGCCGCCCAGAGTCATCGCCATCGTTTCGCTGAGCTCCGCGCGGGAGGTCAGGAACTTGTCCTCGGCGGGCAGCGAGATCGTGTAGCCGAGCGCCTGGCCGCGGCTGATCACGGAGACCTTGTGGACCGGGTCACAGTTCGGCAGCAGGTGCCCGACGATCGCGTGCCCCATCTCGTGGTAGGCGGTGATCTTCCGTTCCTTCTCCGACATGATCCGGGTCTTCTTCTCGGGACCCGCGATCACCCGCATGATGCCCTCTTCGAGTTCGTTCTGGGTGATCTCGCGCTTGCCGGAACGGGCGGTCAGAAGCGCCGCCTCGTTGATCAGGTTCGAGAGGTCGGCGCCGGTGAACCCGGGGGTCTGGCCGGCCAGGGCATCGAGATCGATCTCGCCGGCGAGCGGCTTGCCACGGGAGTGGACTTCGAGAATCTTCTTGCGACCCTGGCGATCGGGACGGTCGACAGCCACCTGACGGTCGAAACGGCCGGGACGAAGCAGGGCCGGGTCGAGGATGTCGGGCCGGTTGGTGGCGGCGATCAGGATGATGTTGTCCTTGATCTCGAAGCCGTCCATTTCGACCAGCAGCTGGTTGAGGGTCTGCTCGCGTTCGTCGTGACCTCCGCCCATGCCGGCACCACGATGGCGGCCGACGGCGTCGATCTCGTCCATGAAGATGATGCAGGGCGAGTTCTGCTTGGCCTGTTCGAAGAGGTCGCGAACGCGGCTGGCGCCGACGCCGACGAACATCTCGACGAAATCGGAACCGGAAATCGAGAAGAACGGCACCCCGGCTTCGCCGGCGACAGCCCTGGCGAGCAGGGTCTTGCCGGTACCGGGGGGTCCGTAGAGCAGCACGCCCTTGGGAATCCGCGCGCCGAGCGACTGGAACTTCTTCGGCGTCTGCAGGAATTCCTTGATCTCGTGGAGTTCCTGGACTGCCTCGTCGGCACCGGCCACGTCCTTGAAGGTGATCTTGGGCGCGTCGACCGCCATCTTCTTGGCTTTCGACTTGCCGAAACTCATGACCCTGGAACCGCCACCCTGCATCTGGTTCATCAGGAAGATCCAGAACCCGAAGAAGAGCAGGAAAGGCAGGATGTAAGTGAGCATCGAGAGCAGACTGCTGCCGCCGGTGCCCTTCACCGTCGTCTTTACGTCACCCTCGCGAAGCTGGTTGATCAGGCTTTGTTCGGTGTTCGGCGGGTATCCGGTCTCGAACTTTTCGCCTTCGGAATCGGATCCGTCGGCGGCCTTCTCGGTGACGTCAAGGGAGTTGTTCTTGGTGTTGACCGTGACCGAGTCGATCTCGCCCTTGTCGACCATGGTCAGGAACTCGTTATAAGTCGGCGGCTTCTCTCCGCTGTCAGGACTGATCACCCGCTGGGCAACGAAGGCCAGGATGACCACCAGAAGGATGGGGAACGCCGCGCTCTTGAAAAACCTTTTCAAACTTTTATGGTCTCTTTCCACGACCTCAGGGGCGATTTTCCGCCACCCGGCCGAATTGTCAGCCTAGCAGGGAGAACCCCTCAGACGGCAAGGCCGAGCGGTCCCGCACGAGGATTTCTCAGCGTCCGGGAACCGTGTCCTCGGGAAGCAGGGCCACGTGGTCGAGGTTGCGATACCGCTGGGCAAAGTCAAGTCCATAGCCGACCACGAACTCATTCGGGATCTCGAACCCGGTGTAGCGGATCGGCACTTCGACCCGACGGCGCTCCGGTTTGGTCAGAAGCGCGCAGACCTCGAGCGAGGCGGGATCGCGGGCCCGAAGGTTCCGCATCAGGTAGTTGAGGGTGAGACCGGAGTCCACGATGTCCTCCACGATGAGCACGTCTCGACCTTCGATCGAGTCATCGAGATCCTTGAGAATCCGGACCACGCCTGAAGAATCCCTCGATGACCCGTAGCTCGAAACGGCCATGAAGTCGATCTCGCATGGGACCGAGAGGTTGCGAAGGAGATCGGCGATGAAGACCACTGCCCCGCGCAGGACCCCGACCATGACCAGATCCTTGCCGGCGTAGTCGCGGCTGATCTGGGCGCCAAGTTCGGAGACTTTCGCCTGAAGATCTTCGGCCGAGATGAGTTCTTCGCCGACTGAGGCGAGCTGATGCGGAGGCGTCAAGGCCATCCCGGCAAGTCTAGAGGCATCAGCTATTCAAAGGCTCGAAAGGGGGCGTGGCATGAAGGCGGAGGACCGGCTTGACCGGTCCCCCGATCAAAAGATGTTTCGAGCGGGCCAGCCCCGGGACCCAGATGACCGTATCTTCGATCACGAGGACCGGCCAGGTTCTCCGGAGAGGAGCGGGCACCAGGGCATCGGTAAAGACGTCCTGAAGCTTCTTGCTGCCCGACATCCCGAGCGGTTCGATCCGATCGCCGGCATGCCAGGTCCGCACAGTAAGCAGGAGATCGTCAGGGTCGGAGACGGTCTCCAGCCAGATCCACAGGTCATCGCGGTCCAGAAAGGCAGTCCAGGGGTCACCGAACCCGGCCCTCGCCCCACCTTCATCGGTGATTCCAGACTCGATCGCCCAGTCTCCGAAGGCGGCGATGCCCGGCTGGAGCGACACGCCAACGGGTTCCCGGGGAGCCTGACGGCCCGAGCCCCCACCGGCATCAACCTCCACCCTGCCCCGACGGATCACAAACCGGTCGCCGCCGCCGAGTTCCACGGCTCCGCCTTCCGGCTTTTCGAGCAGTCGTCCCACTTCCGCCTCGATCTCCCGGCTTACCGCCACCGGTCGACCCAGGACCTCTTCCGCCAGTTGCCGGAGGATGCGCCGACGGACCGCCGGGTGCCGGGAGGCGAGTACTTCGCGCTGGAGACCCATCCCGGGTTCCCAGGGTGGGGCCGGTCTGGCTTCCGCCGCGAGGGCCGAAAGGGCCTGCTCGTCTTCGTCGAGTTCGGCCCGGGTCCGGACGATGTTGAGTTGAACTCCGGAGTTGATCTGCTCGAGCTCGGGCATGACCTTGTGGCGGATCCGGTTGCGGGCGAAGGTGACGTCCAGATTGCTGCGGTCATCCGCATAGTCGACGGACCCGAGGGTCCGGCGGATCAGGTCCCGGTCGAGCGTGAGCAGGGGCCGGATCACGTTTCCCGAGCGCGGCGGCATCGCCAGCAGGGAGCGAACTCCGGGAGAAGAGGTCAGTCGGTAGAGGAAGGTTTCGGCCTGGTCGGAGCGATTGTGGCCGATGGCGATCCAGTCCATCGCCCGATCGGAGCGGAGTCGTTCCGCTGCTCCCAGACGGATCGCCCTGGCCCAGGACTGGACGTTGCCCTCCGGATCCCCGGCCCGGTGAACGACCAGCTCGACGCCCAGACTTTCGCATGTCGCCTGGACCAGACCCTGGTCCTGGTCGGCCTCTTCCCGCAACCCGTAGTTGACGTGAAGCGCGACCAGGCTTTCGGGCTTGAGGATCTCGACGAGCCCGAAGAGGAGCGCGACCGAGTCGGCTCCCCCGGAAACCAGGACCACCCCCTGGTCACCCTGACTGACCAGGCCGGATTCGCGAATCGCACCGCAGATGATCGAGGCAGGCTTGCCGGAAAAGCCGGAGTTTCCCTCCTCAGTTCCGGGCACGGACCACGAAGAGCGGGGTCGGGACGGGGAAACCCTTGAGCTCCACCTCGCCGATCGGGTCGGTGTCCAGATCGGGGTGATCGGCGATCGACGCTGCCACGGGGTCGGTGATCAGCACCTCGCCGCCCAGGGCACGGTTTACGACCCGGTGAGCCAGGTTGACCTGGCTGCCGAAGTAGTCGCCGTCGCGAAACACGACGGCACCGTGATGGATGCCAGCCCGGGGCTTGGGCCGATCGGAGAACAAGGCAAGGAAACCGACCGCCCACTCGGTCAGGGTGGCGGGGTCGGGCGAGACGACCATCACTTCGTCGCCGATTGTCTTGACGATGCTGGCTTCCGGAGGGAGAGTCGCTTCGACGGTTTCGGTGAACTTTTCGATCACCGAAACGGCGGTGGCGTCACCTTGTTCCTCGGTGAACTGGGTAAAGCCGGTCAGGTCGATGAAACAGAAGGTAGTGCGGATCTGGTCGAGGTTGGTGTCTCCACCGAAATCGGATTCCATGTGCCCGACCACGTCCTGTTCGAGGAAGTACCGGACGTAGCGGTCGTGCAGGTACTCGAAAAGCGGGACCGTGGTCGGCGAGGTGCGGCGGGCGAGGTCACCGAGTTCCTCGGCCATCTCGATCTCGCTGAGGCCGTCCCGGATCATCGGCTCATGGACGAAGAGATGGAACAGCCGCACCTCGGCATCGGCGATCCGCCGCACCGCCTGCGCATACACCCTGGTCAGCTGTAGCAGGGCCTCGACCGGCAGTCCGGCCTCGGCCACGTCCCCCATCCGTTTGAACGCCTCGATGTCGCGGGCGGAAATCGAGGGTTCGCGATCGGCCGGGGTGCCGAGCACTGTCATCACCCGTTCGATCACTTCCACGCTCAAACCGGTCTGTTCGGAGGCCTCCTCGAGGCTGAAACGCTCGCTGGTGTCGGCGAAGATGTCCTCCGCCATCCCGAAGGAGAGCTTGCCTTCCCTGCCCGCTTCTTTCAGTTCGTCCAGCGAGTGGCCACGTTCCCGCATCCGGGCCACGATCCGGGCCTGGGCCGCCGCGGCGGGGGTCCACCGGCCCCGGCGCACGGGAACGATCTTCTCGTCCGCCCAGCGGGTCAGGGTCGCGGGAGAAACTCCCGCCCGCCGGGCCGCCTCGTTGAGACTGATCTGATCGTCCACCGCCACGCCGCCCATCGTATTCACCCGGGTCGACCACCACCAGAGTCCGACCATCCATCATTTTCTCGGTGGTCGGACGGGTTGAAAATGGAGGGCGGGTCCGACCCGCCCGACTTACAGATGTCCTGGTCGGACGGGTTGTACTGGGAGGGCGGGTCCGCCCCCGCCCAACTCCTGTTAAGCCATCCCCGCCCGACTTCTGTTAAGTCCTGCCTCCGAATTCGCCTGCCACTTCGGCTTCGAGGATGCTGCGGACTTCACCGAAGTCGTCGCTCAGTCCGAGGGCCCACATCATCTTGACCAGGGCGACTTCGGGGATCACAGGCAGGAGCACGGCTCCGGCATCCTCGAGTTCAAACTTCGACTCGTAGTGATTCCGCATCCCGACCGGCCTCGCGTTCATGGTCAGGGCGAGCACGATCCCGGCTTCCGCGCCGCGCTGCGCGAACACCGGCCCCGAAGATTCCGCCGGTGAAGTCGGCGCGGTCAGGGCCGGATAAAGCGTCAGGCAGGCCCCCCGGTAACGGCCGCGTTCGAGCATCTCGAACATGAGCTCGAGATTGATGCCGGGGTGAAGGTCGATCCGGAGAGCCGCATCGTCGGCGGCGATCCGGAACGGGGCCGCGGCGATCTCGGGGATCATGTCCTGGATCGTGGTCGGCTCCCTGGTCTTCAGGACCCAGTTGAAAGAACCCCAGTCAACCTCGGCGGCGTGGACCCGCCCGGCCGAAACGAAGGCGGGCCCCGAACCGCGGGCCTTGCGGACCGACACTCCATCATGGATCCGGCTCTTCGCGTTCGGTCGGCCGGCGAAAGAAAGGTAGACGCCCGGGGTGAGGTGCTGAAGCGCGATCAGGGCATCGGCGATGTTCTTGTCGGCGTCCGATTCCGGCTCGTTCGGGGGCCGGTTTGACCCGGTCAGCACGACCGGAATCTGAATCCCGGCCAGCATGAAGGCGAGGGCCGTTGAGGTGAAGGACATCGTGTCTGTGCCGTGCAGGATGAGGACCCCGTCGACGCTTTCCGACTCGACCAGCTCCTCGATCTCCCGTCCGATGGTGACCCAGTGTTCGGGGGTCATGTTCTCCGACAGCATGTTGAGCGGCTGCCTGAGCACGGTCGTGATCCCGACCTCCTCGAGGACGCCCTTCACGTTGGGTCCACCGAAGACGTCGAGCTGCTCCTCCGAGCCACTGAGCGTGACCAGCCGCTCGAGGCCCCCGATCGACTCGGATCGTGAGCCGATGGTGCCACCTGTCACCAAGACTCCGATTCTGCGCCGGTCGGCCACGGAACCAGAGTATCTGGCGTGCACCCGGGCCGGCGATTTTGCGATTGGGGTGGTCAAGAAATGTCCAGGCAACGGACGAGGGCGGCGGAGCCGTAGCTCCGCCGCCCGTCCCCTGTCAGCCCCTCGCTAATCGTCGAGATGGAGCGGGGTTT
>JAEZIQ010000171.1 GCA_023436605.1 Actinomycetes bacterium | reverse complement strand
GTGGACGACGCCGATCGCTCCGTAACAGTCCTTGACCGAGCCGACGATCACCCGCATCGCGGTGAGGTCGAAGATCTCGTTGAACTCGCGGCCCTTCTTGGTCATCTTGGTGTAGATCGAGTAGAAGTGCTTGGCCCGCCCGGCGATCTCGGCGTCGATGCCAACCTTCTTCAGCTCATCCGAGAGGTAGGCCCCGGCTTCCTCGACGAAGCTCTCGCGCTCGTTGCGCTGCTGGGCGACCAGGTGCTTGATCTCCGAGTACTTGCGCGGGTGCAGCGTCGCGAAAGCGAGGTCTTCCAATTCCCACTTGATCGCGTGGATACCGAGCCGATGAGCCAGCGGCGCGTAGATCTCGAGAGTCTCGCGGGACTTGAGGATCTGCTTCTGTTTGGCGAGCGAACTCAGGGTCCGCATGTTGTGCAGACGATCGGCCAGCTTGATCAGGATCACCCGGACATCGGTGGCCATCGCCACCATCATCTTGCGGTAGTTCTCGGCCTGCCGCTCATCGCGGCTCTCGAAGGTGATCTCGGTCAGTTTGGTCACGCCGTCGACCAGACGGGCGACCGTGGGACTGAACTCCTCTTCGATCTCTTCGAGACTGGCCGAAGTGTCCTCGACCGTGTCGTGGAGCAGCGAGGCGCAGAGAGTCTCGGTATCCAGCGCCATGCCGACGCAGATCCGGGCTACCCCGACCGGGTGGGTGATGAACTCGTCGCCCGACATGCGCTTCTGGTCGGCGTGGTGACGGCAGGCGAAAACGAAGGCCCTGGTCACCTCGTCGCGGTCGATCGCAGCGGTCGGGCCCGTACCGGTGGTTGCCGAATCGGCCTCGAACTGCTGGATCACCGCCATCAGGTCATCGAGCAGCGACCGCTCGCGGGCGCTCAGACCTTGGGTGTCCGGCGCGGCCGGAACGGCCCCGTTGACGGGAGCTACAGCTCCCGCATCTACTGCTTCCGTGCTTGCCTGTTGAAGTGGTTGAGAAATCGTTCGTGATCCTTGAAAAGCGAGTAAGAATGGGCGAAAACGGCCGAAGCCGAAAGATCCGTCCTCTTCGAGGATACGACCCCGACGCTTCGGGCAGCCCCGACACCCCCGGTTCGGGCGAGGTCCGTCTCGACCAGGACCTTGAGAAGCGCGGCTGCATCCTCCGGGGCCCGGGTCGATTCCCCGTCTGTGGCAAGTGCTCCTCGTAGCTCCTCACCGGTCATGGTGCCGCCGTCGATCGCGGCCCCGTCACGGAAGGCACGAAACAGGTTCCGGAGCTGGCCGGTCAGGTCCAGCCGATGAGCCGCGACCCGAGCCGTGAACTCGAACTCGTCCGGACCGGCGAGCAGGTGAACGGGCACTCCGGCCCCGGCGAGACCTGCTACCGCCTCGCCGGCGAAGGGCGGGTCGAGCAGGGCGATCCGGTCGAAGTCCTTCAGTGACGGTGACCGTGGCGTCGTGAGACTTGCGTAGTCGGTCAGCACAACCCACGATGCCGATCCGGCTTCGACCTGGCTGGCGGGACTGCCGGCCCAGATCCCGCAAACGGCGGCCGCGGCGGGGTCACGCTCGGGGAGATCGGGGATGAATCGGGCAAGCGACCCGCCACCGAGCGCCTTCCACCGCTGCCTCGCGTCCGCCGTCAAAACGAGAATCCGTTCTCCGGAACTGATCAGCTCGGAGACCGACACGCCGGGAAGACCCGACGGTTCCGCCGCCATGATCAGTTCGTCTGGCCCTGAACTTGCCGGTCCGGCGGGTTCCGATTCGAATGCGACTTCGAAGCGGTCCCACCACTCTTCCGGTTCACATTCGGCCAGCGGATCAGCGGCGTCGAAGGGCAGGACATCCGTGACCCGGAGTTGCGGTTCGATCGTGCCATTCCAGTGATTGACGTTCAGTTCGGCGATCACGTCGGCCCGTTCCCCGTCGGCCAGTCCGAATGAAGTGCGACCGAAGGTGACACCTTTGGCGCGACTCGAACCGGAAACGACCGAGAAGCGGCAGTGTTTGCCCTCCCCCATTTCGCTCAGATTCTCGATCCGGGCGGCCGGGATGAGGAGCTTCACGCCAGGATTGCCGTTGCCGAAAGGCTCCAGTTTCTCCAGTTCCTCGGCCAGGTCGAGGCCCAGGTCGGGCCCGCCCGCGACCGCGTCGAACTCGACGAAAAGTTCTGCCGGCTCGGTACCAATCCGCTCTTCGACGGCTCGCCCCAGCGCGGTCCGGAACTCGTCGATCCGGTCTGCCCTGATGGTGATTCCGGCCGCAGCGGCGTGGCCGCCAAAGGCCTCAAGCAACGACGAAGTGTCGTCGAGCGCCGCGTGGAGGTCGAGTCCCGGGACCGAACGGCCCGACCCGCGACCGCCACCTTCACCATCCAGCGCGATCACGACAGCAGGCCGACCGGTCGCCTTGACCAGCTTGGAAGCGACGATTCCGACCACACCAGAGTGCCAATTCTCAGCGGCTACCACAACGGCCGGACCGCTCTCTCCCTGTTCCTTGAGGATCCTCTTCGCTTCGCTCTCCACTTCCCTTTCGACCCGGCGCCGCTCCGCGTTGGTGGCAGCCAGCTCGCGCGCGATCTCGTCGGCCCGCTCCCTCGACGAGACCAGGAACAGCTCGACTCCCGCATCAGCCCGGTACATGCGGCCGGCGGCGTTGATCCTCGGGCCAAGCCTGAATCCGAAATCTTCCGCGGTCAAACGTGAGGGCTCGACTCTCGCGTCGGCCATCAGGGCGGCCAGCCCGACCCGGCGTGCCAGACGGGCCACCCTGGTCCCTTCCCGCACGAGATGACGGTTCTCGCCCTCGAGTGGCATTACGTCGGCAACGGTCGCAAGTGCGACCAGGTCGAGATCCGCCTCGTCGCGATCCGATATCGCTTCGTCATCAGACGCGAGCTGACCACCCGCTCCCCGGCGAAGCGCCGAGGCGAGCTTGGCGGCCACTGCCGCTCCACAGAGCGAGGGGAACGGGTAGCGGCTTATCACCGGGTGGAGGATCGGGCAGTCGGGCAACACCGGTCCCGGCTGGTGATGGTCGGTGACCACGATCTCCATCCCGAGCTCCCGGGCCAGCGCCACTTCCTCGACCGCGGTGACGCCGCAGTCGACCGTGATCACCAGAGACGTTCCGCGTTCGGCGAGACCGCGGATCGCCTCCGCATTCAGACCGTAGCCGTCACTTATCCGGTCGGGAATGAACCAGTCGCAGTCCCCGCCCAGTTCGCGGATCACACCGACCAGGATCGAGGTGGCGCAAACGCCGTCGCAATCGTAATCCCCGTAGATAGTGACTTTCCGGCCGCCTCGAACTGCGACCAGGACGGTCTCGACCGCCTCCGCCATACCGTCGAACTCGAAGGGGTCGTGGCTCTCGCCGGCAGCGAGGAAGGCTTCTGCTTCTTCCGGCCTCGTGAATCCGCGACGGGCAAGGACCGTCGCGACAGGGCGGCTCAGCCCGGCGGCGCGTTCAAGTTCGAGCGCGCTCTGTACCGGGTAAGGCTTGGCCCGGAGACGAATTAGCCCTTTGCCTCTTCGACGGGCTCGGTGCCCTGCGAGATGCCGATGCGGTACACGACCCAGGCGCCAACCAGGGTTCCCGGCACCGCGGCCAGGAAGGTGATCAGGTCAGTGTCAGAAAGGCCGCTGCCAAGGATCAGCTCGACGATTCCACCGGAAATCAGGCCGCCGACCAGACAACCGACAAGCGCACCGATGATGCCCTGCCAGAAGCGGTCGGGCACGAAAATCGTGAAGTGCCAAAGGGCCAGGGCGACGGTGAACCAGATTACGATCGACATCAGGCTTCCCCTCCGGCGTTCTTGGCATCTTCCCGGGCCTTCCGGCGGCGATCCCGCGGGGAAAGCTTCGGGGTTCCCGGATCATCTTCCTCGGTTCCACCTTCGATCACCGCGGCCTCGCCGTCGTCTGTGCGGGCGACCTCGAGGTCCGAGGCAAAGGCCGGAACGTAGCCCTGGGTCTCGATCTGCTGGCGGCGACGACGCTTGAAGCCCGGCTCGTGTTCCTTCCAGAGGGCGAGCACCGGCGAAGCGATGAAAATCGACGAATAGGTACCGGAGAAGACTCCGACCAGGATCGCGATAGCGAACGCCTGAAGCACCTCGCCACCGAAGATCAGCAGGCAGATGACGCCGATCAGGGTCGAGAAACTGGTCACCAGCGAGCGGGTCATGACCTCGCTCATCGATTTGTTGACGATCTGCGAGTAGGTGGCCCTTGGCATCTTGGGCTCGTTCTCGCGGATACGGTCGAACACGATGATCGTGTCGTACTGGGAGTAACCCAGAATCGTCAGGAATGCCGCCACGGTAGCACTCGAGACCTCGAACCCGAGCAATGCGTAGATACCGAGGGCGATCAGGAAGTCGTGGATGATCGCGATCAGGACCGGGACCGTGTACTTGGCACCGAACCGGAGGGCGATGTAGCCCATGATCAGGATCAGCGAGAAGAAGATCGCGAGGGCGGCGCTGCGGGCCACCGAAGCACCGAAGGTCGGGCCGACCGAGGTGCTGTTGAAGCTGTCCGCGCCGACGCCATACTCGTTGTCGAGGGTTTCCTCGACCTTGGCGACCTCGGCCGGATCGAGCGTCTCGCTTTCGATCTGGAACGCGTTGTCGCCCAGGGCCGGGTTGTCGGTGATCGCCTGGATGTCGGCATCACCGAGACCGACCGGGCTCAGGGCATCGCGCACTTCTTCTGTGGTTGCCGGCTCGTCGAGCGCGACCTCGACCCGGGTGCCCGATTCGAAGTCGATGCCGAAGTTGAGTCCCTTGGTGGTCAAGGCTCCCGCACCGATCAGCAGGATCACGCCCGAGATCGCGAAGAAGGTGGGCGCCTTGCCCATGAAGTCGAAATGCCAGCGTTCCTTGCCTTCGATCCCGGAGAAGCCGCGACCGGAACGCAGCAGCTTCGTGTTCGACATCGAACCGAGCAGGGCCTGGGTGAAGACCACTGCGGTGAGCAGTGAAACGAGGGTGCCGACGCCGAGCGTGAAGGCGAAGCCCTTGATGCCCGAAGTGGCGAGCACGAAGAGGATGAATGCGGTCAGCAGAGTGACCACGTTGGCGTCGATGATGGTCCCGATTCCGCGTCGGTAACCGAGTGTGATCGCCGACATCACCGATCTTCCTGCACGCATCTCTTCCTTGACGCGTTCGAAGATGACGATGTTCGAGTCTGCCGCCACTCCGATCGTCAACACGAGGCCGGCGATGCCGGGCAGGGTCAGGGTGATCGGGATCACCTTGATCAGGGCGAGGAAGAGGACCGCGTAAACGAGGAGCGCCAGCGAGGCGACGCCACCGAGGAAGCGGTAGAAGGCGATCAGGAAGACGATCACCAGGAACAGACCGACCAACAGGGCCAGTACGCCCTGGTCGAAGGCCTCCTGGCCAAGGGTCGCCGAGACCTGGCTCTGCGAGGTCAGTTTGAGGTCGATCGGCAGCGCACCACGCTGCAGGAACTCGGCCAGGTTCTGGGCCTCGTCGACCGTGAACCCGCCCGAGATCTGGGCGCCGGTGCGACCGTCGATCCCGTCCGGGTTCTCGAAGAAGTTGATGATCGGCTTGGAGACGACCTGGCCGTCGAGCACGATCGCGAAATTGCCCGACAGAGGCGCGGCCTGATCGGCGCTGGTCACGCCACCGATCGCGCGGGCCTGCCCTTCCTGGGCGATCTGCCGGGTGATCTGCTGGAAGGCGTTGCGGCCTTCACCCGTGAACTCGAAGGTCACATTGGGCTGGTTGAACTGGTCCAGGTTCTGCTGCGGATCCTTGATTTCCGAACCGGAAAGGGCCGCGTTGTCCTTGACCACGAAGTAACCGGAGGGATCGACCTTCTCGCCCTGGTCGTTCTCCCAGAGACCGTCGTCGTCTACCTGAATGGTCTTGCCGTCCGTGTCGGTCGGCAGCTCGTCGACGATGATCGTGCCCTGCGGGACCATCTTGACGACCGCTTCGCCGGTCTTGTTGCCCTGCGCATCGGTCAGGGTGACCTTGTTGCCCTTGGAGCCTTCGACCGGCTCGTGCGGAATCGGTCGGCCCTGATCGTTGAAGAAGAGGTCTTCCTTGGCGGTGACCGGCCCGGAGATCAGTTCATGGGTCTCCGCATCGAACAGGTAGTACTTGTCACCGGAGGTGCAGTTCTCGCAATCGTCGTCGCGAGGCTGCTCGGAAGCGAGGTTGACCGCATCCCACATGGTGGGCTCGGCGCCCTGGTTGATCCAGGTCCGGTTGAAGTCCTGGGTCGGCGGACGACCGGCATCGATCCAGCGCTGGCGCACCTCTTCGGCCACCTTCTCCGTGTCGGCGCCGGTTCCGGCGAGACTCAGGTCCTTGGCCGGACCGATCAGGTTGTTCTGCCAGTCGTAGAAGTAAAGACGGGCCGGCTTGGTCGCACACTCGGTCGCGGTGCCGACGTTGGTCGCGCCCGGAATGCCGACCGAGATCTGATCGGCCCCGAGGCGGGAAACCTCGATCTCGGAGACGCCGAGCTTGTCGCAGCCGTCGCGGATGATGTCGACCGAGCGTTCCATCGCTTCGGAAGTGACTTCCTTGACCTGCGGAGTCGGTCGTCCCTGAAGGGTCAGCTCGATGCCGCCCTGAAGGTCGAGTCCCAGCTGCGTCGGCTTCTTGACACAGATGATCGCCGAGACGATCACGAGCCCGAGCACGAACAGCAGCACGAATATGTTGCGGCGCCTGCCTCCCATTGATGCGGAAGCTTACCCTTCTGGCGTCAAGACGATCATCAGACCCCCGTCGTCGTCATACGCGGGGAACACATCTGCGATTGCCTGGGCCGAGGATTCCTTTTCAGAGCGCACTTCCACGCGCTTGCCGAGCGAGCGCACGCCCCACTCGAGTGAAGTTTCAATCGGATCGGTTTCACCGTCGCCGTTCGTGTCCGCGGTCGGACCGCCGTCGCCGGAGTCGACCCATTCGAGTCCGAGCACGTCGCGAACCGGGCGACCGATCACGTCCTCGTCGGTCAGACCGGTCAGCTCGAAAGCGCCCCGTCCGACGTCGATGACCCGGCCCTGCTGATCGCAGACAAAGAAAGCGGCGTTCGGAGCCGGGTAGTAATCGTCGAGCAGCTCGAACACGAACCCGAAGCCACACTTCGAGCAACCCTTGGGCCGCGGGCTAAAACCGGCAGTCCGGTCTCCGCTCGTCTCCCGGTTTCCGCAGTTGGGGCAGATGAAGAAAGGCATCGAATCGAAAGCGTACATACGCGGAGCTCCCGGCGTCCCTTTGCCGTATGGTCCCGGCCGAGGTCCCTCGCCGGAAGGGACTTGTTCAACTTGGGAGGAACGGTTTGATCACTACTGTCGTGCTGCCCCTTGCCCTTGCGGTGATCATGTTCACGCTCGGTCTCGGCTTGACCCTGGAGGACTTCAAGCGGGTGTTCGTGATCCCCAAAGGGGTCGCGATCGGCCTGGTGAACCTGTTGTTGATTTCGCCGCTTCTGGCTTTCGGCCTGGCCGAGCTTTTCAACCTGAGCGCCGAGATGGCGGTCGGCCTGGTGCTGCTTGGCGCCACTCCGGGCGGAACGCTCGCCAACATGTTCACCCACCTCGCCAAGGGCGAGACCGCACTTTCGATCACCATGACCGCGATCTCCTCGGTGGTCGCCATGATCACCATCCCGATCTACCTCAGTCTCGCCACCGACCGTTTCGGAACTGTCGGCGATCTCGACGAGATCAACATGCCCGCGGTCGCGCTGCGGACCTTCCTGATTACCGTGCTTCCGCTCTCGATCGGGCTTTGGGTCCACGAGCGAATGGGCGTGCGGGCTGAAGCCCTTAAGGACCGCCTCTCCCCCGTTTCGCTGGTCCTCTTCGTGCTGGTCGTGATTGCCGCGGTCGCCTCGGAGTGGGGCCACATCACCGAGAACTTCACCAAGGTCGCCCTGGCGGCTCTCAGCCTGAACCTGCTGGCGATGACAATCAGCTTCACGATCTCACGAGCAAGTCGCCTGAACGACCGGCAGGCGACCGCGATCGCGCTCGAACTCGGCGTCCACAACGCCACTGTCGCAATCGCGATTGCCGGCATGCTCGACGCCGACACGCTGATGATCCCGGCCGCTGTCTACTCGGCCTTCATGTTCATCACCGGTGGCCTGTTCGCCAAGTTCATGCATGACCGCAACGCCCGCAACTCGATGGCGACATGAGGGTCTTCGTCGCCGGAGCGAGCGGGGCGATCGGACTGCCACTGGTCAAGCAGCTGGTCGCTGCCGGGCACGAGGTGTCCGGCTCCACCCGCGGCGGCGAGGGCGCAGTGAAGATCCGCGAGGCCGGCGGCATCGCCGTCCCGGTCGACGTTTTCGACCGGGAGAAGCTGACCGCAGCCGTGGTGCAGGCTGGGCCCGATGTGGTGGTAAACCAGCTCACCTCGCTGCCGGCCCGGTTCGAGCCCAGGAAGAAGGGTTTCTACGACGCCAACAACCGGATTCGCTCCGAGGGCGGCGACAACCTGATCGAAGCGACGGCCGCCGCCGGGGCGAAGCGACTCGTCACCCAGAGCATCTCGTTCCTCTACCTACTGACCGGCCCGCGAATCAAGACTGAAGACGACCCGGTCGACCGGACCAGGTTCTACGACCCCACCCTGGACCACGAGAGGAAGGCACTCGAGGACGGTCGTTTCGAAGCGGTCGTGCTGCGCTACGGCCTGCTCTATGGACCTGATACCTGGTACGCGCACGACGGCCACCTGGCCGACGAGGTTCGTTCGCGGAGGCTGCCGATCGTCGGCAAGGGCACCGGGATCACTTCATTTCTTCACGTCGAGGATGCGGCCTCCGCGGCCGTGGCCGCCCTGGAGCGCGGCGAGGGGATCTACAACGTGACCGACGACGAGCCTGCCCCGACCTCGGAGTGGATCCCGGTCTACGCCGAGGCGCTCGGCGCCAGACCGCCACGCCGGGTTCCCTTCTGGCTCGCGTCGCTGGTCGCCGGCAAGCCGCTCGCGACACAGGCGACCGAGGGCCGCGGCGCCTCCAACGCGAAGATCAAGTCCGAGACCGGGTGGACTCCTTCGATCCCCAGCTGGCGTCAAGGGTTCTTCGACGCGATTTAGCTGAAGTCGGGAAGCTTCGTTCCGCCTCCATTTTCACCTCGTCCTCCCATTCGATGCCAATGATGGTTGGGAGGGCTCCGGAGTCGAAAACTCGGAACTAGAAGAG
>JAEZIQ010000152.1 GCA_023436605.1 Actinomycetes bacterium | reverse complement strand
CAGTTGGGCCGGCTGGTTACTTCGATCGCCCGCTGAGTCGGGCGGCGCAACCGGCTACTTCTCGGCCCCGGCGATCTCGTTGCGGACCGCCGGGATGTTGGCGGAAAGCGGTGCGGCCGGAGCTGCGGATGCCGAAGCCCCCGCCGGTCGGCTGCGCTTTCTCGCCGCGGACCACTTGACCCGGACCGGCCTGGTCCGGATCAGATGGTTCCAGGTCTGGGTGCCGACCACGCCATCCACCTCGAGACCGCGGCGGGCCTGGAACTTGCGGACTGCGCGGTAGGTGGCGTTGTTGAAGATGCCGGTCGGCTGCATCGAGTTTCCGAGTGCGATCAGGTGCTGCTGAAGCCAGACAACCTGATCGCCGCGATCACCCCGATCGAGGGTGACCTTGCCGGCGAAAGCCCGGTAGCCGGGAACCCGGGTGACCGGTTTCGCGAGCGTTGACCATTCCGAGGAGTCGGTTTCCTGCCATGACCACCAGCTGGGAGCCGATCCGAAGTTGATCATGAACTTGCGGAAGGCGAGCAGGTCGCGTTTCGGCGGACCGTCCCAGGTCTGGCCGGTCGGCCAGATGCGGCGCTTGTAGATCGAGTTCTGCTCCCAGGTGGTGGTCAGCGAGGTCCGGACCGAATCCCCGATCGTGTGCCAGTAGACCTGGGGCAGGTTGGCGGTCGCCGCCCCCGGTCCGAGGAAGACCGAGTAGGGGAAGCCCGGGTGGTAGTGGACGTAGGGGAAAGAGGAAAGCCCGAGCGGGAACTTCGGGCCAACCCGGCGGCGAAGCTCCCGGATGTACCAATCGGCCGCCGCGTACTTGCCTTCATATTCGGCTTCCGCGTTGATAACGAAACAGTCGGCGCCGCGCCGCTTCGCGACCGCTCCGACCCGGGCTTCGGCGATCGGCCGGCGCCCGTAGGTGTACTGCCAGCCGCAAACCTTCAGTCCGGCTCGCTGCAGCCGCCGGACCATCGGCTTGTTGAACTGGCTCCAGGTCTCGTCACCGTCCCCCGACTTGATGTAGAGCGTGCCAATCTTCGCTTCACGCGCCTGCTTGATGATCGACCGGAGATTCCCCCCGTGTGAGGAATCGACGTACCAGATCCACATTCCGGCCCGGGCAAAAGGGTTGGCGGGCTGGGCCGCCGCGGCCTTGCCGGAGCCGGCGTGGAGGGTCATGATGAGGATCGGAAAGAGCAGGGCAAGCAGCCCGAGCCGCCGGGGGAAATTCGCTGTCATCTGCCTCTGGAACACGTGCGGCCCCGAATAAGAGCGGGTCGACGCCCCCGAGCAGGGGGCTGGACCGCTCCCGGCAACGTTTCTTTCAGGCCTGCTGCCCCTCGCCGAGCGCGAGCCAGATCACACCGATGGCGATCAGGGCGATCGCCGCCATCCGGCCCGGGGCGAGCGACTCTCCAAGCAGCGCAACACCGACCACGACGGCGCCGACCGCGCCGATCCCGACCCAGACCGCGTATCCGGTCCCGACCGGAAGCTGTCTGAGCGCGACTCCCAGCAGTACCGCGCTGGCAAGGTAGGTGGGCAGAAAGATCGCGGTTGGCAAAAAGCGGCTGAAGCCGTTCGATTCCTTGAGCGCGAGGGCCCAGGCAACTTCAAGCAGGCCGGCGATCACGATAAGTACCCAGTTCATGTTGGACTCCTGACGAAGGTTTGACTGAACCTGCGTCGTCGTGCTTGACCGGGTACGGCGCGTCTCGTCCGGGATCTCAAGGAGATCAACCTCAGCTTAGGGGATGGCTGCCCGCGTTCCTTCCTGTGTGACCAGGAACACAGAGCGCTCCATCCGCGGTAGCCTACGGCGCAGGGAGCAGTTCAATTCATTTCTGGGAGGAATCAAGGATGCGTCGTTTCGTCGTTCTGCTGGCAGCTCTGCTTGCCGGAGCAATTTTCGCTGGTGGAATCACCACCGCAGCCTCGGCAACTGATGCCGGAGCTTCGGCCAAGAAGGCCAAGCCGAAGAAGAAGCAGAAGCCGGTGAAGCCGGCTGTCAAGGTGCTGAACACCAATGCCAGCAAACTTTCGGGCGGCACGGTCAAGGTCCAGGTCAAGGCCAACAAGGGGGCTCGCATCCAGCTCTCGGGCAGCACCTACACCTTCGACAGCGGCAACCTGAAGCTGTTCAAGACGACGACCGTAAAGCTGGGCAAAAAGCGGGCCAAGACCGTAACGCTGAAGGTGCTTCCGCCGGTCAAAGCGACCCTGGCGGGCTGCCAGGCCAGGACTCTGACGGTCACGGCCAAGAACGCGAAGCGCAAGACCTCCCGCAAGCAGAACGTGGTGCGTGATCAGGTTGACTGCCAACTCCAGCCGGTCGACCTGAGCCGGGCGGCGGACTGCGACTTCATCGCCCAGCCCAAGGACGGTATGTGCATGCTGCCTTTCCCGAACAACTACTACACGACAAGCGACCCGGACAACCCGACCGGTATCCGCATTGATTTCACCGAGAACGGGATGCCGAAGAACGCCGACGGCAATCCGATCAACCCGCGCAAGTACGACGAGTCGGACGGATTCAGCCAGGGCGTCGGCGCGGTAGTCCGGATTCCGGGCCTCGATTCGATCGCCGCTGCCCAGAAGAACGACCTGGTCTCGATCAATCACCTCGGTGATTACGCAGACCTCGACCAGAAGGTAGTCGTGATCAACACGGAAACCGGTGAGCGGCACCCGATCTGGGCCGAGGTCGACTCGAACGCCGGCTTCGACCGTAACCGGGTTCTGGAGATCAAGCCCTCGGAGAACTACGAACCGGAAACCCGGTACGTCATTGCCCTCCGGAACCTGACTGACAAGGACGGCAGGCCGCTGGCTGCGCCGAACGCTTTCCGCTACTACCGCGATCAGATCAAGTCGAACCAGGACGCGGTCAACAACCGCCGCGAGGATTTCGAGTCGATCTTCAAGACCCTGAAGCAGGCAGGCATCAAGCGAAGCGAGCTGTATCTGGCCTGGGACTTCACTACCGCCAGTAACGAGAACAACTACAAGCGGGCGCTCAGCATGCGTGACCGTGCTTTCGCCGAACTCGGAGACACCACCATGGGCGACAATGTCGTCCAGGGCGACGCCCCCGAGTTCACGATCGACAGCGTTGAGAATGTCCCGACCGGCCAGGTCGCACGCCGGATCAAGGGCCACTTCATGGTTCCCTGCTTCCTCGAGCCGACCTGCGGTCCGGGCGGCACCATGAATCTCAATGAGGATGGTCTGCCGTCCCGGAACGGTTACTACGAGGCCAACGTGGAGTGCATCGTTCCCCGGGTCGCGGTCGAGCCGGGGGCCGAGAAGACCCGCCCGATGGTCTTCGGTCACGGTCTCTTCGGTAACGCGTCCGGAGTCAACGGTGGACCCAACCCGCCGCTGGCTCAGACCGGCATGACAATCTGTGGCACCGACGAGATCGGCATGTCCAGCTCGGACGTCGTCCAGGTCATGACCTCGGCACTCCAGGACCTCTCGAACTTCGATGTCCTGGCTGACCGTCTCGCCCAGGCACTCGTCAACGAGCTCTACCTGGCTCGCCTCATGTACCACCCGGACGGCCTCGGAACCAACCCGGCTTTCCAGGACGGTGACGGGTTCACGGAGGGTGAGTCGCTGATCCGTACCGACCATGTCTTCTACATGGGTGCCAGCCAGGGCGGGATCCTCGGCGGACCGCTGACCGCGCTCTCGCCGGACTTCATCCAGTCCTCGCTGCTGGTCGGCGCGATGAACTACTCGATCCTGCTGCCCCGCTCGATTGACTTCGACCTCTACGCGGCGATCATGTACCCGCGCTACCCGAACGAGCTCGAGCGCCCGCTGCTCTTCGAGCTGATGCAGATGCTCTGGGACCGCAGCGAACCGAACGGCTACGCGCACGTGATGACTGACAACCCGCCGCCGAACACGCCGGCACACAAGGTCACGCTGCAGATCGCCCTCGGCGACCATCAGGTCTCGAACTTCGCTTCGGAGAACATGGCCCGGACCCTGGACATGAAGACCAACGCCGTGCCGGTCGATCCGGGTCGCTGGCCGGACTACGACGTGCTCTGGAACGTTCCGCGCCTGAAGGCTGAGGACTACCCGTTCCGCGGCAACAACATCATCTATTTCGATGGTGGCCCGCCGCGACCGGAGCCGGGCAACCCGTCCAAGACGATCGGCACGGACCCGCCGCCGTTCACCAACACCCCCAACCGTGTCGCCCAGGATCCCCACGGGGCTCCTGGAGGAGCGAGCGTCGCAGTCGCCCTGACCTCGACCTTCCTGACTCCGAACGGTTACATCTCGGACGTCTGCGCCCCTAACGCCTGCTACGGCGACGCCTGGGACGGCAGCCTGCCGTAGGTCTCACCGGCGAGATCCGGAAAGTCAGCGCTATTCGCCGACTTTTCGGATCTCGCCGAAGCTTTTGGTCAGGGGACCGGACGGTAGATCGTCCGGTTGCCGAGCAACTCGGAGACCGTGACCAGCTCGTAACCGCGCCGTTTGAGCCGGTCGATCCCGGCGGCGAGTGCCTCCACGGTGCCGCCGCGCGGCCCGCCGCCATCGTGCATCAGGACGATCGATCCGCGGGTCGTCCGATTTCCGATCGTCGAAGCGATTGAAGCCGCACCGGGCAGCTTCCAGTCGTTCGTGTCGACGTCCCAGTTGACCACCTTCATGTGCTCGGCCCTCGCACTCGCCCTGACCGAGCTGTTCACCGCGCCGTAGGGCGGTCGAAAGAGGCAGGGCCGGAATCCGGTGACCTGCTTGATCCGCCGCGACGCCTGGCTGATGTTGGAACGGCTCGGAAGCAGAGGGTGGTCGTAGCTGTGGTTCGCGACTTCGTGTCCGAGGGCGAGCACCCGGCGGGCGTAGCTCGGGTAGTTCGCCACCTGCTGGCCCAGCATGAAGAAAGTCGCTTTCGCGTTCTTCTGCCTGAGGATCCGGAGAATTCCCGGCGTGTAGGTGCTCGGCCCGTCGTCGAAGGTCAGGGCTACCCGCTTGCGCCCCCGCGGTCCGTGAGTGACGAATTCGCCGTTGCCACCGGTGCAGCCAACCGCCTGGATCGGCCGCAGGTCGTAGACCGCCCGGCGCTGGGGCGGGTAGAAGCTGAGGCAATCCGAGTCCGGTTTGGAGAGGGGTCCGGACTGGGGGCAGTTGCCCGTGTGACTGGCGATTCGCCAGGCGTAATTCCCGGGCGGCAGTCCGGCCTCGCGGGGATCGAAAGTGGCGACCAGTTTCAGATCGTCGGCCTTCTTGACTTCCGCCCGGACCAGTTTGCTGCGACGAACCACCCCGGACGGGGAGGTCCGGGAGACGCCGAGCACCCGGTAGGTCCGCTTTCTGCCACCGAAACAGATCCGCACGATCGTGGTCTTGCCTCGCGGATTCATCTGCAGGCAGAGGTAGCGGTGATTGGTTCCCGAGAAGTCCGGCCGGCGGTCGAGCTTGCCGAGGTTGACCTCCTGGTTCGTGCGCACCTGAAGAATCAGCGACTGGCCCTTCTGGCTCAGCGCCGCGTCCTCGATCGGGTTCTGGTCCGCGCTCGTAGCGTTCGAAGGAATCAGGGTCGCGAGACCGGCGATCAGCAGGAAGAACACAAGCAGCGCAAACTGCTGGTGAGCACGGTCCCCCGACCGGAACTTGCCTGTGAGTCCGGTCATTATCGACCTGCGAGTATAGGCGTCCCACCCGCACCAGCGGGACCCCTCACTTCAAGATGAACGCGAAAACCGCCCTCAAGTCCGGACTCGTGATGTTCGCCCTGGTCGCCGTCCTCTTCGTGCTGCTGGCCTTGCTGTTGCCGAAGTCTTTCTTCGAAGATTGGGGCCGGATTTCAGGCCCGGCCGCAATGTTCCTCTGCGCCTTCGGCACCGCCCGCATCCTCGGCCTGCCGGTCCTCCGCACCCTGCTCGGTGTTTTCATTGCCGGCATCCCGGGCCTGGTCGGCGTCCTGATCGGCCTTCACGCCCTCGGCACGATCGCCGCCGTGATCACCTTCGCGATCTGGTGCGGCTACGGCCCGGAACCCCGCCGCGCCTGAGAACTCAGTTCTCCGCCGGTTCCGGCGCCAGCAGCAGTTCGGCGAAGACCGCCCGGTGATCGGATCCCCGAACTTTCGCGACCTCGTAGTCGGCGAAGTAGATCCCCTGCTCGGCCAGAACGTGATCGATCGTGACCGGCAGGGAACGCGTGGCCTTCGAGGGCCAGGTCGGGATGAACCCGTTTCCGGTCACGTCGGCGGCGTCCCGGTAACCGGTGTCGATCAGGCGACGGAGGTTCTCGTGATCGAGAGTCGCGTTGAAGTCACCGGCCAGGACGAGGGGGTGCCGAGCGCTGAAAGCCGCGGGCATCGCCTCGTAGTCGCGATCCCATTCCCGGGTCGTGCCTGGCTTGATCGGGGCGGTCGGGTGAATCGAGATGACTTCGACACTTCCAAAGCCCGGCACCCTGACGACGGCCCGGGGTTGCCGGCCGGCAGTAAGCGAGTCGCGCGCTTTCAGCGGCCACTTCGAGTAGATCGCGCCACCTCCTTTCCTGGCGGTTACGTCAAGGACCCGGTGCGGGTACTGCTCGAGAATTCCGCTACGGCGCAGCTCGGCCGCTTTGGCCGCCGAAATCTCCTGCAGGAACACGAGGTCGGCCCGCCGGTCGTTGGCCAGGCCGATCAGGGCCTTCGAGTCGGCGTTTCCCTTGGCCAGGTTCGAGGTGAGGATCCGGACCGGCTTGCCCTCCGGCACGTTTTCCGGCCCCCCGAACTCACGGGGCAGGACCAGCGCCGCCAGCACGACGGCGGTCAACAGGATCAGACTTGCGGGCCGCCACCGTCGCAGCAGGAGGACCAGGAGCAGCGCCGGCAGCGAAAGCAGCAGCACGTATGGAGTGAAGGCGACCAGCTGCACCACCGGGAACCACCCGCCTTCGAGGCCGAAGACCCGGAGGAGAAGCATCGCCGTGAAGCAGCCGGCGAGACCCCAGCAGAAGCCCGTGACCGATCGGTGGCGTGAGTTGTGGGGCCGGGCAGACAAGGCGGGAATTATTTCCGCCAGGCGTTCAGCAATTCCTAAAGACCGCTACGAGCTGGCCGGCACGGGCGGCAGAAGCAGCTCGACGATTACTGCCCGGTGGTCGGTGCCGTCAATCTTCTCCACGTCGTACTGGCCGAAGGAGATTCCTTTCTCGGCCAGGACATGGTCGAGGGTGATCGGAAGCTTCGGCTCGAGTCTGGCCGGCCAGGTGGTGACCAGGCCGTCTCCGGTGACGTCGGCCGCATCGCGGTAGCCAGTGTCCAGCAGGTCGCGCAGCTTGATGTGGTCGAGGGTCGCGTTGAAGTCGCCCGCCAGGACTAGGGGCAGGTTGGCGCTGAAAGCCTCCGGCAGTGATGCGAACTCTGCGTCCCACTGTGAAGTGCGGGTCGGCGTGGTCGGGGCCATCGGATGGACGGAGACGAACTGGATCGGGATCGACGCAGGTACCTCGATGTCGGCGACCGGCTGGTGAAACTCGGCCGTGAGGCTGCCCCGGTCGCGGAGCGGCCAGCGGGAGAAGATGCCGCCGCCGGTCGCTCCGGCCTCCGGCTGGAGGACGCGGTGCGGATAGTCGATCGCGAAGCCCGCGGCGTCGAGCTCCGAGACGGCTTCCGGAGTCAGCTCCTGGACTGCGATCAGGTCGACGTCCCGAACCCTGGCCAGTTCCGCGACCTGATCGGCGTGGGCCATCCCCACACCGAGGTTGAGTGAGAGGACTCTCACCGACGTTCCCCCCGGAACTTCCTCAGGACCGCCGATCTCCCGGGGCAGTACCGCCAGAGCGAGGGCGATCACGGCGAGCAGCAAAAAGCCGGCTGCCAGCCAGCGTCGGCATAGCACCACTACAAGCAGTGCCAACAGCGAAAGCAGCAGCATGTAGGGCGTGTAAGCGACCAGCTGGACCAGCGGGAACCCGCGCTCCAGCCCGCCGATCCGCATGATCGCCCAGAGCATGAAGAAGCCGGCCAGAACCCAGCAGATCACGCTGACCCAAAGTCGCCGGTGAATGTCTGCTGCGCCTGCCAAGGCGGCGATTATCCCGGCCGGCTACCGCAGCAAGCGGTTTGGTCGCCGGACGCAACGATTCAGCGAACTTCGACCTCGAGCGACTTGTGGAGGCGGGGGTTCTTCCAGTCCTCCGGTTTCGTCTTTTCGATGCGCACGACAGCCTCGCGACCCTTGATCTCGACCGTCCCGATCTGGTTGTCGAAGGTCGGCGGTTCGACGAACTCCCAGTTGATCGACACGGGAGGAACCTTGGCCCGTCGGGCGAGGAATCGGGCGAAACGGCGACCAGGCCGGCTCAGCGCCGACTTCATGAAGGCTCGTTCCCAGAACCCGAGCGGGTTTCTCATCGGGGAACAGACCGCCTGGAGAACCTTGCTCTCCATCCCGTCATCGGCGAATTCCGCCTCCGCCACATATGCGTGGTGGACATCTCCTGCGAGGACGATCACGCTGGCGGGAGGCCTGCCTCTCTCCCCCGACCCGACCGCGCGGATGCCGTCCACGAGTTGGTCGAAACTGTTGCGGAAGGCTGGCCAGTGCTCGAGATCGACCGTCTGGCGCAACCACTCCGAGGGCCCCACGGCCCGCTTTCCCCAGGCGCCGGCGCAGAGCGCTTCGTTCCAGGTCTGGAGATGGTGGATGCCGTGTGACATCAACAGCGGCAGGGTCGAGGCGATCAGCAGGTGGTCGAAGTCACCGACCAGCATCCGGTCGACCCACTCCCACTGTTCGTCGGAGAGCATCTGCCGTTTCGAGTCATCGGCGACGATCCGCCCGGCCCGGGTGTCGAGGGCGACCAGACGCGTCCTGCCGAAATCCCGGTGAAAGCTCCATCTGGTGGCGGCAATCTCATCCGCTGCCTGATTGGCGAAACGGCGCAGGACCGGTTCGGCATCGTCCGCGTGCTCGAGAACCTCGGCCAGGGTCGGATCTTCCCGCAGCTCCTTGGGCGAAAGGTTTCCGAGGTGCTGGTAGATCCAGTACGACATGTAGGCGCCGATCAGCCGCTCGCGCCACCAGTCCTTGCGCCGCTGCTCCTGAATCCAGGTGCCCGAGGTGTTCCAGTCGTCGGTCACGTCATGGTCGTCGAAGATCATCATGCTCGGCAGCGAGGCCATAAGCCAGCGGATCTCTTCGTCTCCCCAGGACTCGTGGTAGAGCCAGGTGTACTCCTCGAAATCGGCGATCTCTTCGCCGGCACCCTCACCCGTGTCCCGCCGCTTCCTGATCTTCTCTTTCACCCCGGGTGAGACCTCATCGGCATAAACCTGGTCTCCGACCAGCATCAGAGCGTCGTGCCACTCCCCCTCGGGCTGTCCCATCATTCGCGCCTGGAGCGCCCGCAGGGCGTCGACGCCTTTGCCCTTGAACGGGTTTCGGTCCCGACCTCGCGTGTAGGGAGGTTCGTGGGGAACCGCGACCCGGCAGGAACCGAAGGCGAGGCGGAACTCCGGCCCGGCCTCCGTCGTCCGGATTACCCCTTGACGCTGCCCCGGTCCGGGCCAGGCGACTTTTCCGTCGAGTTCCACCGAGTAGGGCAGGTTCTGATCCGGCTCGAGACCTTCGAGAATCACCAGCGCGTAATGGTGACCGGCCACGCAGAACGTTTTGGCCGCTTGACCGAGGACCGAAACCTCACAGGCCCTGTCGGTCTCGACCCAGACGGTTGCCTCGGTCTCGTTGGCGAACCGGAGGAGGGGACCGAGCACGATTTCAGGGTTCGGGTTCTGATCCTCCGCTGGGCTGGCCATGACCCATTATTACCCCGGCCGACGCGATCCGATGCGAATTTCCCGCTCTAGGACTTCCGGTACAGATAGCCGTGCACATAGATGTCGGCCCCGATGATGCCGTTCTCGAAATCTACGTAGAGCGGACCACCGAGTTCGCCGGCCTTGCCGACGTGCGGCGCACTCCAGTGAAGAACCGGCTCGCCGTCACCCTTGTTCCAGGCGTCCTCGATTCCCCACTCCGCGGTCTCGGGCCCGCTCATCGCCCCTTCGATCCGCCACTTGTCGACGCTCATGTCCTCGGGCATATAGGCCGACATCTCCACGGTGCGGTAGTTGCCGACCCGGTCGGACCAGTGGAAGTTCCCACCGTTCGTCCACCAGGGTGCGGGTCCTTTGATGCTGCCGCTGCAGTTGCCGGCGTACTTGGTGAAACCGGGGCAGAGCCCCGCATCGAGGTGCAGTTCGTCCAGCCTGCACACTGTTCTGCCCCGAGCGGGACAGCGCGGAATGTCGTCTCCCCGGAGCTTCCCTTCCGGGCCTCTGGCAATCCCCTTGATCACGGTGCTCCTCGACGTCGTCAAGCAGCGCGGCGCAAAGTTGGTGGAGAGTCGCGAACGGCAGTTCCCTCTCCGACTCAACGCCCGCGCCACGCAGCAGTGTGCACCCGGCCGCGCGCTCAGCGGCATATTCGAGCAGAGCAGACT
>JAEZIQ010000133.1 GCA_023436605.1 Actinomycetes bacterium | reverse complement strand
GGTGAACACCGGCCGACTCTGCTCCTGATCGGCGCGCCGCCATGGGCGCTGGCGATGGGCCAGGGCCTGACCAAGGCTGGTGCGGACGTGAAGGTCTGGACCGAGTCAGACGAGGAAGCCCGAGCGGCAAGCGACCACGGCCTGGTCTCCTTCGGGGGGCCGTTGGATCCGGAAGACAACTCGCCCGGAACTCCGCTTGAGGACGTCTCGGCTTTCGCGGTGGTCAGCGACGACGACACCCTGAACCAGATGCTCTCGTTCCAGCTGGCCGAGCTCTACCACGCCAATCAGGTCTATCGCCGGCGCTCACCCTCGGACAGGGCGCCGATCGTCGAGTCCGAAGCGCTGGAACTTTTCCACGACGGGGACCACGAAACCGAAGTCCAGCGGCGGCTCTCGGCCGGGGAAAGCGTTTCGGTGGTCAAGCCTTCCGAACCGGTCCCCGAGGGTGCGACTGTGCTGGCCGCGGTGATACCTGCCGCCGGAACGATGCCGGCCAAGATCCACCTGGCGACCGAAGAGAAGGCGGTCAGGCCGGATGGCCGCTCCACCATCCTGGTCCTCGACCCTCCGGCGCTCTCCTAGCCCCGCCACCTTCTCTGGAAGGGCAGTCGCCAGCGGCGGGGAGCGATCAGGTCGTGGATCTCCTTTGGGCCCCATGAGCCGCGTTGGTAGGTCAGGACGTCCGGCGGGTTCTCGAGCATCGGGGCGGCCGTGTTCCAGAGCTCCTCGATTCCTTCCGCGGTCGTGAAGAGGGTGTGGTCGCCGCCCATCGCGTCGCGGATCAGCCGTTCGTAGGCCTCGAGGGTGTCATCCTGGGTTTCGATCTCGTTCAGCGAGAACTGCATGCTCAGCTTGTCGACGAACATGCCCGGACCGGGGCGCTTTCCGTAGTAGGAAAGCGAGACCCGCGAGGACTCGTCGAGATCGAAAGTGAGATGGTCGGGACCCTTGCGGCCTACCCCCGAATCCTCTGGGAACATGCTCTTGGGCGGCTCTCGGAAGGCGATTGAGATGATCCGCCCGCCTTCGGCCATCGCCTTGCCGGTCCTGAGATAGAACGGAACCCCGGACCAGCGCCAGTTGTCGATCCGGCACTTCAGCGCGATGAAGGTCTCGGTATCCGAGTCGGGGGCGACCCCGACTTCCTCGCGGTAGCCCTCGTACTGGCCGCGCACCACGTCCTCAGGCTGGATGCCTTTCATCGACCGGAAGACCTTGTTTTTCTCGACGGTGATCGCTTTCGGGGCCAGTTCGACCGGCGCTTCCATCGCGACGAACGCGAGTACCTGGAAGAGGTGAGTGACGACCATGTCCCGAAAGGCCCCGGTCTCGTCATAGAAGCTCCCGCGGCCTTGCACGCTGAGGGTTTCCGGAACGTCGATCTGGACGTGGTCGATGAAGTTGCGGCTCCAGATCGGTTCGAACAGGCCGTTGGCAAACCGCAGCGCGAGGATGTTGAGAGCGGCCTCCTTGCCGAGGAAGTGATCGATCCGAAATACCTGATCCTCCTCGAAGACCTCGTGGACCATCGCGTTGAGTTTCCGGGCGGTGGCCAAATCGATTCCGAATGGTTTTTCCATGATCACCCGCGCTCTCTTGACCAGGCCCGAGTCGCGCAGAGTGGCGATCACAGAGGGTGCTGCGGTGGGTGGAACGCTGAGGTAATGGAGCAGCCGGCACTCCTCACCGATGTCTGATTCGGCCCGCCCCACCGCGTCGGCCAGGGCGGTGGGACCTTCGCTTCCATCCGCCCAGGAGAGACGGCGCTCGAACTTGTCCCATTCTTCTTCGCTCACCAGGCCGCGGCCGGACGCGTCGCAGGCCTCCCGGGCCAACTTGCGGAAATCCGCGTCGGTCATCGGCTCCAGAGAAGTGCCGACCACCCGGCAGTCGGAAAGGTGTCCGGCCCGGTCGAGGTGAAAGAGTCCGGGGAGCAGCTTCCGGCGCGAGAGATCACCGGTGGCACCGAACAGGACCACCACGTGCGGGTCGGGCGGCGCCAGGGCCCCCGGGGCAACATCCTGCGGTCCGATATTGGCCATGGCCTGATTAAACCGGGCCGGCCTACCCGCCTTGTGACTATTTGTCACGAACGGACGACCTGCGCTTGCCCCCGGGTCGACCGGACGGCAGTGACGAAGGAATTACTCGGGGCTGACCACGCCGCTGCCCTGGATCCGGTTGAACTCCTTCGAATCCCGTACCGACTGCCGGCGTTCGGCGGCTTTCTGCCTGGTGTCATTCTGGCGGAAGGTGGAAATCGGTACCCGCCGGAAGAAGTCGACCCACTGGTTGCAGATCTGGTTCATCTCGACCCGCCGCCGGCCCTTGCCGAACATGGCGGCGAGCCGTCCGAGCTTGGTCACCCGGGAGTAACCGGTGAACTTCTGGAGTCGGGTCGGCTCGTTGGCCTTGACGGTGATCCTGACCGGACCGGCCTTCTTGACCTCGATCACTCCGGCCGGCCAGAACTGGCCGGTACTTCCGGTTTCGAGATTGGCCAGCCGCTGCCCGTCGATCGCCGGCTTGACGACCCGCTCGAAGCCCTGGTCGGTGCTCAGGGTGAAGCCCTGCGGCGTGAAGTACTGCAGGGACAGGAACCAGAATCCGGGGGTCAGGTCGAGCGTGAGGGAGGCCGACTCGCCGAGACGCAGGTTCGGGTGGGGCTTCCACTCGTCGCGCAAGGCCAGGACCGTTTTCGGAAGGATGGTCGCGGAGCCCTCGACCTCGGTCGAGAAGTACTTGCCGCCGCCATAGGAACAGTCGGCCAGGCGGGCCGGGAGGGTTGCCTCGCTCAGGATCGGTCGACTCACCGCCTCCCCGACCCGCTGCCAGAGGATGTACGAGTTGGTTTCGGCGACCTTCTCGTAGAACGGCGGCGCCTGGCTCTGGAAAGCGGCCTTGGTCGTCACCACGTAGTCGAAGTGCTGCATCGTCTCGGCGTCGAAGGAGTCGAAATCGACGACACCCTGACCTGACTCACCCTGAAAGGGCTTCTTCGGATTTTCGGTCACGTTGGGATCGGGAAACTCGGCCAGAGGAACCGAAACCTGGGAGCCAGTCAGGTAGTAGGGAGCAAAGCGGTCCTGGTCGGCAAAGAGGACACTCTTGCCCTTGAGCCGCTTTTTGAAGGCACCGAGCTCCTCGGCGTGGCCGGGCGGAGCGACCGAGGCGTCACGGAGCACGATCAGGCTCGAGGCGGTGGCCCCGACCACGAAGAGCGCCGTCAGGGTGACCCAGGCACCGAAATCCATGCCCTGGCTGGGCTTCCAGCCGCCCTTCGGTCCGCTGAGGAGAGCGGTCAGGATCACGACCATGGTGATCGGGGAAGCGATCACCAAAGCCTTGGCCAGTGAGTAGTCACCAACCCACGGCAGCGAGATCAGGTAGATCACGGCGCAGGCGAGGAAGGCCAGCGGGTAAGGCGAGCGGGGCTGGCTTCGCCACCACCACAGGGCGACCAGAAGGGCCAGCACCGAGATCGCGCCGAGCAACCCGGGAAGTGGGGTTTCGTACTGGCCAGCCAGGCGATAGTCCGGGTTGAGCCAGACGCCGAGGCCCTCGATCACCGAGACCGGGCCGAAGGCGTTGCTGGTTGCCACCTCGGAGAAAGCGTCCCCGAAGCCGAACGGTCCGAGAAAGGCCAGCGCGGCCAGGAGGCCGAGCCCGACCAGTCCGGAGATCGCGATCACCGGACGCTTCAGCCAGCCGAAGATCGCTGCCGGCCGCAGGCGGGTACGAAAGGCCGGATCGGTGAGCAGCCAGGCCAGCAGGGCCGCGAGAGGCCAGGCGAGGCCCGGGAAGCTGTACGTGAAGATGATTCCGAGCAGCAGCACGAGCAGCGGCAGGACGGTCCGGAACCTCCGCTCAGCCGGAAGTGGGGTGAGCTTCGGCAGAGCGATCACGAAGGCGAGCAGGAACATTGCCGCGGCCAGTTCCTTGAAAGCGGCCTGGGCGTAGTAGGAAACCATCAGGTAAGGCAGCCCGACGAGCAGGGCTGCCAGCGGGCCACGCCAGCGGCCGAGCGGTTCGACAGCCGCCCAGGCTGTCATCACGGTCAGCACCGCGATTGCCGCGACCTGGCCGATGAACACCCGCCCCAGTCCGAAGTCCGGGATTGTCGCCAGGGCTGCGCTCAGCCCGTGCGGGCCAAGCGGGTAGCCGTCGCTTGGTTCGGTGCCGAAACCGGAGCGCAGCCACTCGGCCCAGGCCAGGTGGAGCCCGAGGTCGTTGTTGTAGCCCATCCCCAGGAGCCCCCAGTGGCCGGTGATCAGGAATGGAATCGAAAGGGTCAGGGCGGCAACCAGCCCGACTACCCAGAAGAGGGGTGAACCCGGAAGGTCGTTCCGGCTCGGGCGTCGGAGGATCCAGATGCTGAAAACGGCAAGGACAAGAAGTCCGGCGATCAGGGCGGCGCGGGTGCCCGGGACCCGGGCCAGCAGGCCTTCGACCGCCATCAGTGCCGCAAAGCCGACCGACGGTTCGATGCCCCACCATTTCTCGCGGCCGCAGGCACGGGTAATGGCCCGGCCGACCAGGAGCGATCCGGCCACGATAAGAAGCATGGGGAGCCAGCTATAGAACATCCGTGCTTGAAAACCTCCTGTTGATCAGTACTTGTCGGCGGCCCTGAGCAGGACTTCGCTCAGGTCTTCGCCCCGCAGCGGGTGCTCGTGGCCGGCACCCACGACCTTCGGCTTCAGGGCAGCCAGTTTGCGCAGCGACTCTTTCGCCCTCTGATGGTCCCATGCCCAGGCCGGGTGGGGGACCGAAGCTTCGCCGTCCGGCAATGGCCTGAGCCGGGCGGAATCGACGAAGTAAACGACGTCACTGACCAGGGCAACCCGGTCGGATTCCCGCCACAGCCCGATCAGCCCGGGCGCGTGGCCGGGAAAGTGGATCACTTTGAAACCGGCCACCTCGTCGCCTTCCTCGACCGTGCCCGCGATCTCGACCGGGCCACCGTCCCAGCGCCGGAGCAGAAAGGGATAGATCCAGCGGACCGGGGCAAACTCGAGTTCCTTCAGGTGCATGTACGGCGCAATCGAGGCGCTCGAGGTTGCGTCCGCGACCTCGTCCGGGTGGCAGTAGACCGGGACGTCAAGTCCGGGGGCGGTGCCGCGGTGGTCGGCGTGGGCGTGCCCGAGTACGACCCGCTCGATGCCCCCGAAGCCGGCGATCACTTCTCGATTCTTCCTGGTCATCGAACTGGTGCCGGCGTCGAACTGGATGATCTCCCCGTCGGGGCCTTCGACGAAATAGATGTTCATCGCGCCCTTGATGTCCCCGGTGAGCAGCCAGACTCCTTCGGCCACCTCCTCCAAAGCTTCGGGTACCGCTCGCTTCGCGTTCACTTTCCGACTCCCGCTGTCATGTTGAGCGTCATTTTCATACCCTGCACTTTGTGCCGGCCAACTGGAGAATCCTGATGATCGTGATTTGCCTGTTCCTGGTCGCCTCCGTGGCGATCGGAACGGTCCAGCTGCTTTCCACGCCCAACGAGATTTTCGGGGCCAACTTCCAAGGTTTGCCGAAGCAGGAGTTTCCCAGATAGGCGCCGTTTCGGGTAGATCTGCGGGAAAGGTCAAGTAGCGCGGGTAGGATGCCGTTGACCGCCCACGACGATCGGAGAGCGATGTCCCTGTTCAAGCGCATAGTTGTCGGTACCGACGGTTCTGATTCCGCCCGGGAGGCGATCCGGCAGGCGGCGGCGTTGGCGCAGCTGTCGGGGGCTTCCCTGGAAGTCGTGAGCGCTTACGAACCAGTCCCGAGCCGGCGTACGGAAGAGGAAGCTTCCGGGGCCCCGGCCGATGTGGCCCACGAGTTCGGACCGCGCGAGGACGTCAATTTCGCACTCGAAGGTGCAGCCCAGGTGGCCAGCGAGTTCGGCGTCGAGGTGGCCCGTCACCCGATGGATGGCGATCCCGCCGACGCGATCCTCAAGGTTGCCGAGGACGTCGATGCCGACCTGATCGTGGTCGGCAACAAGGGTATGACCGGAGCCCGGCGTTTCCTGCTCGGCTCGGTGCCGAACAAGGTTTCCCATCACGCCCCCTGCAGCGTGTACATCGCCCGCACGACCTGAGCTGCCGCTGAGGGCGCCGTGCCTTTGACCCCGGTTGTCCGGCTGGCCGAGCTGATCAGCGAATCGGATTCGGTCGTCGCCCTGACCGGTGCGGGCATCTCGGTGCCTTCGGGAATCCCAGACTTCCGCTCGGCCGGCAGTGGTCTCTGGGAGAACGTGAATCCGATGGAGGTCGCGCACATCGATGCCTGGCGCTCGGACCCGAAACGGTTCTGGCGGTTCTATGGCGAGCGTTTCGGGCTGCTTGCCGATAAACAGCCGAACGGCGCCCACCGCGCCCTGGCCCGGCTCGAGGAGCGAGGACTACTCGACGCAGTGCTCACCCAGAACATCGACATGCTCCACCAGAAAGCCGGGACCCCCGAGCCGGTCGAGCTTCATGGCACGATCGAGACCTCATCCTGCCTCGAGTGCGGCAATCGCGAAAAGCTGGCGACGGTCATGGCGATGCTCGAAGACTCGAAAGAGGGAGTGCCGCGCTGTGACTGCGGCGAGCCCTACAAGCCCGACGTCGTGCTCTTTGGGGAGGTGTTGCCCGAGGAGGCGATCAACCGGGCCTTCGAGCTCGCCGCCGATGCTGATCTCATGATCTGCATCGGTACCTCGCTCGAGGTCTTTCCGGTGGCGGCCCTGCCGGAGGAGACCGCCCGCTCCGGCGGCCGGGTCGCTCTCGTCACCCAGGGTCCGACTCACTGGGACGACGGGGCGGCAGTCAAGCTGGACGGGGACGTGGAGGAAGAGCTCACCGCCGTCCTGGCCGAACTCTGAGGATCAGTAGTCGGGGTTGGTCGCCCGGCCGAGATCGACGATGCCTGCCCCGAAACCGGCGGCCGGGTCACCTGCCGCGTAGGCCGGCAGGCGGGCGGTGCTTTCGAGCCGTTGCCTGACCCGCCCCGGTCCGCTGCGGTTGCCGAGCACCCCGGAGGCGATCACCGCGGCGGCACCACCGGCGACATGGGCGGCGGCCATCGAGGTTCCGATCCAGACCGGCTCGATGCCGAACCAGCTCGGGTCGCGGGCGATCATCCCGACCTGGAGGATCGGACGGCTGCGTGATGTCCAGGGGCAGCCGGGTCGATCTCGACCGCCACCAGGGGCGGCGAGGTCGATCGCCGTGCTCTCGAACGAGTAGCTGGCGACACAACCCGATTCGGTCGTCCCGCCGACCGAGATCACTTGCGGCGCCGTTGCCGGCAGGGAGGGGCAGGATTCGGCCGGGATGTTGCCGGCCGAGCCGACCATCACGACACCCTTCCTCCAGGCTTCCTTCAGGGCCTGCTCGAGCGGAGGCACCGAAACGCCACAGGCGAAGTTCAGCGACATCACCATCACTCTGGCGCCTTGTCTGGTTGCCCAGCGGACGCCGGCGACGATGTCATCGGTGGAGCCGTCCCCGTTCTCGTCCAGGACCCGTACCGGCATCAGCTTCGAGCGGTAGGCGATCCCGGTCAGGCCGCGCTTGTTGTTGGTCTGTTCGCCGACGGTCAGGGCGATGTGGGTGCCGTGCCCGTAAAGATCGAGCGGAAGCCTGTCGTTGTCAACGAAGTCGCGTCCCGGCAGGAAGCGGTTCGCCCCGAGTTCGGGATTGCGCCGGAACTGTCTGCCGAGGTTGCGGTAGGCGATGCCGCTGTCGATCACCGCGACCTTGACTCCGGACGCCCCGGCCCGACCGGCGCGGCGCATGTTCTGCCAGGCCCGGATCACGTTGATCCCGCCTCGCGACTGGGGCCGGTTCGAGGGAAGCGAGGAGTGACAGAGGCTGAGGCAGGGCAGGAAGTTCCACTGCTTGGCCCGCCAGCCGCCCCAGGGTCCGCGGCGGCCAGGGTTCACACCATCGTCGTTCGGCAGCCAGCCGGATGCGCTGGCCACGTAGTTCGGAATCGCGTAGCTCACGTCATGGGTCTGTTCGATCCGTGCGGCGACCGCGGCCGGATCGGCCGATTCGGGGATTGGCACCGTCTGGGGGGCGGATCCCTCCGAGTAACCGACCAGCACCTCACCGGCCACCGCCTGGCTGCCGTCCTCGAGGATGGTCGTCGCCTGTCCCGAAACGGGCTCCGGAGCAGGGCGTTCTTCGTCGGCCGGGGCCGGTGCGGGCAGGGCGAGCACGGCCGCAGCGATGCCGGCCAGCAGGGCGCAGAAGAGCGCGAGGCTTAGATGGGCTGATCGAGTCAAGGAAAAGTCGGAAGACCCCGGGCGCGGGCGTCTTGGTGAACCGGTACTAGAAGAACACCGGAAACGGCCCCGGGTTGCTCGCCCCAACAGACAAATCCTCGCCCTGCCCGATGGCTTACCCTCATGGCGTGATTTCCGAACAGGAAAAAGGGACGGAATGGCAGGCCGGAGACGAGGAAATGATGCTGCTCGCGCTCAGGGCCGCCCGGCAGGCCGAGGAGCATGACGACGTTCCGATCGGAGCGGTCGTGGCCCGTCACGGGACCCCGCTTTCCGCGGCCGGCAACCGCCGCGAGGTGGACAGGGATCCCACCGCCCACGCGGAACTTCTTGCGATTCGTGAGGCGTCCGCCGCCCTCGGTGGCTGGCGGCTGCCCGAAACCACGCTCTACGTGACCCTGGAACCCTGCGCGATGTGCGCCGGGGCGATCGTCCTCGCCCGCATCCCCCGGGTCGTGTTCGGCACCACCGACCCCAAGGCCGGAGCGGCAGGCTCGATCATGAACATCCTCGACGATCCTGCCCTGAACCACCGACCCCGAGTCGAGTCTGGTCTCCTCGCCCGGGAATGCGGAGACCTGCTCCGCGAGTTCTTCGCCGCCCGCCGCTAGCTGACGAGAAGGCTGGAAATCGGGAAAAGTCGCTAGCCTGCAGGGCCACCCCGGAGGGGTGCGAGAGTGGTTGAATCGGGCAGTCTCGAAAACTGTTGTGCGTTTCGGCGTACCGTGGGTTCGAATCCCACCCCCTCCGTTTACCCGCAGGATCGCGAGGCCAGATTGCCTCGGCTTGAGTAGGATTTCCGTTCCCCGGAGAGGTGTCCGAGCGGCTTAAGGAGCGCGATTGGAAATCGCGTGGGCGGGATCTCTCGCCTCGTGGGTTCGAATCCCACCCTCTCCGTACCGGTGTCACCCCGTCGAGATTGAAGTTTGGCGCGCTATATGGCCAAAACTTCAATCTCACGGGAATGATGTCAGGCGTCGAAACGGCGGTGGATCCCGAGGACGTTCCCGTCCGGATCCTTGAAGTAGGCCTGGTAGCAGACCGGGCTTTCGATCTTGTCGGTGACGAATTCGACTCCGGCGGCCTCGAGTTCCGCCTTGGCGGAATCGAAATCGTCGACCTGGAGCACGACGCTGCTGCCACCCGCGTTCTGGAACGGCATGCCGAAGGCGGTCGGATCCATGATCGCGATGGTCAGGTTGCCGGTCTCGAACTCCTGGGCCGGCATGTCACCCCACTGTTTGCCTTCCTCAAGGCCAAGCGTGTCGCGGTAGAAGGCTTTCGAAACTTCGAAGTCCGTGATCGGGATGGTCACGAAATCGGTTGCGGTAACGGCCATGCTCACTCCTGTCTCTGGGGGTTCTCGTTCGATGCTACCCGCGCTGTCTCTGGCCGTCCGAGCAGATAGGCGCAGACCCCGGTCAGGGTGATTGTTGCCACCACGATCAGCAGCGGACCCGAATCCTCGGTGACCGATCCGATCAGGCCGCCGGCCAGGCCTCCGATCAGGGCGGCTGGCCAGATCGGGCCGGCCCAGGGCTTGAACAGCTCCCGGTTGCGGATCGAGAACCATGCCGCCAGCAGGCAGGTCAGGGTGATGATCGGCATGTTCCCTTTCCAGAGTTGCTGCCAGGCGAGCGTTGTCCGACGTTCAATGTCCTGGAGCAGACCGTCGCCGCCACCGGTGAGCACGCTGCTGTAGTGACCTTGACCTCCGGCCGTGGCGAGGTCAAGAACCGCCAGGAGCGCCAGACCGACCACCGGTGCCGCGACGAGTATGGCGATCCGCTTCCAGGTCAGCGTGCCGGGCAGCATCATCAGGGCCGCAACAGCGGTCGCTGAAGCGACGATGATCGCTGCCCCGACCCCGGCGCCAAGTCGACCCGAACCGAGAACCACGCCCAGGCCCAGCCCGAATCCGAGCACGATCAAGGCGTTCTTTCTCGACTTGGGTCTGCCGGTGAGGGCACCGGCCAGGCCGGCCAGGAGCAGTACCATCAGGGCCGGTTTCAGCTCGTTGCCGATCCCGAAGAATCGGGATCCGTAGCCGGGATTAGGTCCGAGGATCGAGCGGGTGATCAGCTGCGAACCAAGGGCCAGGTCGACGGTGATCACGATCAGCCCGACCACCGCTGGCACCAGGGTGGCCCGCGGCCACCCCAGGAACCGGTCGGAGAGGTAGCCCAGCAGCAGGGTCAGCCCGCCGATCAGGCCGTACTCGACTTCGACCGAAGGGTTGCCGAGTGCCGCGGGGACAAGAATCACGGTTGGGATCCAGAGCACTGCCAGCCCCCCGATCCGGCGGACCCGGCGGTAGCTTTGGTCGCGACCGGCGATCGCGCCGGTCGCCAGGTAGAGGATCAGCCAACCGACGAAGACAAAAGCCAGCGCACCGTTTCGACGAGGCCCGAGGTCGTCGAGCCGGTCCCGGAAAGGTGTCAGCGATTCCGGATCGCGGTCCCCTTCGGCGGTAAACGGTTTGCCGGTCATCTCGTCGGGAATGTCGATGCCGAGGTGGTCGAGGATGGTCGGTGCGATGTCGATCCCGGCGACCAGGTTTGGCAGGACCGCCGTATCTGAACTGAGCCCGTGACCCTTCTCGTCAACCGGGTCACCGGCGTTCTCTCCGAGGCCCGCGGCCGCGATCGGCAGGAGTGGCAGGATCGGCCCGAGGGGTGGCGTCTGGGTTGCGATCACGAGCTGGCCCGGACGTCTCAGGTGAAGGATCTGGCGGAACTCTCGCAGCCCGTTTCGACCCGGTGACGTCGCGACGACAACCAGGCGATAGCCGTGAGACTGCCGGATCGCCCGCTGCGCGGTATCGGTGGTGTCGGCGAGAGCCAGCGACGATACGTACCCGAGCCGGTTCGTGGCCGGGATCACCGTTTCCTGGAGTTTGGTTGCGTCGCCGACGTAGGCGGCTCCCCCGGGAATGGAGCTGGCAAGCAGCCCCGGCTCGATCGTTTGCGGTGCCGTTTCGGCCCGGTCGAGGATCGCTTCCCAGCCTTCGACCACGCCGCCGCCCCCGATCATCCGTGCGAGCCCGACCGGTGGCACCTCGGATGGGTCATAGGTGGACCGGGATACCCGGGCACCCTGACTGATGTCGAGCAGCGCCTGTTCGCGCCGGTAGGAACCCTGGGTGGCACTGGACAGGCCGACCGATAGCTGGCCGATCTCGGCGAAGCCGTCGGCGATCTCCTGGCTGTAGGAGGGCGGCGTCTCGAGATCCTGCGGGATCAGCACGAGGATCGCGGTGTTCTCGTCACGGCTCGCGGAATCGTCCGCTGCCGCGCTGGCAGGGAAGAACGTGACCGCGATGGTCAGGCAGGTGATCGCCGCGAGAACGGCGGCTCCGGGGCGAAGCACAGCGGCATCTTCTCAGAGGTTCCCGGTGGGATGGCGGTTCCGGTCCGGGCGATAGGGTGGCTGCATGAGCAATGAACCAGAGCAGACGCCGTCGGCAAGAATCGGGGCGCTTGCCCAGGAGTTGATGGAGCAGGTGGAACGCGACACTCCGGGGGCACGGCTCGACCAGCTGGTGATCTCTGCCGTGCTCAGCGAAGACGCCGGAATCGACGAGCAGACCATGCACGTCCAACTCGTCTCCGACTCCTCCGATCCCCTCTCCGTCGTCGGCCTCCTGACCGTAGCCCTCGAACTCGCCAAGGGCCAGCTAACCGGCGCGGAGTAGTAGGGCGGCACCAGGAGCCACCAGCCGAAGCCTCTGGACCTCGGCCCTTCACTCGGTCGTCATTCCAGGGTTGCTCTCGCTGAACGGCCGCTCGGCCGCGTCGTCGGCCGGGAAACGGCAGCTCAAGTACCCGCGTACTATCGCGGCCATTTCCCGTCCTGCCTCCTTGCCAGCGAACGGCTGGAGGCCCCTGACATCCACCCGCTGAAGTTCGTCGGGTCGGGTCAAAACCAACGGTTTCCCACAAATATTGTGGGAAACCGTTGGTTTTGTTTGGTTCGTGAGCGGTTATGCAAAGAAAAAGGCCCCGGAATCCGGGGCCTTTTGAAGTTCTCTTGCCGGGCGGCTTATCGCGAGTAATGCTCGACGATGAGGCGCTCCTCGATCGGGGCGGCGATGTCACTCCGGTCGGGCAGGCGGTTGACGGTGCCCTTGAGGCCGTCGTGATCGGCGAGCAGCCAGGCCGGGGTCGGGCCGGCCGACTCGGTCGACTGGCGGGCCATCGGCTCGATCGCGGCGCCGGGCTTGACGGCGATCTCGTCGCCGGCCGACACCTCGTAGGAGGGACGGTCGAGGCGCTTGCCGTTGACCTGGATGTGCTGGTGGACGACGAACTGACGGGCCTGGGCACGGGTCGAAGCGAGGCCGAGACGGTAAACGACGTTGTCGAGGCGCGCCTCGAGGTGACGCATCAGGTTCTCGCCGGCCATGCCTTCTTCACGGTTCGCCCGGTCGAACAGCTTGGCGAACTGCTTCTCGCGAAGGCCGTACATCGCCTTGGCGCGCTGCTTGGCACGCATACGGACCGAGAACTCGGAAGCGCGACGCCGGCCGCGGCCGTGCTGGCCGGGCGGGTAGGGACGACGCTCCATGGCGCTCTTGCCGCCAAGGGCACGCTCACCCTTGAGTCCGAGATCTACGCCTTCACGGCGCGAAAGCTTTTCTTTTGGTCCTGTGTATCTACCCATAGTGCGGCGAAGGAGCCTACCGGATCCTGGCTTTTCCCGCGTTGCGCGCGGTTCCGGCGGCAAGTTGGCGTTCGCCGGACGCCGAACGGGGTCTTATAGTCGGAGTATGGAGTCGCTCAAGGGACGTTTGCTTGTGGCCGCGCCGAGTCTTTTCGATTTCTTCCGGCGCACGGTGGTTCTTGTCGTCGAACATACCGAGCAGGGAGCTTTCGGTGTGATCCTTAATCGGCGGGCTGACACCGAGGTGGCCGAACTGGTCCCTGACCTCGGTCCGCTGGTCGAGCAGGGGGCCCCGCTCTGGGTCGGTGGCCCGGTCGGTCCCGACTCGATCGTGGTCCTGGGAGATTTCGATGATCCCGATCAGTCGGCCGGAGTTGTCGAGGGCAGCATCGGGGTGGTCGACCCGGACGGCGACGCCGAGTTTTCCCGGGCCCGCGTATTCGTCGGTCATGCCGGCTGGGGGCCGGGGCAGCTCGTGGGCGAAGTCGAACGCGACTCCTGGATCATTTCCGACTTCGATCCGGACGACGTCTTCTCGGAAGGTGACCTCTGGGCGGAAGTGGTCCGTCGACCGGGCGGTGATTTTGCGCTTCTGGCGACCATGCCGGATGACCCATCTCTGAATTAGCGGTCCCCAGTCTGAATTTGGGAGTTCAACGGTTTGAACTTCCCTGATTCGGGAACTGACTCACCTGACGGCGGGCCTGCCTGTCGTGCAGTGAGCGGTAAGCGATCCCCAAGGGCCGAACGGCACGGATCGCCAACCCGAGAAATTCAGAGGAGGCAGTCTTGAAAAATCTGTGTGCCAGAAAGATGTCCACCGTATTCTTTGCGATCGCGGTCCTGTTCGTCTGGCTGATTCCAGCCCAGGCGCGGGCAGCCACGGTCGAGTACCCCAACGGAAACGCGCGAGACTTCGCGACCAGCAACGGCGGGTGGACCAATGAAGTCAACTACGGGGGAGTCTGTATCCCCGGCCTGACCTGTCCCCAGTTGACAGGTACCTATGAAGGAACCGGGGGCGTTGGCGGAAGCGGTGACGGGTTCCTCAACGTGAACTCCGGCGCCACGACGCTGGCCGCTCTCCTTTCAACCTCGACCCTCACTTACACGAGTCCGTCCTTCACCTACAACGGAGTCGGCGGCCAGGCGGCAGACAACGTCAATTTTTCTGTCGCGGTCAACCCGAATCTGGCGGCACTCCTGAACCTGGGTGTCGACACCACTGTCTCCGCCCGGATCGTGGCGGTTCAGGGCGGAGCAGCCCAGATCGCAGTCGACGCTCAATCGCCCGGGACGGCGAGCGGCTGGCGAACCCTGAACGGCAACCTCAGTGCCAACTCCCTCGACGTTGGCAAGCAATACCGGATTGAGCTCGACTTCGCGATCGGTGGCCTCGCAGCAGTTCTCCCCTCTGGGTCGATCGGCTTCGATGACGTGACAGTCCAGGCCTTCCGTGACACCACCGGAAATGGTGGGGGCAACGGGAACGGCGGTGGCAACGGCGGTGGCAACGGCGGCGGTAACGGTGGCAACGGCCAGGGCAACACCCTGCCGCCCCCGAAAGTTATCCCGGCCGGAGTTGCCTATTTCCACCGGAACAAGCTGTTCGTCCGGGTCAAGTGCCCGCGCGCCTTCAAGCCTCGCTGCCGGATCCAGCTAGTCGCTCTGGCGCGACGCGGCGGCAAGCGGCTGACCCCGGTCCGGCGGGCTTACCTGCGTACCGGTCGATCCCAGCGCAAGGTCCTCGGCGTCCGGAAGGGGTTCCGGGTCAAGATCCGCCGCATGGCGAGGAACAACAAGCGGGTGCTGGTCCGCCTGAAGATCCGTTCCAACCGCGGCAAGAAAAAGGGAACTCGCTTCCAGCGCCTGCGGGTGAAGATCCGGATGCGCTGATCTCGAGGAGCTCCGGAAGTGACCCGGGCCAGGCCTTGAATAGGCTTGGCCCGTGTCTTTTCCATCGCCTGATCGCCAGCCCCTTTCACGAGCCGATCTCGCCCCCGATCCGATCGATCAGTTCGGAATCTGGTTCGAGGAGGCCGCCGAAGTAGTGCCGCTGCCGGAGGCCATGACCCTGGCCACGGTCGACGCCGAGGGCCGACCCGATGCCCGCATGGTCCTGCTCAAGGGTTTCGGTCCGGACGGCTTCCGCTTCTTCACCAATTACCAAGGGGTCAAGGCCGGCCAGATCGAACAGAGCGGTGAGGCAGCGCTGGTCTTCTTCTGGGCTCCGCTCGACCGTCAGGTTCGGATTCGCGGCTCGGTTCGCCGACTGGATGCCGAAGCCTCGGATAGTTACTTCGCCAGTCGGGATCGAGGCAGTCAGATCGGGGCGTGGGCCTCGCCCCAGAGTCGCCCGCTTCCTGACGATCGCGAGTCGCTCGAGCAGTTGGCGGCCGAGGCTTCAGAGCGTTTCGGAGAAGGCGATGTTCCACGCCCGGAGCATTGGGGCGGTTACATCCTTGAACCGGGATCGATCGAGTTCTGGCAGGGCAGGGGGGCGCGGCTTCACGATCGCTTCCTTTTCAGGCGCGAACCCGAATCGGAAAAGTGGGAAGTGACCCGTCTCGCCCCCTGAAGCCGATCCTTCAGCTGCAAGAGATCTCCCAGCTGGCTGGACAACGCGGTCCTTGCACCGTTACCCTGAAAACCTCAAGGGCTGATGTCTTCTTTTCCTCGAATTACAGGGCTGGCCGTGCTTCTGGCCGTAACCGCCCTCCTGGTTCCTTCCGCTTCGGCGGCAACTCGCAGTGGCGGAATCACCCTTCCCAGCCCGACCACTAACCCGAAGATCGGGCAGATCGTAACCCTCGCCAAGCGTGAGCTTTCCCGCAACGTGTACGAGCGTCGGGGCGACAACGTGCCCCGGTATCGCAAGGGCAAGGGCAAGATCGCCCCGTACAGCATCGGTGACCAGTGGTGCGCGGCCTTCTCGACCTGGATCTGGAACAAGACCGGCTTCCGCTCCTATCTCGGCACCGGCATCCTCTGGCCTGCCTTCGACGGAACGATGGTTGCCGTCCAGGTCCGTGACCTGACCAACTGGGCGACCAGGAACGGTTATTTCTCGTACATGGCAAAGCCGGGATACCTGGTCACCTACGGGAGCACCCACATCGGCATCGTCGAGAAGATCGACCGGTCCACCGGTCAGGCGGTCGGCTCGATCGAGGGCAACATCGGCAACCGGGTCAACCGGATCAAGATTCCCATGGAACGGGTGACCGGCTACATCAGTCCGATCCGTCTGACCCAGCCGCAGCTCACCAAGAGCGCCAACTACGCCGACATGCCGGTCCCGCCGGCGGTGCTCGAAGAGCTCAACGACGGCCAGTTCGTCCAGCCGTAGCTAGTCGGCTTTCAGGTGATCGATGATCGCCACACATCCGGAGATGTTTCGGTCAGCGCCACTTGCCGCTGAACCGATCAGTTGGCCGCTCCAGCATCCGGCCCAGTCGACCTTCACGTCGTAGCGGGCGGCCGACTCACCGGAACCGCCAGTGCAGATCCAGCTGCTGCCGTTCGGCTTGCAGCCGTCAGTCGCCGACTCGCCGATCGAACTGGCCAGAGCGCTGTGATTCGTACCCAGGTAAGGAGTTGGTGCGTAGAGCACGATCAGGGAGAGGGCGAGGAAAACCAGGGCGAGTACGAAGCCTCCGACCAGCAGGATCCGGGTCCGGTGGCCGCGGTAGGGGTTCGACCGGCGCCGGTCGTACCTGCGGTCGTCCCGTTCCTCCCGGCGCTCGGTCCGGGTCTTGTATTCGGGCAGACCGCTGAAATCCTCACTCACTCCGTCCATGCGAATGAGGCTAGCCCGACCCGTCCCGGCGGCGGCGAAAATCCCTGCTAATGAAAGGAAATCTGCCGACCTCGGGTCCGGCGGGTATCCGTCGCGGTGAAACCTATTCGCGAACGGCGGGGGATTCGACAACCACGACGGTGTTGCCGTCGGGGTCGCGCAGCATGAACATCAGCGGAGCACCCGGGGTCTGCATCGGTTCCGGGTCGAGGTCGATGCCACCGACTTCGCTGAGCCGGGCATGTTCACCGAGCACGTCCTCGGTTTCGACTCCGATCGAGCCGCCGCCGGGTTCACCGCCCATCGGTTCGTTCAGGGCAAGCCGGGCGGTCGAGCCGGGCGGGGCGACTTCGACCCAGCGCATCTCGCCGTCCGGACCGAACGAATCGTCGGCGCGGAGTTCGTAGCCGAGCTTCTCCGTGTAGAAGGCGATCGCGTCGTCCTGGCTGGAAACCGTAAACATGACTACGCCGATGTTGTTCACGGTAGTGGGGGAATCAGCCATCATTTTCTCCTCGTCTCGGTTGTCCCGATCCTACGCCCCCGGGGCTGATCACGCGACCATTTTTTTTGGGGGTCCACGGCGATCTGTACTCTCGTCGCCATGTCAATCGGATTGCGGGGAGCGGTTGCACTTGTCCTGATGCTGGCTTTGGGGGTTTTCGCCAGTGGCCCGGCGGCGGCCCAGACGCCGTCGAACAAGGTCCTGCTCCAGATGAGCTACTCGAAGGGCCTCAAGCAGTTCGTCAGCTCGGTTTCGAATCCGGCCTCGAAGCGGTACCGGAAGTTCGCGTCGATGCGGTGGATGGTTTCGCGCTTCGGTCCCTCGAAGAAGGCCCGGGCCCACACGGTGCGCTGGGCCAGGTCCCACGGACTCCGCGCGGTCGTCGATCCATCGGGTGTCTTCACGACTGTTCAGGGAAGTCCGACCGCGATCGACCGGGCATTCGCACCCATGACCCGGAGCAGCAGATCCTCGGACCCCCGGCTCTCGGTGCCGCCCGAGCTTCAGGGAATCGTCAAGTCGGCGGCCTATGCCGGCGCAGGGCCCGACTATTCAGCCCAGGCCAAACCCGAACTGCTTTCCGCCACCAACCCCGCGGTGAACCAGTCGGCAACCACCCGGACCGGCACCCCCAAGGGCTGTCCCGCCGGGGTGAACGCCGAACGGACGCCCGGCAATCCTGGGTTCACGCCAAACCAGTACATCGACGCCTACGGGCTTTCAGCCCTGCATGAGCGGGGTCTGACCGGCAAGGGCCAGCGGGTCGCCCTGATCGAGATCGACGGTTTCAAGCCGGGTGACATCACACCCTTCGCCGAGTGCTTCGGCTACAAGCTTCCGCCAATCAGGACGATCCCGGTCCAGATGAAACAGCCCTTCCCGACCGGGTCGGAGACCACCCTGGACATCCAGGTCCTGTCGGCCGCCGCCCCGGGACTGAAGTCGATCGATGTCTACGAGAACCTGGACCCGGTCCTCACGATGGCGGCTGCCCTGGCGAAGCCGAAGTTTGTCCCGGACATCATCTCGATCTCGATCGCCGGCTGTGAGAACACCGCGATCGAGACTCCCTCGCTGGTCCAGATGCTCAACACGCTGTTCACGCTTGCCAGCGGCACGGGCAGCTCGATCTTCGTCGCGACCGGGGACACCGGTTCGAGCGGTTGCCGGAGTTCGAGTCCCGAGGCCCCGGGGGTCTACCCGATCCTCTCGGCACAGTTCCCGGCCACGTCACCGTGGGTGACTGCCGTCGGCGGCACCAACATCTCGCTCAACGCACAGAACCAGCTCACCGGCCAATGGGTCTGGAACGGTTCGCCGGAAGTCGTCGGAGGCGGTTCGGGAGGCATCTCGATGCTCTACGGCGCCCCCTGGTGGCAGCGGACCGGTACCCGCAGCAGCCAGCGGAGGGTGCCCGACATCAGTGGCCTGGCCGACCCCGGCCCCGGGTACGTCTACTACTGCACCAGTCCTGAGTGCGAGGCAATCAAACCGGAGCTCGGCTGGATGACCGTGGGCGGCACCTCGGCTTCCACACCGTTGATGGCGGCGGGTTTCGCCCTCGCCAACCAGGCCGCGGCCCGCAGGGGCCAGCCCAACATCGGTTTCGCCAACCCGCTGATCTACCGGATGGCCAATTCAAAGGCTCGCAAGAACATCTTCTGGGACGTCACCGTGGGCAACAACGACGTCGGCACCGGGATCAACCCGCCGCTCTCCAACAACACGCCGGTCGGATTCTTCAAGGCGAAGCCGGGTTACGACATGGCTTCGGGCTGGGGCTCGCTCCGAATGGCCCGCTTCAACGATGCCGCCCTGCGTTACGGGAAAAAGACCCGCTGAATTACACCGTCGGCCGACGGTAGACGGAACGGACGATCGCCCGCTCGGGCTGGCTCTTGCCTTTCAGCTCGAGTTCGCGGGTGACGGTCCCGGAAAGCGTCCCGCCGGCCAGCTCTCCGATCCGGGCTGACATCACGATTTCCCCGGACGCGGCGGCCGACTGGAGCCGGGCCGCCGTGTTCACGACGTCGCCGATCGCCGTGAAGTCCTTGACGTCGCCGGCCCCGACATTGCCGACGTAAGCGGTTCCGAAGTCGAGGCCGACACCGACTTCGACCCAGGGATCGCCGTCACCGAAGCCGATCGCTTCCAGCAGCTTTTCCGCGTCGCGGACCATGTTGCCTACCGTGTCGCTTCCAAAGAGTCCCGGGAGATAGAGGGCCATCACCTCGTCACCGACCAGCTTGTCGACGATCGCGTGGCGGCAGAGCACTTCGACCGCCTCGGCATAGAAGCGGTTCAGATGCTCGGCGACATCCCCGGGGGATTTTTCTTCCGCGAAAGTCGTGAAGTCGCGAATGTCAGCGAACAGGACTCCGACCTCCATCTGCTGCCCACCCATCGGAATGATCTTGAAACAGCGCTCGCATAGCTTCGGGTTCTTTCGCGAGGGCGAGAAACCCATCGGTTTCATCAGCCATCCGCCGAAGCCCTCGAAGGGGGCCCGGCAGACCGCGCAGCGCGGCTCCCGGGGAAGGTGGGTCATCAAGCGAATGAGCGCCCGCCCACGGTGGCTATCCATCATGCGGAGGAATTCCTCAGTCGCCTCCATGGTCCGAGTATCGTCGCCGCGAACTCACGGGGCAAGGCCGGGACGGGCGCTACTCTTGCCCGGAGGACGGTTTCCTGTAACGCGTGGTGTCTACGAGGGACGGCGAATGAGGATTAGCACGAGGGCGTCGAGAGCACTACTGACCGGTTCGATTGCGGGCATCGCCGGGCTGGTCCTGGCTGGCGGCATTTTCGCCAAACCAGTCGCCCTGGAGGCCGACCGAACCTTCGGGAAGGGTGGCGTGACATCGACCAGACTGCCGGTCGGGGAACACTCGGCGGCCTTCGGTCTCGCCGGTACCCCCGAGGGGAGGGTCGTCCAGAGCGTCTTGACCATGGAGTCGGAGTTCGGATATGTCGCTCAGTACACGAAGCGGGGCCGACTCGACCGATCCTTCGGAGATGACGGGCTCGCCAGCCTGAAATTCGGGGATCGCAGCGTGAACCCCCGAGATGTACTGGTCGGAACCCGGGGCACCATCTACGTGGCGGGTGAGGGCAAGTCGGGACAATCCGACGGTTACGGAACCGCTCTCGCGAGCCTCCGGCCCGACGGCAGTCCGAACCGTAAATTCATCGCCGACGGGCTGGTGTTAGCGGAGGCCCTCGAAGGGGTGACTCCGCTGGAGATGGCCATGGATCGCGCGGGAAGGATCGTGATCGTCGGCCAGCGGGGAGGCATGCCTGCGGCGAACACGGTCGTGGCCCGGTTCCGACCGGGTGGAAGGCTCGATGCGTCTTTTGCGAACGCCGGGGTGAAGGTTTTCCCGGTGACCAAGAACCAGCTCGGTCGCTCGGTGGCGATCGACAGCGAGGGCAGGATCGTGGTTGGGAGTCCGGGCGGCGCTCCGTATCGGCATGAGCACCTGATTGTCAGGCTGCTTCCGAACGGCCGGTTCGACAAACGGTTCGGTGGGGACGGACGCCTGGAGATCGATGCCGTGAAGGGTTATGAAGAGATCACGGACCTGGCGGTCGACAGCCGGGACCGGATCCTCGTGACCGGTGACACCAGTGCTCGCGGCGGCACGGTGGTCCGACTCCTTCCCGGCGGAGGAATCGACCGGAAGTTCGGAAGCCGCGGAGTGGTCAGGTTCTCCTGGTTTGTTCCCCGGAGCCTGACCCTTGACGGCAAAGGTCGGATCTATGCCTTGGGATCGGATGAGTACGCCGGCGGTGAAGTCGCACTGCTCGGGCCGAATGGAAGGCCAGCCGTCACCTCTTTCGTGCCCAGGACCAGGAACCTGAACGATGGCTTCACAGACCACCGGAACCGGCTGGTCACCGGCGGCAGCGGCTCAAACGGCAAACCCACAGTCGCCAGACTCCTCAGCCCCGGCTGACCCCTCCAGGAATGGGCACGGCTGGTTTCGAACCAGCGACCTCTCGCGTGTGAAGCGAGCGCTCTCCCGCTGAGCTACGCGCCCGGGAGAGGGCATTCTAAATGGGTCCGGGATCTGCCGGTAGGCCGGGCTATATTCGCGAGCGTGAACCTCCCGGACGAACTGGTTGCCGAGTTGCCCGACGCTCTGGCCGGGAGCCTTAAGCTGGACTGTTTCGCCCCGGTGACCGGAGACGCTCGGAACCTTGGGGCCAGGTTCGGCGTGCATGTGGTCGCGTATCGGCCAGAACACCGGCTGGCCGCGCCCGACAAGGTCGAGCTGTGTCGAGCTCTGGTCATGGCCGAGCTCGACGAAAGCCAGCTCGAGGAACTCCGCCTGGCCGAGAACCGGCTCGGGGTCACCCTGGTGGCGTATGCGAGGCCGATTCAGCTCCGCTAGGATTCCGATCGGACCGTGCTAGGCGGGGAGTCAGCGGTGCCCTGTCACTTGCAATCCGCTTTAGCAAGGCCGAATGCCGTTCTGAGGGTCTGGCCATCGGGGTCAGTGCACCAAGGGAGGTGTTGACGGTCAGGTCCCGCGCGACGCAAGCCCGTGAACCAGGTCAGGTCCGGAAGGAAGCAGCCTTAAGCGGAAACTACGGGTGCCGCGGGTCAGCCTAACCCGAGCCGAACTTGATGAAAACGCCCGATGACTTCGTTTCGAAGGCGGCTGCACGGTCCATTTTTCTTCTCTCGCTTGGGTATGTTGGGGCCATGGCTGAACGAACCTGGCGCGTTTATCTTGCTGGCGAGATCCACTCCGACTGGAGGGACCGAGTCGAGGCGGCCTGCGAAGGGCTGCCGGTCGTCTTCACCGCCCCGGTCACCGATCACCCGGCCTCAGATGCGGCGGGAACCGGAACCCTCGGCGACGAGGAGAACAAGTTCTGGGCCGATCACAAGGGGGCTGGGGTCAACTCGATCCGGACCCAGACTTTCATCCACGAAGCTGATGTGGTGGTGGTCCGTTTCGGCGACAAGTACCGCCAGTGGAACGCGGCCTTCGACGCCGGTTTCGCCTCGGCTCTCGGCAAGCCGGTGATAACCCAGCACGACGAGGAGTTCGACCACGCCCTGAAGGAAGTCGATGCCGCCGCCCGGGCCACTGCTCGCACGCCGGAACAGGTCGGCGCGGTCCTTCGTTACGTGATCACCGGCCAGCTACCGGAGTAGGGCCCCCACCAAAACCAACGGTTTCCCACAATATTTGTGGGAAACAGTGGGTTTTGTTGCCGGGATCGGGTGCCGTGAACAGCCGAAGATGATTTCCGGCTCAGTTGAAGGTGATGATGTCGCCGAGCTCGATGCAGCCCTTGACCTGCCCGGAGTTCCCTCGATCGACCTGGCGACGCACGGGTGTTGCGGTCCAGCAACCCATCCAGTTCACATCAACGAGGTAGGTGCCGTTCGCTTCGGGACCGTGAACCCAGCACTTCCAGTCACCGTTTCGCCGTTTGGTGCATCCGCCCCCGTCGCTCGCCGGGTTCCCCCCGGCGATCGACCTCGCGAGGCCGTCTCCCGACACTCCCATCAGCAGGGCAGGCCTGGTGGTCATCACCAGGATCGCGATGAAGATCAGGGTGAGCAGGGAGGCGCAGACGACGGCGAGGATCTTGACTGCGGTCCACACGGTCAGGGCTCGCTGAGTGGTGCGTACCCGGTCCGGCCGTCCCGGGGGCAGTTCGAGTAAAGGATCCAGGAACGGTTACCGGCCACCTTCGTGAACCCATCGGGTGGTTCAGTCGTGGTCCGGGTCTCGTCACCCGGGTCGAGGATGAAGTTCTCGATCGTGAACTGGCGGGCCGGGGCGAGGAAGAGCCCTTCATGGGGCTGCTCTTCGGCCGCGACGGAGACCACGTCGGAAGGCCGGATATCCAGCCAGAAGGCGAGGCGGGGCACGGCGCGGTGGTTCGGGACCGAGATCGGCAGGCACTTCACGTCCTCCGTATCGCCAGCGTAAAAGGCCCCGTCATCGACCAGGGCTTCGAGGTCGCGTTCGACCAGGGACTGATCGCTCAGATCCTCGTCCACGGTGGAGAGCAGGTCGTACTGGTTGGGCAGCCAGATCAGCCAGAGAGCGACCGTGATCGCGGCTGCGACCTGCCAGATGCGGCGCAGTTTGTGACCCGGGTCGAGCAGGCGCCAGCCGAGCACGGCGGCGCCGGTGAAGATGAAGAGGATCGCCGCAGCGAGCATTGTGTAGCGCGGGATGATCGCCAGGCCGGAGGCACCCATCAGGGCGAAGGCGACCAGGGCGAGAACGGCGGCGATTACACCGATCGCGGCCCGCTTCGGCATCGCCCAGAGGGTGAGGATCACGCCGAAGAAGGCGCCGACCATGCCGGGCCACTGCATTACCTCGCCGAGCCGGCGGGGGCCGTAGATGACGACGTCGAGCGGCCCGGTGTCCCTTTCCAGGGTCTCGACCGTCTCCCGCGTGCCGGTGAACGAGTAGAGCGGGTTCGAGGTGGTGATCAGGTCGAAGAGGACCCAGATCACCGGGCCGGCCGCGGTCAGGCAGGCCATCAGGACGAGGTTGCCGTCGATCCCGTTCTCGCGGAGTTGGATGCGCAGCCGGCCGAGGTTGACACCCGCCCGGCGGTCCGGGGCGGAATCATCGGGACCGTCGGCCGGAGCGAGATGGAAGTCGAGGGCCAGCCAGAGGAAATAGAACCCGGCAAAGAGCCAGGCTTCGGGCCGGAGCAGGCCAGCAAGGGCCAGCAGGACCAGGACCGGCCAGCCCGCTTTCGGTTTCCTCGTCTCGATCAGGAGGGCCGCGAGACACAGCACCATGTAGGGGATGTCGATGTAGGCGCGGAGCCCGTTCGAGAGGACGGGGGCGCTGGTCATCACCAGGAAGGCGGCGAGGAAGCCGATCGGCCGGTCGAACCAGTCGGCTCCGATCCGGTAGACCAGCCAGGCGAGCAGGCCGAGGCTGATGTAGGCGAGGACCACGGCAACCGTGATCGAGCCGTCGCCGAGCGGCGAGAAGATCGCGCCGAGCAGGTCGTAGAGCGGATGGGGGGTGGGGGCGAGCGGGGCACCGTAATCGGGGCTCATGCCCTCGGCGATCTCCCGGCCCCAGAGCAGGTAGTAGATCGTGTCGTAGTTGGGGAAGCCCTTCGGGAAGATCGCCAGAAGGACCGCCGAGACGACGGCGATGAAGGCGAGCGGCGGTCCGAAGGACCGGAGTCGGTTCGACGTCGTCATCGGGCCGTAAAGCCTGTCACATGAGGCGGGTACACTGGGCTTCTGCCGTCTCCGGAGACCGTTCCGATGCGGCCCCTCCCATGAGCGAATCAACTTCCCTTTACCGACGGCATCGTCCCCATTCCTTCGACCAGGTGGTCGGCCAGCAACACGTGGTCCGCACCCTTTCGAACGCGATCACCCAGGACAAGGTCCATCACGCCTACCTCTTCGTCGGTTCCCGCGGCACCGGCAAGACCTCGATGGCGAAGATCCTCGCTGCGTCACTGAACTGCGAGAACGGCGGGCCGACCCTGACTCCCTGCGGAACCTGCGAGTCCTGCCGGACGATCGCCGCCGGCAACTCGGTTGACGTGATCGAGATGGACGCCGCCTCGAACCGCTCGGTCGATGACATCCGCGAGCTCCGCGACCGGGTCGCCTTCGCCCCGACCGCCGGCCACTGGAAGGTCTACATCCTCGACGAGGCCCACATGCTGACCAAGGAAGCCTGGAACGCCTTCCTCAAGACGCTGGAGGAGCCGCCGCCGAACACCGTCTTCATCCTCGCCACGACCGAGGCCCACAAGGTGATGCCGACGATCGCCGATCGCTGCCAGCGGTTCGACTTCCAGCGACCCTCGATCGAGCAGCTCTCCGAGGTGCTGACCCGGGTCGCCCAGGCCGAGTCGATCGCGATCGCCCCGCCGGCGATCTCGATGATCAGCCGCTCCGCTTCGGGCAGCTTCCGGGACGCCCTCGGCACGCTCGACCAGCTGGTCTCCTACAGCGGCAACGAGGTGGCGCTCGACGACGTGCTCGAGGTACTCGGCGCGGCCGACGCCGACCTGCTCTTCAGCGTGATCGACAAGGTCACCCAGGCCGACCCGGCCGGGGTGTTGACCGCGGTCGAACAGGTTGCCCGTTCCGGCCGCGACCCGGCCCGCTTTGCCCGCGACCTGCTCGGACACCTGCGGGTGCTGCTGGTCACCCAGACCACCGGTCAGATTCCCGAGGCCTTCGCGGTCACCGCCTCCGACCCGGACCGGCTGGTCCGCCAGGCCAGGGCGATCGGCCCGGCCAACCTGATCCGCACGATCGACGAACTCTCCGCCGCTCTCGGGCTGATCCGCGAAGGCGACGAAGCCCGCCTCGCCGTCGAGGTGGCCCTCCTCAAGGCGGCCCGGCCTGACTTCGATCCCTCGAGCGAAGGTCTCGCCCGTCGCCTCGAACGTCTCGAACAGGGAATCCAGCCCGCCCCGCAGCCCCCGATGCCCGAACCCGGGCCCGGCCCCGGTCAAGCGGAGCCAGGCGTCGAGGCGTCCTCCGTCGAGGATCGCCTCGGCCAGGCTCGGCCCGAGGTTCCCGGGGCTCCGCAGACGGGCCCCGCTATGAGTGCCACTC
>JAEZIQ010000094.1 GCA_023436605.1 Actinomycetes bacterium | reverse complement strand
GACCCGCTTCGGGCCCTTCCGTCGCGGATCCGGATAGAGGCTGAGGCTGCCCTTGCCGACGAAGCTCTTGCACAGGGGCGCTTCGAGTTGGGAGGGCTCATCAGGCGGGCAGTAATTGGACTCCTCGTACTTCTCCAGCCTGTTCTTGCTCTCGGCTCCGCCAGGGACGCTGATCGAGCTGGTCCTGACCCGCTGGTTCCGGAAGGTTTCGATCAGCAGGTTGCCCCGCATCTCCACGTCGGAGTCCTCCTTGAGAGTCCAGCGCTGCCCGGGGAGGCAGTTCTTGAAACTGTCGTGGTGGCTGGTGAAGGTCAGCCCGCCGGCGATGTGGACCATCGCCTTGTAAGTGAGGAGCGCAGGAGTTCTCTTGCCGGCCGCCGAGATTCCCGACGGCAGGACCAACGCGAGTCCGAGCACCGCCACGACCGCCACCGCTCCGCACCTGGCCGGATTCCTCATTTCAGGACCCTCCTCACCGTCTTGCTCTTGCCGTTCGCGGTCACCTTGATGACCAGCGTCTTGCCCTTCAGAGTGCCCAGCTTGTTGCGCCACGCTGCGGTTGCCACCAGTCTGATCTTCAGCTTGCCGGCCTTGCGGGCCTTCGCGTTGGCGCGGGCGACCAGCTTCCCGCCGACCTTGCCGGTGACCGCTACCGCTCCCGCCTTTGCCACCTTGACGGTGATCCAGATGCCCTTCTTCAGGCCGGTGGCCTTGACCTTGGCCGGGACGGTCGGGACCGGGGCGGTGACTCCCCCGCCTCCACCGCCGGTGGAGAGGGCCGCGTTGCCGATCGAGGGGTACTTGCCGTCGGCGGCCAGCACCACCGGGGCCCGGGTCAGGTTGCAGGGGTCGGCCCCGCCGAAGTCCGGTGCCCCGGCCGAGACCACGCCCCGGTCGTCTTCCCAGGCGATGTCCTTGCCGTCCTGGGAGAGCGTGATGTGGCTGGCGTCGCCCTGGGTCGGCAGCACGCAGCCGCCTGATCCGACGATGTTTTCGTCTCCCGGCGGGGTCGCGTCCGGTACCCGTGAGATCGGATAGAGCTCGATCGAGTTGTAGTTGAGCTCGATCCCGAAAAGCTTTCCGTTCGCGGCCACGTCGGTCCGGTTGATCGTCGGACCGGCAGGAACCCCGAGGAAACCGACGTCAGGCACCGGCGTGTAGGGCGCGCCGTCGTCAGGTGACTGAAGCCAGACTTCCTGGCCCTGCGTGGCGACCAGCCGGCCACGGTAGAGAGTCGGCCATTCCCAGTCGCTGATTTCGAGAGGAGGAAGGATGAACGGCTTCTCGACGGTGCGGACGTAGGTTCCCCGGTTGAATGTCCAGACGGGATAGGTCGGGTTGTAGTTCGAGAACCCGTAGACCGCCACGCCGTTGTCGGTCAGGTCCAGGCTGACCGGATAGGCGTAACTGGTCCAGCCGCTCTCGTGGGTGAGGCTGCCTTCCTGAAGGACCGCCCCGCCAGGGCCGAAGAGGGTGAACGAGTTGAGCTGGACGATCTTTCCCGGCTCGCGACGGACCGCGACGATCTTGCCGTTGTCGGCCTGGGCCTGCTCGCTCCACACGCGGCCGTCGCCGGTCGGACCGGACAGTTTCTTTTTCTGCGTCCCGGTCGGGTTGCTCAGCCAGAGCTCGTTACCCGAGATGTAGGAGACGGTCGCGGCCGAGGCAGTCCCGGCGACCGTAAACATCGCAACCAGAACGAACGAGACGACCAACCGCACCCTGCTCATCTGGCCGCAGTATCGCCGCCCGGGGTGACGGCGTCAACTCAGGGCGACTACTCGACGGTGATTCGGGCCATCGAAGTCATCGACAGGTAATAGATGTCGCGGTCGAAACCCGGGGCCGGGAAGAGGAAGGACTGGCTCGGCGAGGGAACCTTCACGCGACCCTTTTCATCACCGGTGTCGAGGTCGAGCACGACCAGACTGTCCTGGCCGATCACCGGGTACCGGCGGACCAGGGAATGCCGGCCGAGTGACTGGACGGCACGGCGAAAGAACCGCCGAAAGCCGGGCCGGCGGGTGAACTCGATGTCGCGGAAATCCTGGACCACCAGCTCCCGGGTGTCGGGGAAGACGATCAGGTGGCCGGCATGGGCGAAATCGTCCTTTCGCCAGAGCGGCTCGAGGTCGTCACCGACCAGCTTCCAGGCCCGCAGTACCGCGTTGCCGGCGTCATAGGCAACCACCACCCCTCGTTCCGGGTCCCAGGCCGGCGGATTCGATTCGGTGCCGTGCGGAAGGCCGCTGATCTCGACCGACCGGAGCGAATCCTGGTCGTCCTGACGGCACCACCAGAGCCGAACCGGGGTCGGTGCGGTGCCCGTGTCCCGCATGCTCCAGTCAACATCGTTCTGGCCGTTGTCCATCCAGAACACATGCTGGTCCGACACGACCGGATCCCAGCCGAAGGTCTGGCCCGAGCGTCCGTAATGGGGGCGCCAATCTTCGTCGATCACCAGTTCTCCCGCCTCGCGGTCGAGGGTGAGTCGCAGCACCGACTCGGTGCCGACGCAGGTCACGGACTTGCCATCCGAGGCCAGCCGGGCGATCGAACCTTCGGGGATCTCGAGCTCCGGCACCACTGATTCGAGCGTTTCCGGGTCGAGCACGGAGAAGGTCGAGGAGGCCTCGCCGCGCGGGGCGTCGCAGTCCTTGGTCACCAGCTCGCCGGTGTCGAGGATCACGAACGAGTTGTAGGGCCGGTTGACCGGCAGGCGCCGCTCGGCTTTGAGCTCGAGTTCCTTGCTGAAACGGCGGGCCCAGCAGCCGAAGACCATGTAGATGTCACCGTTGGCGTGGGCGGCGATCCCGCCGGGCCAGTAGCGCCCGGCCGGGAAGCGCGGGGTCACGGTCAGCGGCTGAAGGGTTTGCGGATCGAGCTTCTCGACCCAGCCTTCGCAGTCACCGGCCAGGGGGTCGCCCTTCGGCATGTCGTGCCGGAGCGCGTAGAGCTCGCCCGGCTCGCGGCGGATCAGCATGTCGGCCGCGAAGCTGTCGCGGAAGACCTCGAGCTTCAGGTCCTCATGGGGCTGGATGCCGAGGCCGGGCTGGCCCTCCGGTTTGCAGAGGCGACGCGGGCCGCCGTCCTCCCCGGACCACGGCTGCGGCCAGTACGCGCCGGCCTCGACCACACCACTCAGGGGATTCTCGCTCAAACCTCTCCGGCAAAGGCCAGCTTCGAAAGGATCAGCCGGGTCTCGGCCAGGCCGGCCTCGCGATGCTCGTGTTCCTTCAGGTAGCCCGGGTCGGTAATCATCTTCACGAAGGCCTGCCGCGACGGGTACTGGACCAGGATCACCATGTCCCACTCGGCAGCTTCCGGACCGATGATGCTTTCCTCGCAGGCCACCGCCAGCAGCACCTTGCCACCGACCCCCTCCAGGTACTTCTGGATGTTGGCACCATAGGTCGCGTACGCCTCGGCCCCGGTCAGTCCCTCGTCGACCCCGTCGGCCCGCTCCTTGAAACGGAGCAGGTTGACCATCACGATCGGTGATTCATCATCGGAGCCGACCAGCGAGGCGACCTGGGCCTCGGTCGGATTGAGCGAATCGGTCACCGGCAGCTTGTTCCCTTGCACTTCTTGAGCGCCGCGGCCTTCGTTTCGAGTTTCGCCATCACCCCGGCCATGCCCGGATCGTTGGCGATGTTCTCGAGCTCATGCGGATCTTTCTTCATGTCGTAGAGCTCAAACTCGCCGAAGGACCAGTGGATGTACTTGTAACGGTCTGTCTTGACCCCGTAGAACGGAACGTCGAAGGCGGTCAGCGGAGTAGTGAACTTGAACAGCGGCCGCTCGGCTTCCATCGGGATGTCCCGCTTCGGCAGCTGCTTCTTGCCCCGGGCCGGAGCCAGCAGCGAGATGCCGTCCATCAGACGTCCCGGTTTCGCACCGGCGGCGGCGAGCACGGTGCGGGTCAGGTCGACGTCAAGGCTCGGGCGACTGATCTTCCGCTTGGCCTTGATCCCCGGTCCCCTGATCAGCAGCGGGATTCGCAGCGCGTTCTCGAACGGCATGAACTTCGAGGCGGCCAGCCGGTGCTCACCCTGCAGGTAGCCGTTGTCGGAGGTGAAGATGATCACCGTGTTCTTCAGTTCGCCACGCTGCCTGAGCGCCTTGGCGATCTTGCCGACCTGGTCGTCGATCGATTTGACCGCCCCGAGCCGGCCCCGGTAGCTCTCGGTGACCCGTTCGATCTGGGCATCGCTCATCTTGGCGAGGTTCTTGACGTTGGACGCCTTGTCGGAAACGTCCTCCTCGTTGAAGGACGGTGGCTTCGGCAGGTCCACTTGATCGAAGCTCTTTTCATAGCGCTTCGGCGGTCGTGGATCGGGACCGGGAGCGTTGGGCCGGAGCCCCTGGATGTGGTTGGTGTCCTCCGCGTGCGGACCGGGCGGCGCGTAGTAAAGGAAGAAGGGCTTGCGCGATGGAGCCGACTTCCTGACGAAGTCGCGGGCCATGCTGCCGTTGATGTCCATCGAGTAATCCTGCGGACGCTGCCAACCGAAGTAATCGAAAGGCACGAAAGCCTGCTGGAACATGCTGTAGAACTCGCCGAAGGTGGTCGGCGGGTTGGTCGCCCCGAGGGTCCCGAGCTTCATCTGGGCCTCGGCGTAATCCCGGTCACCCCAGTACTTCACCTTGCCGTTGATGTTCATCGCGTAGTTGTAGTAGTCGTAGGTCGACTGGTCGATCAGGGCCCGCCAGTCGTCCCAGCCCTTCGGGATCTCGGTGCGATCGAGGGCTCCGTAGTCATTCAGGTACTTGCCGACGAAGCCGGTGCGGTACCCGGCCTTCTTCATCCAGGGCGCGAGGCTGTTGTCCTCGTTCAGCTTGCCGGGCAGATCCCGCAACCGGTAGTAGCCGCCATCGTTGGCCTTGAAGTTGGCCAGGACCTGGTTGTTGTGGGCGAGCTGGCCGGTGAGGAGCGAGGCACGGGCCGGACCGCAGAGCGGGTAGGGCGCGTTGTGGTTGGTGAAAGTCGTGCCGGCCTGGCCAATCAGGGCCCGGACCTTCGGCATGTACTTGATGTCCGAACGAACGATGTCATCGGCCTGGATCAGAACGATGTTGGGCTTGTTCTTGAAGTTCGAGAGCTGCTTGCGGGGGGCGGACCAGGCCTTGTCATGCAGCCCGCTGACCATGATCATCAGCCCGAAGAAGGCGAGGGCGAGCATGCCTCCGGCGACGAGTCTGCCAGTGATGCCTTGAAAGATGCGACGTTCCACTTTGATCCTCTCCACTCCCACCAAAGCCTCTCTGGCCGGAGCATAACCAAAACCTGATCCGTGTCAAGTTTGTTAACCCGGGAGATCCCCGAAGGTAGCGGTGCCTTTCAGCCCGAACTTGCGCCGGCCGATTGATCGGTCAGCACCCGGCCTGGCAGGCTTCGCGCCGACCAGAAGGAAGGGATGGCCAGCAACCCGGCGATCAGCAGAGCAAGCTTGAGCGACCGGAGCTGGGCATCCTCATAGCTGGAGACGATCGCCTCGACTTCGCCGTGGTCGATCCCGGCCGCGGTAGCCGACTCCTCCACCTCTTTTGAGGAGACGAAACTGCCGCCGGAACTGAGGCGCTTCTCCACCGCGGACCTGGTCGATTCCGAGATGTCGGGGTGGCTGACCACATTGGCCTGGAAAGCAGAAAGCAGGCCGGTGATCACGATCGCCCCCAGTACCGCGGTCCCGAGCGATGATCCGAGCTGCTGGGCCGTGTACTGCAGCCCCCCGGCTTCCGAACGATCACTGTCACCGACCGCGGACTGGGCAACGTTTCCGAGCTGGGAGACGATCAGCCCCATACCGACTCCGAGCACGCCCATCGCAACCAGGAAATCGGCGTTCTCGAGCGAGGGCTCGATCGTGCCGATCAGGAGGAAAGCCGAAACGAAGACGATGACCAGCCCGATCCGAACCAGAAGCCTGGGGGCGAACTTCGCCGCCAGCGCGGAGCCGGCCAGGGCGGTGAAGAACAGCCCGGCCGAGGTCGGCAACATGCGGACCCCGGTCTCCAGGGCGTCGAGTCCGAGCACGACCTGCAGGTAGAGCGGGATAGTGAAGAAGATCCCCATCAGGATCAGGTTCTGGGCCAGCATCATCGAGAGCCCGCCCCGCAGGGCGGTGATTCTGAACAAAGAGAGATGGACCAGCGGATCCTTGCCCGCCTCCTCGCGCCGGCGCTGCCAACTGAAGAACAACGCGATCAGGACCAGACCGGCGGTGATCAGAAACGGGGTAAGCGAAAATCCGAACGGCTCGACCGGCGAGTTCATTGGCGTTAGCCAGCCCCAGGTGCTGGCCTGGAGCACCGCGTAGACGACGACCGCGAGGCCGAGCGCCGAAAGAAACCCGCCGACGAAATCGAGCTTCGGCCGACGACCCTCGAGCTCCGGCTCGAGCATCCATCGGGTGCCGAAGAAGATCCCCGCCGCGACGATCACCTCGCCGATGAACACATACCGCCAGGAGAAGTCGGTGGTCATCCAGCCGCCAAGGATCGGACCGACCGCGATGCCGACCCCCGCCATCCCACCCAGTACCCCGTAGGCGACCGCGCGGTCCTTTCCGTCGAAGTTGCCGGCGACCAGGGCCACCATCGACGGCAGCACCAGCGCGGCCCCGATCCCTTCCAGCACCGACCATCCGAAGGCCAGCGAGGGAACGCTCCAGGAAGCCGCGGTCAGGGCGGACCCGGCGGCGTAGACAACCAGGCCGATCTTGAAGATGCGCTTGCGACCGAAGATGTCACCCAGCTTGGCCCCGATCAGCATCAGAC
>JAEZIQ010000068.1 GCA_023436605.1 Actinomycetes bacterium | reverse complement strand
CTTCAACGAGGCGCTGCCGGCCGAGATGCGAAGCCGGCTTGCCACGACCGTCCACCTCAACCTGATCGACCTTTCCGCGGTCGAAGCCGGGGCGGCTTTGGATCCCCACCTGCGTCAGGCCTGGCGGGACGGTGTTTCGGGTGACGGTGCCCGCGCCCTCGAGAGCTCGAAGGCCGGAGGCCGCGGTGCCGCCGGTCCCGATCAGGTCCTGCTCGCCCTGCGCGATGGGCGGGTCGAGCACCTGATCCTCGACCCGTATCTCGAGACTGACGAACAGACCCTCAGCGAAGACACTCGTGAGGCGATCCGTGAAGCCGGTGAGCCCAGCGTCCAGGAAGCCCTGGTCGAACTGGCCCTGCGTTCCGGCGCCCGGGTCAGCTCCGCCTCGGTTGAGGAGGTCCCCGCCCTCGCGGAAGCTGGTGGCGTCCTTGCCCTGCTTCGCTACTGAACCCAGCCTCCAGTCCGGGATGTTGCCCGTGCGGACCGACTCCGGCCACCCCGGATAGCATCCCCTCCGGCCCCGATAGCTCAGCTGGATAGAGCGTCCGCCTCCTAAGCGGAAGGCCGCTGGTTCGAATCCAGCTCGGGGCGTGCTTCGGAAGCCGCCCAGGGCGACTGTAGATTGGCGGCATGGGGGAGGCCAATCAGTTTCCGTATCCACCATTCGAGCTGGCGAACCGGGTCCTGGCGCTGCCGGAAGGTGACGAGGGTTTTCTGGTGTACGAGCAGCAGGGCCGGGAAACCCGGGAGAGGCTGCTCGAGTTGCTGCCGGAAGGAATCAGCCTGGAAGGCGCACGGCTGCTCGACTTCGGCTGCGGCGCCGGACGGACCATCCGTCAGTTCGCCGCCGAAGCGGAGTCCGGTGAGGTCTGGGGCGTCGACATCGACGGCCGCAGCGTCGACTGGATCAACGAGAATCTGAACCCGCCTCTCCAGGCCAAGAAGTGCGGGGTCGACCCGCCGCTCGACTTCGAGACCGGAAGTTTCGATCTGATCTGGGCGGTTTCGGTCCTGACCCACCTTTCATCCAACTCGGCCGAGTGGCTGCTCGAACTACACCGGCTGCTGAAGCCGGGCGGCCTGCTGATGGCCAGCTACATGGGCGAATGGAATTCGGAGACGATCGCCGGGGAACCCTGGGATCCCGACCGGATCGGCATGAACTGCCTCTTCCACGACCGTCCCTGGGACGACGGTGGCCCGATGATCCTGATGTCCGACTGGTGGGTGCGTGAGCATTGGGGCCGCGCATTCGAAATCGTCGCCTCCAACCCCTGGGTCCACAACCAGCACTGGGTGATGATGCGGCGTCGTGAAGTGGACCTCACCCCGGAGGAGCTCCTGGCACCGGGGAACGACCCCCGGGAGTGGACCGCGCTTCGCCACAACCTGACCCAGGTCCAGCGCGAGGTCGAATCGACCCGTCACGCCTGGCGGGCAGAAGTCGACCGCATCCGCGACACCTATGAGACCTCGCTCAGCTGGAAGCTGACCAGACCCCTGCGGACTCTCGCACACCGCTTCCGGCGCTAGTCAAGGACCACGCCGCTTGGGCCGGGCTCAGGACCCGCCGACCGGTGAGGCGAAACGGTTTGCCTGGCCGCCCACCCGGTGCTGGTGGACTTCCACTTTCATCCGCTTGAGACGACCCTGGGCGAGCAGGCGGCGGAGCTTCTTGCTTTCCGGGGTCAGCTGGACGTTGCGGAACGTTCCCGGGACCTGCTGGAAGCCGGTCTGCGCGATCGTCCTGCCGCCGAGCTCAAGTCGCACTACCGTCTGGCAGTGACCGTTGACCGGGCAGAGCGTCCGCAGCTTCACGCTGCCGCCAACCCGCTTCGCGGTGGCGGCGCTGCGCCTGCCGGAATCCTTCAGGCGCAGGTCCTTCGGTGGGGCCAGGCGGAACCGTATGGTTCGGGCCTGACCGGGCACCTCGTCGGCGTTCAGTGCCTGGACGCTCGCGATCGCCCAGTTGCCGCCCGGATGGGTCGGGATCACGATCTTTCGCTGCTTCGGTCCGACCACCCGACGGTAGGAGCTGGCCTTCCTGCCCTTGCCGTTCTTGACCGCGATCTCGGCCACGTAACCACTCGCGCCCCGCACTCCCTGCCAGGTCAGGTTGGCGGTGTAGATATTCCGCCAGGCCTTGACCTGGCCGGGCTTGCTCAGCTTGGCGGGCCGGCGCACGGAGTACCGGTCCTCGATCGTCACCTCGCGGGGAGTGCCGCCGTGGATCACGTAGGCTCGCAGCCGGCGCTTGCCGTAATTGACGCCCTTCGCCGCTTTGAAGGTCTTGCGGCCTTTCACCTTGTCGGTGGTCAGGATCGGCTGTTCCGTGCCGTCCTTCAGGACCTCGACGAAGGTGAGCTTCGTGTGGGGGTTGCCCTGCGAGTTCCAGATCAAGGTGCGTTTGAGTCCCTTGCCAACCACCCTGGCCTCCACCTTTTCCTCGGGCAGAGCCTCGCCCGTCTTCACGCCCATGATCGAGGTTGAGTCCGCGTAGGGGGTGATCGTCCAGTTGCCGTCACGGAGATCACCGGCGACGTGGGTCACCTTGTTCTTTTCGTCGGCGACGATCATGAACTTCTTCGTGCGGACCGCGTCTCTGGCCTTCGGCACGGTGAAGCGACGCCCGTCTTTCGAGGTGAGCGTGAAGCGCGGCGCCCCGTCCTGTCCCCGGACGCTCATGATCACCGTGCGCTTGCCGGTGCTGAGCTTCCGGGACTGACTCGCGGTGGCGACGATCTCGCCGTTCCGGGTCGCCGAGGGGTAGGCCTCGCGGTACCGGTCCAGGCCGCAGGTCGTGCCGAAAGTCTGCACGTCCTTGCGGCCGTACTCGTAAACCGCGCCACCGTCGAACCAGAGGACCTTCCAGCAGGCGCCGGCGGCCCGGCTGTTGATCAGGATGCGACCGTCGAAGATGTCGAGGCCGATCAGGCGGACCTTGCCCTGACCCTCAAACTGGAACCGCTTGTTGGCCACCCAGCCGTCGACCTTCGACCCGATGTAGAACGGATCGTTGGGATTGTTGGCGTAACTCGGGAAACCGACCCCGATGTTGAACCCGAAGGCGACGCCACTGGCGGTGTTGATCTTCAGGTAGACGCTGCCGACCGGGAGACGGAAGACCTTCACGCCACCGTCGAAGAGGAAGTAGAAGTTCTGGCCTACCTTACCGATCTTCAGGGCCGAGCTGACCTCGATGGGAACGACCTTGCCCCACGGGGTGGGGACCTCGGGCCCGAACTCGGCGGTCGCCCCGGCGTTCAGGTTGAGCACGAATGCATTGTCGATCTCCTTGAAACCGAAACCGCCGCTGAGGGCCGTGATGAATCCGGCAGAGCCGATCGGAACCTTCACTCCCGAGACTCCGACCGACGCTTTGGTCAGGACCTTGTCTTCGACCTCGAACGAAAAGCCCACGCCCTTGTCGCCCATGAACGGCAACGTGAAGTCAGCCCCGCCGCCGAGCTTCTTCTCCTCGGCCGAGTACTCGGCCTCGAAGTCGTTGATCTTGATCAGCTTGATCCCGTCGATCTCCTGCAGGTGGATGGCAAAACCGTCGATCTTCGCGCCCTCTCCGCTGGCGGTCGGGATCTTGATCGTCACCGACTGCGGACGGCCCTTCAGGGTGAAGATGCCGGCCAGCTGGATCGTGAAGTCCATCGAGCCCTTGCCGCCCTCGGAGATCCGGGCCGGGGTTTCGACGTCACCGACCGGGGAGAAGCCGTCGAAGGCCTTCGACCAGGCCTGGTTGCTGCCGAGCCGGAAGTCCTCGAGCAGGACTGAACCCTCGGTGGGCGCGGTGAAGTTGATCACGAAAGCGTCGCCGCCCATCAGCACCGGATTGACCGGATCGGGGAACTTCATCGAGTAGAGCCTGGCCCAGGTGTAGGTGCCGTCAGAGACCTGGACCGATCGGATCGTGCGCAGCTTCGTGTTGACCTGGAGCGCGGTCTTGGACTCATTCGCCTTGTCCTGAGAAGCGACCAGGAAACCGTTCAGGTCGACTCCTCGGGTGCCCTTGCCGGCCTCGCCATAGAAGGGTTGCTGGTCGAACTGGGCCGTGTACACGTCCCCTCCGTCGACGGTCGTTTTGTTCCAGCAGCCGACCAGCTGGGCGATGCCGGTCGAGATCCTGGTCGGATCATTGCCGTTCGCGCACTTGGGGGTGGGTTCTGCCGAGGTAGCCGAACCGGCCATCGTTATCAGTCCCGTCAGTGCGGCGAGCGCGACGACGAGTGCCAGTCCCTTGCTTTTCATCCCGGTTGATCCCCCATGTGCGGCTTGATTTCGATTACCAGTCTGAACCATCCCCGGGCTTACATGTTGCGGAATTTGGATCCCGGTCCCGGGGCATATGATCGACGCGACCCCGAGGAGGAGCTATGACCCAGATCGATCGTGACCGTCTTGCGGACCTGACCGCCGCAGAACTCGACCACTTCGTGGAAGCGAACCCGAAGTCGAAGGAGCTGTACGAAAGGGCGCGCAAGTCGCTCATCGGTGGCGTGCCGATGCCCTGGATGATGCGCTGGGCTGGCGGTTTCCCGGTCTTCGCCAAGCTGGCAATCGGGGCCCGCATCATCGACGTCGACGATCACACCTACATCGACTTCTGTCTCGGAGACACGGGCGCCATGCCCGGCCACGATCCCGAGCCGGTGGTTCGCGCGATCACAGATCAGGAGCGAAGGGGAATCACCACCATGCTGCCGACTGATGACGCGCCCTGGGTCGGTGAGGAACTGACCCGGCGCTTCGGTCTCGACCGCTGGATGTTCACCCTGACCGCGACCGACGCCAACCGGGCGGCGCTGAGGATCTGCCGGCAGATCACCGGCCGTCCCAAGGTTCTGGTTTTCAGCTACAGCTACCACGGTTCCGTGGACGAGGCCTTCGCCGTGGCCGGCCCCGACGGCACCACGATCTCGCGGGAAGGCAACGTCGGACCGCCGGTCGACCCGTCGGAGACCACGGTCGCGGTCGAGTTCAACGACGTCGGGGCACTGGAAAAGGCGCTCGCGTCCGGCGAGATCGCCTGCGTCCTGGCCGAACCGGCGATGACCAACATGGGGATCGTGCTGCCCGACGAGGGCTACCACGAGGCGCTACGAAATCTGACCCGCCAGCACGGGACTCTTCTGATCATCGACGAGACCCACACTTTCTCGGCCGGTCCGGGTGGATGCACGACCGAGTGGGGCCTTGAGCCGGATCTCTTCTCGATCGGAAAGGCGATCGGCAGCGGGGTACCCGCCGGCGCCCTCGGGCTGACCGAAGAAGTGACCGAACGGCTCTTCGCCCAGGAGGGAGCCGATTACGAGGACACGGGCGGAGTCGGTGGGACCCTGGCTGGCAACGCGCTTTCTCTCTCCGCCGTCCGCGCGACCCTTTCCGAGGTGCTGACCGAGGAGGCCTTCGCCCACACCATTCCGCTGGCGACCCGCTTCGCCGAGGGAGTGATCGAGGTCGTGAGCGAACACGGCCTGCCCTGGAACGTGACCCAGCTCGGGGCCCGAGCCGAGTACAGGTTCGAGCCGGAGCCGGCCCGCAACGGCACCCAGGCGCACAACGCTTCGGACCCCGAACTCGAGCGCTACCTCCATCTCCACGCGCTGAATCGCGGGGTGCTGATCACGCCCTTCCACAACATGGCCCTGATGTCACCGGCGACCAGCTCCGCCGACGTGGACCGCCACACCGAGGTCTTTCGCGAAGCTGTGGTCGACCTGCTGGGGTAATCCAGGATCACTGGACTGCGATGGTGATCATCTAGGGTGGCAGCGTGGAAATGGCAATGGAGAACAAGCCGACCGTCGCCCTGATCACCGGGGCCTCGAGCGGGATCGGAGAGGGAGTCGCCTGGCGGCTGGCGAGAAAGCCGGGGACCCGGCTGATCCTGGTCGCCCGCCGCGAAGACCGGTTGCGGGAGCTGGCCAGGCGCCTGCCCTCCGAGACGACCTGGATCGCCGCTGACCTGACCGAGCCCGACGCTCCCGGCCGGCTGCTCGCCCACGTCCAGGAGCACCACCCGCCGATCAACCTTCTGGTCAACAACGCCGGTGCCTCCTGGCGCGCGACATTCGCCGAGGGCGGATACGAGAACGTCCGCCGCACCATGGACATCAACTTCGACGCGGTGTTGCGGGTGACCGAAACCTTCCTGCCGATGCTCCGCTCGACCGCTCCGAGTTCGATCGTCAACATCGCCTCGACCGCCGGGCGCATCTCCCGCCCCGGCGCCGGTGCCTACTCGGCTTCGAAGTACGCGCTGATCGGCTGGAGTGACTCGCTCTACCTGGAGGAAGCCCCGCATGGCGTCCACGTCGGCCTGATCCTGCCGGGCTTCATCAAGACCGAAGGCTTCCCGGCCGACGAGCTGACCTCGAAGCTTGCCACTCGCTGGATGGTCTCCGACGTCCGCAAGGCGGCCGAGGCGGTCTATGAAGCGGGGGTGCTCGATCGCCCCGAGCGCTATGTGCCCCGGCCTTACGGCCTGATCGCCGTGCTGAAGATCCTCGCCCCCGGACTTGTGCGCAAGATCATGCGGAGCGGAGCCGGCGAGATGGCGACGACCAGCACCGGCGCCGACGTCGCCGACCGCCAGAAATCCCGCACCTGAGAAGACCGCCGCGAGATCCGGTTTCTGCCGTATGCCGGCAGGAACCCGGATCTCGATGAATCACAGCTACTTCGGCAGGGCAACCGCTGCTTCCGGGGTTGCCACCCGGAAGGTGAAACTCTGCTCGATGTAGAGGCGAACCAGATCGGCGTCGTGGCTCTCGTAGCCGATCGAGAGATCCTGGCCCGATTCGAAGAGGAAGTCGCCGCCCCGCAGGCTTGCCACGACCACTCCTTCGAGGCCGGGCGCCCAGACCAGCGGTCCGTTGCCGCTCTCCTGCAGGATCTTGCGAATGTGCGAGAGCAGCGGATAGCCCCCGCGCTCGGCACTTTCCACCACCCCGGTGTAGCACTCCGGGCTCAGCGCCACGCCATAGGGGCCCTTGACTCCGGCCGAGAGGATCACTTCGATTGCCTTGGCGATGTGCTCCGGGTAGTCGTTGAAGCCGTTGTCGCCGAGGGGGATCGGGTCGTGGCTCGAAGCGCTCGCGATGCCTTCGATGCCGGCTCCGGGGAGACCGTGGAAGATCGCCGCGTTCTCGGAGATCGCCATTTGGCGGGCGGCCGCGTTCAGGGAGTCGAAGTCGGTGTCGACCGCACCCCGGTCCAGCGCTTCGAGTTCGGAGCGGCTGATCGTGAACGGGGCCCGGAGTTCGACGACGGGCAGAACCCGGCGGGTTCGCAGGTTGACGCCGTCGGTCGGACCCAGGACGGAATCGGTGACCCTCCCGAGGTCGGTGGCCGAGTGATCCCAGCCGAACGGACCTTCGAAATCGACCAGCTGTCGGGCCCCCAGGGCCGGCACCAGGCTGTCCCTGGCCTCCTCGTCGATCTGCTTCCAGGCCTCGTCGGTGATCGGGGCGTGACCCCGCAGAAGGTGATTCAAAGTCCTGCTCCTTTCAGATTCCCGATTCCGAGCGAACCGCCGGAATCCGATGCTGTCTCTGCTTCTCCGTCGTCATCGGTGCCGGCTTCGGCCGATTCGCCGTGCTCGACGATGTCTCCGTCCTTGAAAAGCACACCCTCGGCGAGTTCCCGCCAGACCGGGATCCGGCGAAAGAGGAACTCGAGGTCCATCGAGAAATGCTTGAACTCTTCGTGCTGCGCATTGCGCATGATCGCCCGGGCCTCGGGGTCAGGCTCGACCGAAAGTCGCTGCTCGTACCAGTTGATTGCCTCGGCTTCCTCGGCCAGCGAGGCAAAAAGCCGGGCCTTGGTGCGAAGCTCGGGGCTGAGTTCCTCGGGCGGCTCGTGGTACTGGTCGAATTCCAAACCGGGCTCCTCTCGGGTCGGGGCAGCGGGTGCCGCCCCATGCTTTCACCCCGGAGTCCCCGGTACAACCCCTGATGAAACTCCCGCTACTTGTCGGGGCGGTCCGGATAGATGTCGTCGATGGTGGTGAGGGTCTCGTAGGGCGCCCCGGCCTTGGCGGCGATTTTCTCGCCGCCCCCGGCCAGGCGGTCGACCACGGCCAGTACGCCGGCAATCTCGAAGCCTTCGTCGCGGATTCGTTCGATCGCCGAGATGGTCGAGCCGCCGGTGGTCACTGTGTCCTCCACGACCAGGACCCGATCACCCGGTTCGGCCGCACCTTCGACCCAGCGCTGCAGACCGTGCGCCTTCCGTTCCTTGCGGACGAAGAATCCCCCGAGGCCGTTGCCCTCGGGGACGGCGATCGCGGCGCAGGCGAGCGGGATCGCCGCCATCACCGGTCCACCGACCGTGGTCGCGCCGAGGTCCTTCGCGTGAAGGGCGATCAGCGTGCCGACCGCCTTCAGCCCCTCCGGGCGCATCACGGTCCGGCGGGCGTCTACGTAATAGCTCGCCTTCGCGCCACTTGAAAGGGTCACCTCGCCCAGGACCAGCGAGTGCTCGCGGAGAAGGCTGATCAGTTGCTGGCGGGTTGCTTCACGGTCGGGCATGGTTCCTCTCAGGTGACGTTGAGGGCGATCAGGGCGTATGCGTTGTTGATTGTGTGGAAGATGATCGGCGGCCAGATCGACTCGGTCTTCTCGTAGACGACGGCGAAAATCGCGCCGAGCACAATCAGCTGCGGGACCGCGGTGATTCCGGTCGAGTAATGGAGGGCGCCAAAAACCACTCCGGCACCGATCGCGGCGACCGGCAGGTTGAAGCGGGTCCGGAAGCCGCCGAAAAGCATGCCGCGGAAACAGACTTCTTCCGCGAAGGGGGCCAGAAATACGATCAAGAGGATCTGGGTCCAGACGGGACCGAGCTCGCCGGCGATGTCGTCCTGCTCGGGAGCACCGAAGACGACCGCGTAGAGAATCGCGAAGACGATGTAGGCAAGGAAGCCAAGCCCGATCCATTTGGCGGCCGTCTTCGCCCTGAATCGGTGGAAACCGAGCCGGCCGACGGCCTGGCGCCAGTTCACTCCGCCCGGCAGCTCCTTGGCGAAAAGCAGAGGTACCGCGAGAAATCCAAGGCCGGTGCAGAGCTGGATCGCAGCCTTGAAGCCCCAGCCCATCTCGTCGAAGTCGTCACTCCCGGCGGCGAGAATGATCGGCAGGGCGAGCATGACGCCGAGGATCAGCGCCGCTACCGAACCGCCGATCGCGATCCAGGGGCTCCAGGTTGCGAACGGGTAGCGGTTCGGGTCCTCGGCCGGGTCCGGTTGACCGAACGGAACCGGTTGATCGGGCGGGAGGGGGTTGGTCGGGGCCTCGTTGGCGTCCATCGCGGCGACTGATTCTCACATCTTGAGGCGATCGGAGTCCGCAACCTGTCGTGCAGCCGGGGCTTCCCGCCTCGCTCTTTAGCGGCTCCTGAGACTGGGGCAGCTACCCTGTATGGGATGACGAGGCGCCAGAGAAGGGTGCGCCGGCACCGTGGATCACCCCGCAAAGTACTTGTTGCGGTGGCCGCAGTTTTCGGCGGATTGCTGCTGACCGCGATTGCGGCCGGTGGCGGCTGGGTGCTCTCGATCGCCTCGGATGCTCCGAATCCGGACAATCTGAAGCAGATCAACAAGGGTCAGAACTCGGTCATCTTCGCCGGCGACGGCAGCAAGCTCGGCCTGATCGACTCGACCGAGGTCCGCACTCCGGTCCCGCTCTCCGAGATTCCGCAGACGGTGCAGGACGCGACCGTCGCGATCGAGGATGAACGCTTCTACCAGCACGACGGGATCGACATCCAGGGCGGGCTCCGTGCCTTGATCAAGAACCTTGAATCAGGCGGGATCAGCGAGGGCGCCTCGACGATCACGATGCAGCTGATGCGGAACCTCTACATCCCCAACGCCAAGCGGGATTACGAGCGGAAGATCAAGGAAGCCAAGATGGCCCTTGATTACGAAGAGGATCACGGCAAGAAGGAGATTCTCAACAAGTACCTGAACACGGCCCCGTATGGCACCAACGGAGGCCGGACGGCGATCGGCATCAGCGCCGCCGCCAAGGTCTACTTCTCGGTCAAGCCAGAGAACCTCAACCTGCCCCAGGCGGCGATGCTGGCCGGCCTCCCCCAGGCCCCGACTGATTACAACCCGTTCCATAACCCCGCCGGCGCCAAGAAGCGACGCAACGAAGTGCTCGATGCGATGGCCCGTCAGAACATGATCACCGACGAGCGGGCGGAAGCGGCCAAGGCTTCGGGACTCCAGCTGAACCCGGCCGAGGGCCTCTTCGATCGTGAGGATCCATTCTTCTTCGACTACGTCCAGTCGGAACTCTTCAAGAAGTACGGCGTCAACACGGTGCGCCGCGGCGGTCTGCGCGTCTACACCACGGTTGAGCCGTCCGAGCAGCAGGCCGGGCTCGACGCCCTGAACTCGAACCTTTACGCCGGTGGTCCTTCCGGGGCTCTGGTCGCGATCGATCCCCGCAACGGGGAAATCAAGGCGATGGTCTCCTCCGCCTCCTACGACGACGACCAGTACAACCTCGCCGCCCAGGGCAAACGCCAGCCGGGTTCAACCTTCAAGGTATTCACCCTGGCAGCGGCGATCCACGAGGGCATCGATCCCTACACGACTTACTACGAGTCAAAGCCGCTCAACATCGATGACCCGGTCTACGGTCACTGGGAAGTCCACACTTACGGCGACTCGTACAGCGGCACCATCGATGTCGCGCAGGCGACGCTCAAGTCAGATAACTCTGTTTTTGCCCAGTTGGCTCTCGACGTCGGTCCGGACAAGGTTGCCGAAATGGCCAAAGCGCTCGGCATCAAGACGAAGCTCGACGGTTATCCGGCCGAGACCCTCGGCGGTCTGACCATCGGTGTCTCTCCGCTCGAGATGGCGGGCGCCTACTCGACCATCGCCAGCGGCGGCATCCGGCACGACCCCACCGCGATCAAACGGGTGGTCTTCCCGAATGGTGACGTCGACAAGCCCAGCAAGTCGAAGGGCACCCGCGTGCTTTCCGAGGCCGAGGCCTATGAGATCACCAAGATCCTCCATGGCAACATCACCGGCGGCACCGGCACCGGCGCCTACACTGGCTGCAGTGGCCAGGCCGGCAAGACCGGCACCACCGACAACCAGGTCGACGCCTGGTTCGTCGGCTACCAGCCGAACCTGACCGCGGCGGCCTGGATCGGCTACCCGGAATCGAACGATCTTTCGACCGGATCGGATGGCGGCGGAACCCCGGCCAGCATCTGGAACAGCTTCTTCAACAACGCGGCCGTGCCCTGCGAAGAGACCCCGACGCCCTCCGAGACCATGGAGTGGGGCGACTTCAGTGGCGGCTACACCGTCTCGCCCGGAACCCGGAGCGATTACGGCCCCCAGGCCACAGACGAAACCGGCACCGACACCGGAACCGACACCGGCACCGACGACACCGGGACCGGAACGGTCGGACCCGATGATGCCTACGCTCCCGGCGTCGGCCAGCAGCCCGCCGGAGTTGGCGGGGGCGGAACCGGTGGCACCGGCGGTGGCGGCACGGGCGGAGCCTCGCCCGGCGGCGTCAGCCCCTGACCGAGGTCAGCCCGAAGCTTTGAGCCGGGCGGCTTCTTCGGCCGCTTCTTCGGCCAGTTCGATCTCGTCTTCGTCACCCTCCTTGCGGGTGAAGGCGGTAACCACGCCGACGTAGACCAGTTCAACCACCGTCTGGGTCGCCCGCACCGCGATCGCGATCACCGCTCCGACCCCGAAGCTGTCGGAAGGAAGCGCGACCTTTACCGCCCAGGCGAAGGCGGCGTCACGGACCCCGAGGCCGGCCGGGGTGACAGCCGAGACGACCGCGGCGAGGAATCCGATCATCTGCGAGGCGGCCACGATCGCCAGGTCATCGAGGCCCAGGTGGTGGACCGCCCGCGCCGCGAAGAAGACCCCGATGCCCATGATCGCCCAGACGACCACGTAGGAAAGGTAGATCACGACCACGCCGCGGAACGGCATCAACTGCGGCAATGACTCCCGGCCCAGAGCGTGCAAGAGTCGCCTGGAAACGGGGCCGAAGATCCGAGGGTGGAGCAGCAGCACCATGACCGGCAGGACCAGCAGCGGCAGCCAGCGGGCCGGCTGGCTCTGCAGGTCGGGGTGGTCGATCAAAAACCAGGTGGCGATGGTCAGGGCGCCGGCAATCGAAACCGCCTGCTCGTAGACGATGCCGGCGGTGGTCACCCGTCGCTGGACACCGGCCTTCTCGGCCAACAGGATCCGGGCCAGCAGAAAGAGCACGGTTCCCGGTATGTATCTGACCAGGAGCGGCTGGGCCCAGATCTTCTGGGTCTCCATGGCCGGGACCGGGCTGCCCAGGAAGCGGAGGATCAGCCCCCAGATCGCGGCCCCGCCGATGTAATAGAGCAGCATCATCAAAATGGCCGGGATCAGCCAGATCAGGTCGAACTCGACGCCCTTCTGCTTCAGCTCCGACCACTGGGAGACCACGGTGAAAACCAGGAAGCCGAAGATCAGGAAGGCGATCGAGCCCTGCAGGATCACCTTGGTCGACTTCTTTTTCGGGCCGGTCTTGCCGACTGTGGCGGCGAGATGCCCGAGCCGGTGGAGCAGGCTCGGCTTGTCGGGTTCCTCCCTCATCTGAGGGGCAATAGTGTCAAAGCCATGGATCTCAGTGAGTTCGAGCTGATCGGACGAATCGCCGAAAAGGCCAGCGGGGCCAACCGGATCGTTACCGGGATCGGTGACGACGCGGCGGTGATCCGCACTCGGGGAAGAATCGTCACATCGGTCGATACCGCGGTCGCAGGGGTCCATTTCGGAGCGGATCGTCCAGCCGCGGAGAGCGCCCGAAAGGCGGTGGCCAGCGCCGTTTCCGATCTCGCGGCGATGGGCCTGGGTGTCGGGAACACGGAGATACTGGTGGCCCTCGGCGCCCCTGCCGAAACACCGGACGCCTATCTGGAAGGACTGGCCGATGGTGTGGTCGAAGCGGCCGGGGAGTTCGGGGTCGAACTGGCCGGGGGCGACGTCGTCTCCTCGCCGGTCGTCTTCCTCAGCGTCACCGTGATCGCACACGTGGATGAAGGGGCTCCCCTGGTCAACAGGTCGGGGGCCGGGCCCGGCGACGTCGTCGCGGTGACCGCCCCGGTCGGTGGTGCGGCGGCCGGACTCGAGCTACTCGGGGGCCTGGAAGTTCCTGAACTCTCTGAACTGTCACGGGACCTGCTGGTCGAATGCCAGGTCAGGCCTCAGCCGCAGTTGACCGCTGCGCCGGTGCTGGCGCGGGTCGGGGCTACGGCAATGATCGATGTGAGCGACGGGCTCGCCGCCGACCTGGCCCACATCGCCACCGCTTCCGGGGTGACGATCAGGCTCCAGGCCGCCGAGGTCCCGCTGGTCCCCGGTGTGAGGGAAGTTGCTGCCGCAGCCGGAAAGGAACCGCTGGCTTTCGCGGTTTCGGGTGGAGAGGACTACGTGCTTGCCCTGACCATCCCCGCGGACCGTTTCGAGGAGGCCGATTCCGCTCTGATCGAGGCGACCGGATTTGAACTCCTGGCGATCGGCGCGGTGAGCGCACCCGGTGGCGGACCGGCTCCGGTCGTCTTCGTCGCCGAGGACGGAAGCGACGGGTCGGCGCCTCCGGGTCACGATCACTTCCGTGGGTCGGGCACGGACTCCCGGTAGGCTCCAACGCTGATGTCGAAGCGAAACCTTGCCCTCATTCTGGTTGCCCTTCTGGGCCTTTCCCTGCTCGCCGGGTGCGGTTCCGACTCCGGTTCGGACTCTTCGTCCGATTCCTCTTCGGCCAAGGAAAGCGCCCCGATTTCCACTTCGGACGCGGACCCGGTGATCACCGACTCGAACGGTTCCGAGTTCAATCCCTCGAAGGTCTACAGGGAGACGATCGACGGGGTCGTCTCGATTCGCTCGGTTTTTGGTGACGTCGAAAACGCTCCGGCCAGTGCCGCGGCGGCCGGCGGCTCCGGCTTCGTTCTGACTGACGACGGCGAGATCGTCACCAACGCTCACGTGATCAGCGACGGTGAGGGCGAGGACCGCAAGGCCGCCGACAACGTCTACGTCGAGTTTTCGACCGGCGACGTGCTCGATGCCGAGATCGTCGGCTTCGATCCCTTTGCTGACGTCGGCCTGCTCAAGGTCGATCCCGACGAGGTCGATCTGAAGCCGCTGACCCTCGCCGACAGCGAGAAGGTCGTGGTCGGTCAGCCGATCGCCGTGATCGGCAGCCCGTTTGGCGAGGATCAGACCCTGACTACCGGCGTCGTTTCCCAGACCGGTCGCTCGGTGATGAGCCTGACCGACTTCCAGATCGAAGGGGCGATCCAGACTGACGCCTCGATCAACCCGGGCAACTCAGGCGGACCGATGCTTGACGGTGACGCCCACGTGATCGGCATCAGTCAGCAGATGAAGAGCGGTTCCGGATCCAGCGACGGGGTCGGGTTCGGTGTGCCCGCCAACTCGATCAAGCGCTCGGTCGAGATGCTTCGCGACGGCGGCGAGCCGAAGTACGCATATATCGGGGTCAGCACCCAGCCGCTTTATCCGCAGCTCGCCGAAAAACTTGGAATCGACGCCGAGAGCGGTGCCCTGGTCGCCGAGGTCGTGGAGGGCGGACCGGCCGCCGCGGCCGGTATCAAGGGTGGAAACCGTGAACTGGTCTTCCAGGGCGCCAGATACGACGTCGGTGGTGACGCGATCATCGCGGTAAACGGCGTTGAAATCGAACACGTCGAGGATCTTGGCCGGTTGATCGGGGCGCTCAAGCCCGGCGATACGGCCGAGCTCGAGGTGATCCGCGACGGCGACCGGAAGACGATCGAAGTCGAACTCGAGAACCGACCGACCGCTCTGACCCGGGGTTAACATGGAGGGCGTGGGTATGGACGCGCAGCCTCTGATCATCGTCTCCAACCGGGGTCCGGCGCAGTTCGACCGGGCACCCGACGGGGAACGCACCCTTTCCCGTGGCGGTGGCGGACTCGTCACCGCACTCTCCGGGCTGGTCAAGGATCGTGACGCGCTCTGGATTGCCTCGGCGATGACCGCGGAGGACGTGGCCGTGGTCGAAGAGAACGACGGCCGGCCGCTCGACGTCAACCTGAACGGGGTGGACTACCGGGTGCTGCTGGTCGAAAGCGACCCGGAAGCGTATGAGCGCTTCTACAACGTGATCGCCAACCCGATCCTCTGGTTCATCCAGCACTACCTCTGGGACCTCTCCAACGCCCCTGACATGCGCAAGGAGGAGATCGCCGCCTGGTACGAGGGTTATGAGGTGGTCAACGGAGACATCGCCGATTGCGTGATCAGCCAGATCGAGGACCGGGACGACCCGCTGGTCATGCTTCACGACTACCACCTGTACACGGCCCCGGCCAAGATCCGGGCTGCCCGGCCGGACGTGCTGCTTCATCACTTCGTCCACATCCCCTGGACCCAGCCCGACTCCTGGCGGGTCCTCCCGACCCCGATCCGGGAAGCGATCTACAACGGCCTGCTTTCCAACGACATCATCGGCTTCCACACTCACAGCTACTGCGTGAACTTCCTGGCCTGTTGCCACCGGCTGATGGGCTACGAAGTCGATTACGAGAACCTGACCGTCACCCACCCCGGCGGCCGGACGATGGTCCGGGCCTACCCGCTTTCGATCGACTCCGACCGGCTGGAGAGGGCGGTCCATTCGGAGCGGGTGGCCGAACTGGAGAAGGAGATCCTCGCCCGGCGACGCGAGCACCTGATCCTCCGGGTCGACCGGGCCGACCTTTCGAAGAACGTGCTCCGCGGCTTCACCGCGTTCGACACATTCCTCACCGACCATCCCGAATTCCGGGAGAAGGTCACCTTCGTCGCTCATCTGCAGCCGTCGCGACAGGACGTGCCCGAATACGCCGAGTACCTCGAGCGGATCGAGGCCCTGGTCGCGGTGGTCAACCATCGCCACGGTACAACCGACTGGATGCCGATCGACCTCCGCATCTATGACGACTTCGACGAGGCCGTAGCCCGCTACAAGCACTGCGACCTGCTGATGGTCAACGCGATCTTCGACGGCATGAACCTGGTCGCCAAGGAAGCGCCGGTGATCAACGTGCGGGACGGAGTGCTGATGCTTTCCGAAAACACCGGCTCGCACGAAGAGCTCAAGGAGTACGCCCTGACCGTCAATCCCTTCGACATCCAGGAACAGGCGGATGTGATCTACCGGGCGCTCACCATGTCGCCGGAAGAGAGGCGGGAGCGGGCTGACGGTCTCAAGCGGATCATCCACTCCCGAACTCCGGCCGACTGGATCGATGATCAGGTGGCCGACATCGCACTGGTCCGCCGGGAACGGGAACAGGTCTGAAAACCGCTGTCGGGATCATCCCGGCCAAGTCCCGTGTTGTCCTGCTCATCGCCGGAATTCTTCTGGCCATCTCGCCCCAGCTTCTGCCCGCTCCGGCGGACGCTGACGCCCGGCCGAAGCTGAGGGAGTGCGACATCGGAGCCAACCGGCCGCTGCTCTGTGGCCACGTCACGGTCCCGGCAGTGCGCGGCAAGCCTTCGGCGGGCAAGCAGAAGATCGGATTCGCGATCCGACGCCGCGGCGACACCAGCCGTCCCTCCCGGGGAGCGATCATCTTCGTCGAGGGCGGACCGGGATACGCGGCGACCAACGCTGATTCGTTCAAGCCGCTCGCCGCGGTGATGGCTCCCTTCCTCAGGCGATACGAACTGATCGCGATCGACCAGCGGGGTACCGGCATCTCCGGTCCGCTCTACTGCAAGGGTCTTCAGCGGGGGAGAGTCAGCACCTGGCGCGGGCTGAAGCAGTGCGCGAAGCAACTAGGAGTGCGACGGCAGGGATACACGACAGCCGAATCGGCGGCTGATGTCGAGGCGGTCCGCAGGGCGCTCGGTCTCGCCAAACGGCGGATGATTCTCTACGGCGATTCCTACGGCACTTATCTCGGTCAGTCGTACGCCGCCCGCTACGGCCAGGGCATGAAGGGCCTGATCCTCTCCTCGGCCTATCCTGGCAACGATCCGTTCTGGCGCACCCTGTACCCGGCGGCCGAGCGAGCGGTCAGGCGATCCTGCGAGCGCTCCCCGTACTGTTCCGGCAACGCGGCTGGTCGTCTGAAGCGGATGCTGCGCCGGGCCGGCACCCGATCGAAGCTTTCGTCGAACGTCCTCAACTACCTCATGGGAGACGCGGCCAGCTATGCGCCGGGCAGTTTCAACCACCTCAACCGCACGGTTAGCGCCTATCTCCATGGTCGGGGGCGCGAGCTGCGCCAGCTGGTCGATCCCGGGGCCCCGGGATCCGGTCCGGCCAGCTACTTCTCCGAAGGCATGTACGCGGCGGTGGTCTGTAACGACTATCCGGTGCCGTGGCGGAAGTCCTCGCCGATCGCCGAGCGACGCCGGCAGCTCGACCGCGCGATCGCAAGATTCCGGCCCGCGAACTGGTGGGCGCCGCTCAACAAGAGAACCTGGGTCTACGGGTCGGCCAGCGGCATCAGTGCCTGCCTCTCCTGGCCGGCCCCGACCCCGAACATACAGCCGCCCGTCCCGCCCGGGAAGAAGATGCCGGGCCGGCTCGACACCCTCGTCCTGGCCGGCGAATTCGACTCGATCACGTCGGTCCGGGAAGCCCGCGGGGTGACGGCCCGCTTTCCCCGCGGCCGCCTTTACGTAGTCCCCGGCCGGGGTCACGTCTCCGAGCTCTACTTCCCGTTCGCCTCACCGGCCACCGCAAGGATTCGCCACTTCATTCGGGCTCTCGACCCCTGACCGGGGTCGCGTCGTCAGCGTGGCGCGAACTCCTGGGAACCGTCGGAAGTCGGCGGCAAAGGGACGGGTTGCGGAGCGGGGGGCGGCACATAGGCCGGCGGTGAGTACGCCGGGCTCGACGACGTCTGGGCCGGCGAGGTTGCGGCCGAATCCCGGGCCGTGGAAACCGGATCCGGATCCGGGGCTGAGCCGGGGTCGGAGCTTCCCGTCGGTCCGCTGCCTTTGTCTCCGCGGTGTGACTTCTCTGCCCGCTCTTGCCGCGCCGTGTGTCGCTTCCTGGCTTCCTGCCGCCTCAGCTCGGAAACGCGGCGTTCACGTGCCTTCCGCTCCCTCCGGGCGTCATTCCGCCGGGCCTTCCCGGCCCGGAAACGGGACTCCGAAGCCGGATCCGGTTGCGCTTCGAACCGGCTCATCTCGCCCGGACTGAAGCCGACGTTGGCCGGAACCGGGGGAGGTTCCGGCGTCCTCAGGAGGCCGGGGAGGGTCGAGATCCCCAGCACCGCCAGGCCGATCATGGCGCCGATTCTGATCGCCCTTTCCCGGTCGATTCTGAAACCGCGAAAGCTTCCTCGCATGGTCCGTCAAGGGACCGGCGAGGTGGAGTCGCCCCCCTCCGGTCGGGATGGCACCGCGAAATTCGGGCGATGAAGGTATAGTCCCCCGTCGATTTTGACTGACGCAACCCGCCAATACGAACTTGTCCTGATGCTCGACCCCCAGGTCGAGGAAGCCGAACGCGAAAAGCTGGTTTCCGAAACCAAGTCGGCAATCGAAGCCAATGGTTCGCTCAAGCACGAAGACAACTGGGGCATCCGCGAGATGGCCTACGAGATCGACCACAAGAGCGAAGCCGATTACCGCTGGTTCCGTTTCGACGCGGAACGCGAGCTGCTGGGCACGCTCGACCACAGCCTGAAGATCGCCGATGGCGTGATGCGCTTCCGCATCTTCAAGGTCGATCCCGAGGCTCCCGTCCTTCCGGCCCCGCCGGCCACCGCCGTGGTCATGGCTCCGACGGGTGACGACGACGAGCGTCGCGGCCGCGGTCGCTACCGCGAAGACTGAAAAGGTCGCAAATAGCGGATTGAGGGGGCGAGTTTTCGCCCCTTTCTTCTTTAAGCGTCCACGGGCGTCGCTAAGTTCCTGATCCGACCTGTGGGTTCGAGAAGGATCCACGATGACGCAACAACGCGATAGGAGCAAACACACGATGGCTGAGAACATCAACAGGGTCACCATCACCGGCAACCTGACCAGGGACCCGGAACTGCGGCACACCACCAACGGCACCGCCGTCTGCACCCTCGGGGTCGCGGTCAACGGCCGCCGCAAGGACGAGACCGGTAACTGGGTCGACAAGCCGAACTACTTCAACGTTGTGGTCTGGGGTGCTCAGGGCCAGAACTGCGCCAACTACCTGTCCAAGGGTCGCCCCGTCGCGGTCGACGGTCGGCTCGACTGGCGTTCCTGGGAAGCGAAGGACGGTTCGGGCAAGCGGTCGACGATCGAGATCGTTGCCGAGACTGTCCAGTTCCTCGGTTCCCGTGACGGTTCCGCCCCCGGCGGCTTCAACGGTGGCAACGGCGGCCAGGCCCAGAACCAGGGCGGCGGCTTCACCCCGTCCTCGGACGTCCCGACCGACGCCGGCGACTTCGCCCCGTCCAGCGGCGGCGCGGCCCCGGACGACGACATCCCGTTCTAACTGCAGTCGCGCCGGTCTTCGCCGGCGCTCCAATATGAACCCGCCCCTCCCACTTGAAGTAAATGATGGTTGGGAGGGGCTAACCGACTGCAGTTGCGCCGCTTCGCGGGCGCTCCCATATCACCCCGCCCCTCCCAAACGAAAGCAGTCGCGCCGGTCTTCGCCGGCGCTCCCATATCACCCCGCCCCTCCCACTTGAAGTAAACGATGGTTGGGAGGGGCTACCCCAGAGGCGATACGGACTTGCCCGTCTGGAGACTTCTCGGGTGGAGCCGGCCCATCCACTATTGGACCTTGTGGGCCGGCGGGTTGATCTGGGAGGCGGAGCGAAGCTCGCCGACTCCTTTTGGCATTTTCGCTACGATTCCTTGTCCTGATTGCCCGGGAACCCTCCCGGGCCGTAACCATGTAAGGCACCGGAAGAGCATTGGCTAAGACACGAGAAGCATCATCGCGCCGCGGGCGCCGCTTCAGCGAGCGAGTACGCCCCCGCAAGTACACGAAGATTTCGGCCGAGAACATCGACTACAAGGACCTGACGCTGCTGCGCCGGTTCATCTCGGACAAGGGCAAGACCCGGTCCCGTCGGGTCACCGGCCTTTCCCGCAAGCATCAGGCCCAGCTGTCGGTCGCGGTCAAGCGCGCCCGGGAAGTGGCGCTGCTCCCCTACGTGGGTGAGAAGTAATGGCGCAGGCCATTCTGCTCGCGGACGTCGAGGGTCTGGGTGAGAACGGCACTGCCGTCGAAGTATCGCCCGGCTACCTGAGGAATTACCTCCAGCCCCGTGGCCTGGCCCAGCCGGCCACCCCGGGTGCCCTCGAGGAGGCGATCCGCCGCAAGGAAGCTGCCGAGAAGGCCGAGCGCGAAGCGATCGCGCGCGCCAAGGAGAACGCTTCGCTGCTCTCCAAGACCGTGCTCACGATCCATCATCGTGCCGGGGAAGACGGCAAGCTCTACGGCTCGGTCACGACCAAGGAGATCGCCGAGGCGATCCGCGATGCCCGTGGCATCAAGGTCGAAAAGAAGAAGATTCGCCTTGACGTGCCGATCCATCAGGTTGGCACCTACATGATTGACGTTGAAGTTGCCGGTGGCGCAATCGCCTCGGTCAAGACGATCGTCGCGGAAGAGAAATAGCCCAGGTACCACCGAACAACGTCGAAGCCGAGGAGGCAGTCCTCGGCTCGATGCTGGTCTATGAGCCCGCCGTCAACTGGGCCGTCGACGAAGTAAAACTGAAGCCGGAGGATTTCTACCTCGACCGGCACCAGGCGATATACGAGGTCATGGTCGACCTTTATGCGACCGACAAGGCCTGCGACTCGCTGACCGTCACGGAGGCCCTGGTCACGTCCGGCAAGATCGACGAGGCTGGCGGCAACAACTATGTGGCCGAGCTTGCCGAGAAGGTCGCAGCTCCCGGCAACGCCCGCCATCACGCCGAAATCGTCCGTGAACATGCGCACCTGAGGCGCCTGCTGCGGGCTGCCCAGGACATCGAGACCTGGGTCGGCGATCGCGAAGCTGATGCGAACACCCTTTCCGAACGCGCCGAGCAGGAGCTGTTCAAGGTCGCCCACAAGGAGCAGGAGGGCGACTTCCGGAAACTCGGCGACGTCCTCTTCGACGAGGCCGACCGGCTGCATAAGCGGATCACCGGCGAGCTCAAAGCCGCCGGTGTGCCTACCGGCTTCGACGACCTCGACGAGAAGACCGGTGGCCTGCAGCCTTCGAACCTGATCATCCTCGCCGCCCGTCCCTCGGTCGGCAAGTCGGCCTTCGTCGCCAACATCGCCGAGAACATCGCGGTGGATCAGAACCGGGCGGTTGCATTCTTCTCCCTGGAAATGTCCGAGTCGGAACTCGCCCAGCGTTTCATCGCCTCCCAGTCGGGGGTCAAGGGCGATCTTCTGCGCAAGGGCAAGCTGAGCGCCGAGAAGGGCAAGGACCGGGACTGGAAGAAGGTCAACAAGGCCCTCAACCAGCTCAACGACGCGCCGCTTTTCATCGACGTGACCTCGGACCTCGGCCTGCTCGACCTGCGAGCCAAGGCGAGGCGCCTCCATCAGCAGGAACTGAGGCGAAACGAAGGGACCGAGAACGAGGGTCAGGGCCTTTCGCTGATCATTGTCGACTACCTGCAGCTCATGAGGATGGACGAGCGGATCGCCAATCGCGCCGAACAGGTCGGTCAGGTCAGCCGTGGACTTAAGCTGCTCGCTTCCGAGCTGAACTGTCCGCTCATCGCTCTCTCCCAGCTCAACCGCGCCAACGAGAACCGGCCCGACAAGCGCCCGATGCTTTCCGACCTGCGCGAATCCGGCAATATCGAGCAGGACGCCGACCTCGTCCTCTTCCTTTATCGCGAGGACGTCTACAAGAAGGACCCGAACGAGAGAGACGGCACCGCCGAGGTCCTCGTCTCGAAAAACCGTAACGGTCCGATCGGCATGAGCCCCTTGATCTTCATGGCGCAGATTCCGAAGTTCGTCAAAGCCAGCCACGAGCACATGGCCGGGGAGGGTTCGCCCCAGGCGGTCCGGGCTGAAGCCGAGGTCGTCTGATGGCGACCGAGGAATACGGTACGCCGGCCAACGGACTGCCGCCCTGCCCCTTCGGCCGCTGCGATGGATCCGGCTGGATCCTGAACGAGGACGACAACTCCGCCTCCGAGTGCGACTGCCTCCAGCCGCGGCTTGCGAAGGCCCGGGCCTCCGGCATCAATTCGGTCCTGCCGAAGCGATACCGCGGCGTCTCCTTCGACCGGCCGCCGGTCACCGAAATCAACCCGGGCGCCGTCCAGATCGTCCGCGACTGGATCGGCCAGTTCGACACCAACCTCGAACAGGGCAACGGGATCTGGCTGATGGGTGACACGGGCACCGGCAAGACCACGCTCGCGATGCTGGTCTCGAAGGAAGCGCTGAAGCGCAACTACACGGTGGCGATCTACTCGATGCCCAGCCTCCTGACCCGGATCCGGGCCACCTACGGGGCCGAGGCCGGCGAGGAGTCCTACAGCGAGCTGTTCGAACGGCTTTGTGACGTGGACCTCCTCCACGTCGACGATCTCGGCGCCGAGAAGCAGACCGACTGGGTGCTCGAGCAGCTTTACGCGCTGGTCAACGAACGCTACGAAAGGCAGAAGTCGATCGTCGTCACGACCAACCTTTCGCAGGATGAACTGGAGCAGCAGATCGGTCCGCGCACCGTTTCACGCCTGATCCAGATGTGCGGCGAAAACCAGATTCCCCTGTTTGGCGACGATGCCCGCCAGAAGCCACAGCTGCGGGACGTCTGAAGCTGTCCCCGGGGGACAGTCGCGGTCGCTCGACTTCCATCTAGACTGACCAGTTCATGCCAGGACTCGTATTAGTCGGAACCCAGTGGGGCGACGAAGGCAAGGGCAAGATCACCGATCTGCTCGCCAAGGACGCCTCCGCCATCGTGCGCTTTCAGGGCGGCAACAACGCCGGCCACACGATCGTGCACGACGGTGAAGAGTACAAATTTCACCTGATCCCGTCGGGCATCCTCCACGAGGACAAGCTCTGCGTGATCGGCAACGGTGTGGTGGTCGACCCACGGGTCCTCCTGGAAGAGATCGACGGCCTCCACCGGGCCGGAGTCTCCGCCTCCAACCTGCGGGTTTCCTCGAACGCTCACCTGATCATGCCCTACCACATCCTGGTCGACGCGGCCGAAGAGCTGAAGCTGGGCAAGCTCTCGATCGGGACGACCCGGCGTGGCATCGGACCTGCGTACGCCGACAAGGCATACCGGATTGGAATCCGGGTCCAGGATCTGCTCGACGAGAAGATCCTCCGCAAGAAGATCATGGCGGCGCTCGAGCACAAGAAGAAGTCGCTGCAGGAGCTGGCGGTCCGCCGACGCAAACTTCACAAGGAAGCCGAGCCGGACGAGGAGATCCAGATCGACGACCGGCTCGACCTCCACACCATCACCGAGCAGTACCTGAGTTACGGCCACCGGCTCGAGCCGTTCATCACCGACACGGCCCGTCTTTGCTGGAACGAGCTCGATGCCGGCAACAAGGTGATCTTCGAGGGTGCGCAGGCGGCACTGCTCGATCTCGACCACGGCACCTATCCCTTCGTTACCTCCTCAAACCCGATCGCCGGCGCCGCCTGCGTCGGGGCGGGCGTCGGTCCGACCGACATCGAAGAGGTCTGGGGAGTCGTCAAGGCCTACTCGACCCGGGTCGGTGCGGGTCCGTTCCCGACCGAGCTCTTCGACGAAGTAGGTGCCCACATGGGCGAGAAGGGTCACGAGTTCGGAACCACCACCGGCCGACCCCGACGCTGCGGCTGGCTCGACCTGGTCGCGCTCAAATACGCGGTCCGGCTCAACCGACTTTCGCACCTGGCGATGACCAAACTCGACGTGCTGTCCGGGCTCGACACGATCAAGGTCGCGGTCCGCTACCGCTCGCGGGAGGGCGCCGTGCTTGAAGACTTCCCCTACCACCAGTCGATCCTTCATGGCGCCACTCCCGAGTACGTCGACATGCCCGGCTTTGCCGAGGACATCACCGGTTGCCGTAGTGAGGAGGATCTGCCCCCGGCCGCCCGCGAGTACATCTCGTTCATCAGCGAGTTCGTGGGCGTCCCGATCAATCTGGTCGGAGTCGGACCTGGCCGCGACGAGGTTGTCTGGATCACCGGGTGATCCAGACAACCTCTGCATAAGTAAGTCGGGCGGGGTCGAACCCGCCCTCCAAGTGAAACCCGCCCCTCCCACTCGAAAGAAGTGATGGTTGGGAGGGGCCATATCTTCTTTAGGAAATCTTTTCCGGGCCCCTTGCCATAAACGCGTGTGTTTGGTGTACTATGTCGTATCAGCAGTTAGATCACTGGACGTGATAGCTGCGAAACATCGTTGACTGGGGTCCCTCCCTACCCTCAGCAGCGCTTAGTCGGTGAAGTCGGGTTGGCCCACTCTCCCTTGGGTCAGCCCGACCACCGACATTTTTTATGCCTCGACACTCCGCATGGGAATGGGAAATAGTCCGCCGGGCCGACCACCCGAGGACACTTTCCGTAAACGTTGCGTCCCGGTACAGGGCTGTCTATGGGGCGGGATGAGGCCACGGTACGACGGTGTTCATCTGGTCGTCCGCCTCCGGGATCTGGCCGGCATCTTCCTGCCTGGCTTCGCCGCGTCCGAGGATTCGCATGGTGAGAACCGCGGCCCCAAGGGTGGCTCCCGTGCCCAGGGTGATCTGCACCGAAAGCAGACCTTGGCGGGACCAGTAGACATCCTGCATCTCGAGCAGAAGGGCCGCTTCGTCGAAAGTCAAACCCATCCCGACCCCGAGGCTGCGGGCGATCCGGCGGTCGGCCTTGTCGCCACTCAGAAGCAGGGCGAGCACTCCCGAAGTGAATCCGATCAGGATGCCCGGCACGAAGTGATGGATGTGGCGGCCGGCCACACTCACGTTTCGAAAGGGCCCCCAGTCCTCCCGGATGGACCAGGTGGTCAGCCGAACCAAAGCGAAGCTGCCGAGGAAGCCGGCCAACAGGTTGAACAGCACCAGCTCGCGGTTGGGCGTGGCCGAGTAACCCTCGACCGCGACACCTACCGTGTCGACGGCGGCGGCCGGGGCGGACTCGATTAGTCCCTCGGTGTCCTCGGAATGGGTCCGGCGACTTAGCAACCGGCTGTACTGGGCCCCAACGACCAGAGCGGCGATCGCGATCGTTCCGACCGCCAGGGCTGCGGTCACCCGGTCCTCCCTGATCGCCTTCCAGTGGGAATGCGACCGGCGTCGAGTGAACAATCTTCTGGCCGTATCGGAGAGATCCCGGAACACGGGACCTCAGAGTCTCGTGACGTTGCCGGAATCCTCGAACTCGCGCGTCACCCCGCGCAAATCGAAGACCAGCTCGCTCCTGGCGATCACTTCTTCCCAGTTGAACTCCGGGTGTGCGGTCACGATCACACTCAGTTCCGCATCCGCAAGAGCGGTTTCGAGGTCCGGGGAATTGCTGATCCCCGCTTCCTTCAGTTCGGCCACGTGGGGATCGTGGTAGCGGACGTCGGCTCCGAGCTCGCGCAACAGACGGATGATCTTGATCGCCGGCGATTCCCTGGTGTCGCCGACACCACCCTTGTAGCTGACGCCGAGGATGAGGATTTTCGTGCCGTTCACCGGTTTCGAATTGTCGTTCAGGACCCGCTCGATCCGGTTTACGCAAAACAGCGGCTGCGACTGGTTGATCTTGCCGGCCAGCTCGATGAACTCGGGGTAGAAATCATGCTCCCGGGCCTTGAAGGCAAGGTAGAAGGGGTCGACCGGCAGGCAGTGTCCACCCATGCCGGGGCCGGGATCGAAGCGCATAAACCCGAAAGGTTTGGTCGCCGCGGCGTCGATCACTTCCCAGACATCGACACCGAGGCGGTCGCAGAGCTGAGCCAGCTCGTTGACCAGGGCGATGTTCACCGACCGGAAGATGTTCTCGAGCAGTTTCGAAAGCTCGGCTGCCTCCGGCCCCGAAAGCGGGATGACCCGGTCGCAGATCGTCTCGTAAAGGGCGACAGCCTTTTCCGTGCAGGCAGGAGTCATGCCGCCGACCAGCTTGGGGGTGGTGCGGACGGTGAAGTCGGTGCGCCCCGGGTCGATTCGCTCCGGCGAGAAGGCCAGGTGGAAGTCGGTTCCCGTCTTCCGGCCTCCCTCCTCGAGGGTGGTCGCGAGGAGATCCCGGGTCGTGCCCGGGTAGGTGGTCGATTCGAGGACCACGGTCTGACCGGGTGAAAGCACGCGTGCAAGGTTGCCGGCGGCTGATTCGAGATAGCTGAGGTCGGGCTCGCGCGAGCCGGTCAGCGGGGTCGGCACGCAGATGATCACGGCATCGCAGGCGGTCAACTCGGCGTAGTCGGCCGTGGCCCTCAGACGACCATCCAGGGTGGAGAGACTGGCCGACGGGATGTCCTCGATATAGCTCTCGGACCGGTTGATCGCCTCGATCTTGGCGGGGTCGGTGTCGAGTCCGACCACCTCGCGTCCGGCTTCGGCGAAGGCGACCGCGATCGGCAGGCCGACGTATCCCAGGCCGATGATGCCGACCGGCCCGCCGGCTGAAGAGTGAGGGTTCACGTCGCGCAGTCTAAAGAGATGATTCCGGGACCCGTTCGGTTAAGGTTGTGCTTTCAGGTACGGTTTCGTTTCGCGGCCCATTTCAGGGGGGTAATATCGGCTCATGTCGCAGGAGCAGGTACAGGAGGATCTTGACCCGTTCGGCACCGGCAAACTGCCGAGTGGCCGTCACGGGCTGCCGCGCGACGTCGTCGTCCGGTCGCAGCGCGAACGCATGGTCGAAGCGATGATCGGGGTGGTCGCCGAAAAGGGCTACACCGAAACGACCGTGGCCGACATCATTTCGACCGCCGGGGTCTCACGGGCCACTTTCTACGAGCAGTTCGCCGACAAGGAAGACTGCTTCATCGCCGCCTACGGAACGGTCATGGAAAGGATGCTCACCTTCGTCGCCGACGGTTTCGCCCAGGACGGCTCCGACGATTGGGTGGTCCAGATTCGCGGCGGCATCGGGGCCCTGCTCACCTATCTGGCCGAGAATCCGGTTGCCGCCCGGGTCGGCATCGTCGAGGGATTCGGAGCCGGTGCCCGGGCTCGTGACCGTTATCAGCAGGCCGTTTCCTCGTTTTTCCCCTTTCTCGATTCGGCCCGGACCCTGGTCGATGAACCGGATCGCATCCCGACCCAGGTCGCACGCGTGATCGTCGGTGGCGTTTCGGCCCTGATGTTCAATGAGGCCTCCAACGGACGCGCTTCTGACCTGCCGAAGCTGCTGCCGGAGATGATGTATCTCGCGGTGACTCCCTATTTCGGCCACGAACGCGGCGTGGAAGCGATGAACGAGACAAAGGCGGCGGCATGAGCGAGATCACTCCGTCGCGGCTGCCTTCCGGCCGGCACAACCTCCCTCGCGAGTTCGTCGTCACTTCTCAACGCGACCGTCTGCTCGACTCGATGGCCCAGGCCTGCGCCGAGAAACGCTACGCCGAGGTGAGCGTCGCCGACATCGTTTCGCGGGCCCGCGTTTCCCGTTCTACCTTCTACGAGATCTTCCCGGACAAGGAAGCCTGCTTCCTCGCCGCCTACGACGCGATCCTCGGCCGATTCGTGACCGAGGTGATCAAGGCCTGTGACGATCCCGACCTGACCTGGCCGGAGATGATCGAACTCGGTATCGAGGCCAGCCTCCGCTTCCTCGCCGCCGAGCCCGCCTTCGCCCGGATGTGCATCGTCGACATGTTTTCGGCCGGTCCCGCCGCGCTCGAACGCTATCTATCCGCGGTGCGGATGATCTCCGCCTTCGTCGACAGCGGCCGGACGATGATGCCGGACCGTGAAGACGTGCCTGAATCGGTCGCCTCGATGGTGGTCGGCGGCGCGGCCGTGGTGATTCGGGCCGAGATCGTCGACGAGCGAACGGAGATGTTGCCCGAGGTCGGGCCCGACCTCCTTTACGCGATCCTCGTCGCTTACATGGACAAGGAAGAGGCCCTCGAACGCTCCGAGCGATACGCCGAGCGCCTCGGCTTCGTCACGTCTTCCTGACCACTTGCGCAAGTAAGCGCAAAAAAAGCGGCATTTTGCGGCGGAATGCCGGTTTGACCGCACTTTAGGAGGCGGCCGATGCCCGTTCACAGGTAAAGTCGAGCGTCGATGGCAAAGGACACCGAGAAGCTGATCCGGCAGCTCTCGCTGATCTCGTTTCTGATGGCTCAGGGCCGGCCCGTTTCGGCTCTGGAGATCAAGCGGGAGGTAGAGGGCTACAGCGTGATGAACGAGGACGCGTTCGCGCGACGCTTCTACGCGGACCGGGCCGAACTCGACAGCCTCGGCATCGAACTGCAGGTCGACCGGCCCGGTGAAGGGTTCTTCGAAGCCGAGCTCTATTCGCTTCCGCCGGAGAATTTCTATCTGCCGGAAATCAAGTTCACCGATGACGAACTGGCCGCTCTTCGCACCTCCCTCAGCCTCCTGACCGAGGGCGAATTCGCCTATGCCGAGCCGCTCCGGCTTGCGCTTCAGCAGGTCGCCTGGGGTCACCCCAACCCGCTCGCCGACCCGGACAACATCCCCGTCTCAATGGCCAAGTTCTCGGCCACTTCCTCACGCGACCTGACCCAGCGCCTGGCCCGGATCGAGACGGCGATCTCGCGCCACAAGACGATCACCTTCGAGTACCACACGATCGGCTCCGACCAGGTTTCCGACCGCAAAGTTGACCCCTACCACCTGGTATTCCGGGGCGGGCAGTTCTACCTGATCGGCTACTCGCACGAACGCGACGCGGTCCGTGTGTTCCGGCTCTCGCGGATCCGCGGCAAGGTCGGCTACGCGACCAAGTCCGAGCATGATTTCAGCGCCCCCGAGGACTTCGAACGGCGCGACTATGCGGAGTTGGCCGACTGGCAGCTCGGCGAAGAAATCGGCAGGGCCCGGATCTTTTTCAGTGACCGGATCGCCTGGTTGATCGAACGCGACTTCGGCAGCCACGGCGAGGTGACGCCGGCCGACCCGCAGGAGACCGGTGGCCGCGAAGGAATCGTGCTCGAGACCTCATACGCCAGCGAGCGGGAACTGCTGGCCTGGGTTCTTCGCTGGCGCCAGAACGCCGAGGTGCTCGGTCCCCCCGAGTTCAAGGCCGCGGCCGAGGAACGGATCGCCCTGCTGCGCGACCGGCACATCAACGGCTTTGACGTGGCCGAGGCGCAGACCGACTTCCCGACCCCGATCCGGGAGCGGCGCCAGCGCAGCAAGGACCGCTCCACCGCGGCGATCCGGCCCGAACGCTTCGGCCGACTGGTCACCCTGGCCGGCATGCTGATCGGAGCGGCCAAGGAGGGAACGCCTCTCTCCCTGTCCGACCTCTGCCAGCGGCTGGAGCTTTCCGAGGATGAACTCCGGGATGACATCGACGTGCTCAACGTCGTCAACTTCGGAGGCGGCACCTACGTGCTCTACGCCGAGATCAAGGGCGACATCATCGAGGTCGATTCCGAGCCGTACGGGGACTCTTTCGCCCGCCCGGCGCGGCTGCTGCCGCTCGAGGCGAAGGCCCTGGTCGCGGCGATCGACCTGGTCGGTGACCACCTGCCCCAGGCCAAGCTGGACACCGCCCGCGACAAGATCATCGCGGCGCTCGGCCGAGACCCGGCCCATGAAGGTCTCGCAATCGTTTCCGAATCGGGCGGAGCGGAGGCAGCCCGGATCGTCAACCAGGCGATCGCCAACCGGCAGGTTCTGGAACTCAACTACTACAAGGAGAACGAAGACAAGTTCTCCGAACGCAAAGTCGAGCCCTACCGGCTGGAGAACGGTCGCGAAGGCTGGTACGCCGAGTGCTTCGACCTCGACCGCCAGGCGATGCGCCACTTCAAACTCGACCGGATCAAGGATGCGAACCCGACCGGCGAGACTTTCGAACCGCGACCCGAGGCCGAGGAACTGGCCGGAGTCGAAGGCTGGATGAGCGACGGCCAGGTCCCCGAGGCTTCGGTCGCCAGGGTCTGGGTTTCCCCCGAACGCTCACGCTGGGTCCGCGAGGAGCGCAACGTGGTCGAGGAACTCGCCGACGGCGCCGTCGTCGTCGAACTGCCCTACGCCGGCACCAGCTGGCTGGTCCGCGAGATCCTCCGCGGAGCCGGTGACCTCGTGGTCCTCGAACCACAGGAAGCCCGCGACGCAATCAGTCGCGAACTCGCCGCCTAGCGGGCGGCGCCAGGGGCCACCAGCCGTCCGCTGGCTGCGTCGTCGGCCGGGAAACGGCAGCTCACGTACCCGCGTACTATCGCGGCCATTTCCCGTCCTGCCTCCTTGCCAGCGAACGGCTGGAGCCTCCTGGCATCCACCCGCTGGTAGCTAGGGTTTCGGGCATGAGTGATGAGATGGTTGACGGGGCGGCACCGGGGCATCCGGAGGTTTGGCGGGTGATGGCGGATAACCCCGGGCCGATGACCCTGACCGGGACCAACACCTATATCTATGGGTCGGATCCCTGCTGGGTGATCGATCCCGGGCCGGAGGACGAAGCGCACATCGGGGCGGTGAAAGCGGCGGTCAGGGAGCGGGGCGGGGCGGCCGGAGTGCTGCTCACGCATGCCCACGCCGACCACACCGGCGGGGTCGAGCTGCTGGGGATCGAGCCGACGCCGATCACCGACGGAGACTGGAACGGCGGACTGGAGGCGGTTGCCACGCCCGGTCATTCGATTGATCACTTCAGTTTCTTCACCGAAGACGGCGTCTGCTTCTCGGGGGATCTGATCCTCGGGTGGGGATCGACCTACGTGCCGCCCGACGGGGGTTCGCTTGCCGCCTACATGCTTTCCCTCAGACTGCTCGAATCACGCGACCCTTCGCTGATCTGCCCCGGCCACGGACCCTGGATCACCGACGCCCGGGGCAAGATCACCGAGTACATCGAGCACCGCGAAGCGAGGGAGAACGGGTTGCTCGAGGCGCTGGCCCGGGGGGAGCGCTCACGCATGGTCTTGCTGGAAGAGGTCTGGTCGGACGTGCCGGAACCACTGCTCCCCGCCGCCAACGTGGTGATGGAGGCACATCTACAAAAGCTCGAGAACGAAGGTCGCCTGCCGGCCGACCTCGCCGAGTAGGGTCCGGTCATGGGCAACAAGCGCAGTCAGATCGAGATGAGCGAGGAAGAGATCCAGGCCTTCCTCGATGAGGAGAAGGTCGCGATCGTGAGCAGCTTCGGACCACGGGGCTGGCCCCACTCGATGCCGCTCTGGTACCAGGTGGTCGACGGTCGGATCCGGTCCTGGACCTTCGCCAAGTCGCAGAAGGTCAAGAACCTTGAACGTGACCCTCGGGCCACGGTGCTGGTCGAAGCGGGGTATGACAGTTATCCGGACCTGCGTGGGGTTATGTACGAAGCCGAAACGAAAATCCATCGCGACCTCGAGACGGTGGTCGAATTCGGCATCGGCGCGGCCCGCCGCTACGCTCCCGGCGGCGGTGAGCCGGACGAGGCGATGATCGAAGCTTTCCGGGCCCAGGCAACGAAGCGGGTGGTACTCGAATTCGTGCCGGTCCATACAGTCACCTGGGACCACCGAAAGCTCGGCGGCGTCTACTAGAAAAACCCGCTTGCGGGAGCGGAAGCCCGCCGCGAAAACTGGTTACAGAAGTTTTCTGGAGTGAAAGCGCACCGCCTGTGCAAATCCCGTGTTATCGGGTAGTAGACAGGTAATCCGGAAACCACTTTCGAACCAGTCCCGGCCAAAGGAGCCGATCCGAGTACGCATGAAGCCGTCAAGGATGGAATATCCGAGAAGTACCCGAACCTCGATTAACGGTTCGGTGGTGACCGAGCGCAGCCACGAGATCGCTGACCGCCGGGAAGGCCTCACGATCGAGCCGCGCAAGTTGCAGGGTTCGGAGCGATTCGGGCACGCCTACCACCGTCTGCTCGTCCTCGCCGACGTCGTGGCACTCACGCTTGCGATCGCGGGAGCGGTTGTCATCGCGGGTCTGGCCGGGGCAAGCAGCCACTCCGGAACGTGGCTCGTGACGGTTGTGCTGCTTACGCCGGTCTGGGTCCTGATCGCGTATCAGTCCGGCCTGTACGGCCATGTCGAACGGCGGCTGAGTTTCGACTATGTGACGGAACTAGCCCCGACCGCGATGGCGGTCACCTTCTGGTGCTGGGCAATCGTTCTGGTGGGCAGCGTCGTTGCCGCCGATGGACCAAACGTGTTCGGACCGATGGTCCTCTGGCTTCTCTCGATTCCTCTGATCCTCTCGGCCCGGGCCGCGGCCCGGGCCTTCCCCCGGAACCGCCCATT
>JAEZIQ010000168.1 GCA_023436605.1 Actinomycetes bacterium | reverse complement strand
GAGCCGGAGAGAATGCCCGATGAACTGACCAAGCATGAGCTGGCCGCGGCGAAATCCGCGGCTCGCCGTCTTCGGGTGAGAATCATCCGCCGCCGGGTCGCGACGGGGGCAGCGGCACTGGTCGCTGCCTTCAGCGGCCTGGCGCTGTTTCGCTCGCTCGATCAGACCACCACGACCGGGGCGGTCGCGGCTACCGGCGACGAATCCAAGGACGAAGGTTCAGCTCTTCACCAGGTAGTTGCCTCCGTATTCAGCGACGACGATCACGAATCAGAGCACGATTCGGATCATGACCATGAATCGGACGACGATGATGCGGAAGAACACGGATCAAACGCATCCCTTGCCCCGGCAGCCACAAGCCAGCCGAGCACTTCCGTCGCACCGGTAACCACGAGCCAGTCATGAACGGGCCGGTGACAACGCGCTTCCGGTCTCTCGGCGGCAAGGTCTTCATTCAGGCCGAAGGCGAGGGATCGGAAGTCGCTGTCGCGGAGGCCGAGCACCTGGTTCGTGATCTTCACGCTCGCTTGACCCGATTCGAGCCGGAAAGCGAGCTCTGCCGCCTGAATGACGATCCGGGCGAAGCTGTCCCCGCCGGATCGCTGATGCTGCGTTTCGTCGAGGCGGCCCGGATGGCCGGCCAGGCAAGCCGCGGACTGGTCGACTCGACCCTGCTCGGGGAAGTTGAGAGAGCCGGCTACACCGACTCGATCGACCCTGACACCGAGATCCCCGGCCTGCCCGATCGACCCGACCGACTCGACACTCCACCGCGGGTCGGCGACTGGTCCGATCTGCGGGTTGACCGTGAACTGAACCTGGTGATCCGGCCACCCGGCCTCCGGCTCGATTCCGGCGGACTCGGAAAGGGCCTCGCGGCCGACCTGGTCGCCGAGCGGCTATCCGGGTTCGCAAGCTGGGTAGTCGAATGCTCGGGTGACTTGCGGTTCGGCGGCCAAAGGAAAGCGGAGCGGCGAATCGATGTCAGCTCGCCCGAGGCCGGGGGCGGCACCATCGCGCACTGTTTCGCGAGTTCAAACGCGGTCGCCACCAGCGGCGTGACCCGCCGCACCTGGTCGACCGGTTCGGGTCGCTCCCACCACCTGATCGATCCGCGTACAGGTTGTCCGTCCGATACCGGACTGATCCAGTCAACCGCGATAGCCCCCACCGCTGTCGAGGCGGAGTACCGGGCGAAGGCGGCCCTGTTATCGGGTCTTGACGGCGCCCTGGAGTGGCTGGTTCACGGTGGTGTCGTCGTGACGGATGAGCTGGAGGTTCGGGCCTGGGGGTTCAGGAGAGGACCGGCCGGCGAGTGAGCAGCGGAATCCACATTTTCTGGATCCTCAGCCGCGGCACGGGGATCGCAGCGATACTGCTTTCCGGGTTCTCGGTCACTGCCGGTCTGCTCAGCGGAAGGAACATGCCGTTCGCGAGGTTGAAGAAGACGACCGAGTTGAGGCCGCTCCACGAAGCCCTCTCCCTGGCGACCATCGTGCTGGTCGCGGTCCACGGCCTGCTTCTGCTGGGCGACACCTGGCTTCAGCCGGGTCTCGCCGGAATCTCGATCCCCTTCGTGATGTCATACCGCCCCTTCTGGACCGGGCTCGGGATCATCGCCGCCTACGGCCTCGTGGCTCTCGGCTTGAGCTACTACCTGCGCCGGTGGATCGGCCCAGGCCGGTGGCGGGTAGCGCACCGTTTCATTGCACTTTTCTGGCTACTCGGTCTGGCTCACACATTCGGGGCCGGCACCGATGCCAGCCAACCCTGGCTTCTGGGTGCCGTAATCCTCACCTCGGGCCCGGCACTGATCCTTCTGATCGTGCGCCTGGGCATCCGCCACGGTCGGCAGCCGGTCGGGACGGTTCCCGGCCGCAGCGGTGCTGCGGCTAGACCTTGACGATCCGGCAGCGCTTGACGATTCTGGTCTTGCCCTTCTTCTTGACCTTGACCCGCTTGCACTTCTTCACCTTCTTGTACTTGTACTTCAGGGCCGGGTAGTCCTTGAAGTAGACAGAGAGTGAATGGGTGTCGGCCGGCCAGTTGGCGATGTTGGTCACCTTGGTGTGGGCCCGCGGGGCGCGCATCTTCTCGACGACCTTGATCGTGCCCTTGCCGTCGGCGCTGGCCGGCAGGAAGATGTCGGTGCCGGTCAGGAAGGGAACCAGGTTGAAGGGACTGATCGCCTTGCTCAGGTCGGTGACGCCGTCGGCGTTACGGTCCAGGTTGAAGACCGCGAGGGTGCGCCGCTCGCGCGGGGCGATCGGCGGGGTCAGAACGTTGGTTCCGTTGAGAAGCAGCTGGTCGTTGGCCCCCGGGCCGGTCTGATCCGAGCGCCATTCGCGCATGCGGGTCACGGCCACATTGCTGTGGTTTGGTCCCGGGTCGAGGAAGGGAGCCAGGGCGGGCGCCGAAAGGATGCGGAAGAAGTGATCGTCACGTTCGAAGGCTTCGGGGTAGTTGGTGACCGTGACGAATCCCTCGCGGGCCACCTCGAACTCGTAGCGGGCGAAGCCGTTGACCTTGAAGGGGCCGAAATTGCCGCTCTCGTCGAGCGTCTTGGTGTAGACCGCTTTCTTCTTGAGACGCTGTCCGGTCTTCGGGTTCAGTTCGAAGACCGAGAGCTTGCCTCCAACCAGGCCGGTGTTGACCGGGAAGTTGAGCGCACGCCCGGCCACGGTGACCTTGGTCGGCGGTTCCGGGACGACGTTGGTCGTCTTCGGTTTCTTGCCGAAAAAGAATCTGTAGGCGTCGCTGAAGCCCTGGGGTGAGGTGGCGATCTCCGTGTGCGACAGGTCCGGATAGCGCACGTTCTCGGCCCCGGTTATCTCACGAGTCTCGTCACCCTCGGCCCAGAGGGCCAGGGTCGGCACGTCACCGGGCAGGTATTCGCGGTAGACGCCGTCGATGTTGACGTACTTGTTGACCTGCGCGGCCCGCTCAGCCGACGAGCCGAGGTACTGGAACATGACGATGGTGCCGCGGGAGTGCGCCATCACGTTGACTTTCTTTGCTCCGGTCCTGGCCTTCACTTTGGCGATCAGCGCGTCAAGAGCGACGTGGGCATGCTCGTTCTCGAGCGGGGTGATCGAGGTGTCGTACTCGAGGACGAAAAGCCGGTTCTGGGGGAAGCCGTTGCTGACGAACCGCATCGCATTGGTCTCGAACTGCTGGGCCGATCCCGAGTTGCCGTGGACGAAGATGATCGGCAGAGGTCCCTGGCCCTTGGCCGGTGCCGCGACCGACTGTCCGGCCACCGCGCCCAGCCCGATGGCCACGGCGATCATGGCGACGACTACTCCCAGCAACCTGCGAAAGGCACCCAAACCCATGAACTCTCCTCCTCGGTGTCAACCAACCCTGCCCGGCCGATGATACACATTGGCCTTTTGTTGCAGTTGGGCACCGTCATCCGGATTGAGCATGATTCGGCACATGAACGCAGAGATCCGCGTGATGGATGAAGAGGGAGTCGGCAAGGCGCTCGAGTGGGCCGACAGCGAAGGCTGGCAGCCTGGGCTGGGGGACCATGTGCCGCTCTTTGCGGCCGATCCCCGGGGGTACTTCCATTCGGTCGTGGACGGAAGAACTGTTGCCACGATTTCGGTCGTCCGGGGCTCGGAATCGTTCGCTTTCGTCGGTCTCTACATCGTCGATCCGGAGTTCCGCGGGCAGGGTTTCGGCAAGTCCCTCTGGGACCAGGCCCTTTCGGGATTCGAAGGTTTCACCCTGGGTCTCGACGCCGTTCCCGAACAGATCGAGACCTATGCTTCCGACGGCTTTGTCGCTGCCTACGGAAACGCCCGCTACTCGGGAGATGCCCGGGATCTACCCGACCCCGAGGGGTCAGTCGAGATCGAACCGGCTTCGAGGGTTCCCTTCGATCAGCTCACTGCCTTCGACGCGGCACACTTCTTCTCCCCGAGGCCCGAGTTCCTGCGGCCCTGGATCGAAGGTGAGGGCAGAAACGCCGTGGTGGCCGTCGACCAGGGTCAGATCATCGGCTTCGCGGCTTCACGACCGACTACGGTCGGCCACCGGCTCGGCCCGGTCTTTGCCGACCGGGCCGCAACCGCCCGCGAGCTGATCCTTCACCTCTCGACTGACCTTCCCGGCCCGGTCGCCCTCGACCTCTTCCTGCCCAACGAACCGGCAGTCGACCTGGCCGAATCGCTGGGAATGAATCGCAGTTTCGCCACCACCCGCATGTACCGCGGCAGCCCACCGGAGCTCCCCCTCGACCGGATCTTCGGCATCACCTCCCTCGAACTGGGCTGATCCCGCTCAGCCCGCCTGAGTCAGGGTTCTTCGCGGACGGCGAAGGGGGTGGCGTTGGCCAGGCACTTGTTGCGGCGGCATTTCCAGACCCAGCCGCCGAACATTCCGTTGCTGACGGTCTCGCAGTTGACGATGCCTTTCTCGGCGATCCGGTAGCCGCGGTTGTTCACCCCAAGCAGGGAATCGTTGGGTCCGGACCCGCAATCGACCACGTCACGGTCCCGGTCGATCACCGAACCGACGATGTCCCTGCCGGCTCCGGCTCTGACCATGTCCCGGCCGCTGCCAGGATCAAGATTGTCATTGCCCGGGCCACCAATCAGCAGGTCGTTGCCTCCGCGGGCGGGCGGCGTATCGGAGGTGTACGACTCCTCGCCGGCGAGTGAGTCAGCTCCTGCTCCTCCCGAAACCTTGTCGTTGCCCTTGTAGCCGGCGATGATGTCGTTGCCGCCGTCGCCGAACAGAAAGTCGTTACCGAGCCCGCCATTCAGCTGGTCGTCTCCCTTTCCTCCCCGCACGAAGATCGGGATGGACGGTTTGCCCTTGGTCGAAAAGGCTTCACCGGTCTGGAGGTAGTCGTCCCAGTCGCCGAGCAGCAGGAGAACCTGCCTGACCTTGCCAGCCTCACAGGTGACCATGCCGTATGCCGGGTCGTCAAACTCCTGGCTGAACTCGCAGCCGGGGAGCGACCCGGCGGCCCAGTCCATTTCGATATCGCGAAAGTTCGGGAGATCACCGGTTTCCCTGAGCTCGATCTTCTTCCCTTCCGCCTTCAGAAAGATCGCGTTGGTCTCCCCGCGCTTTGCCTGAAGGACCAGAGTCGGTTTGCCCTGGACCTTCTGGAAGGAGGCGGTCGAGGCCGAAGCCTGACCGACGCCGAAGATCGCAATCACGGCAACGATCAAACCCGCAAGTCCCTTGTCCACACCCGACATACTCATCTCCCTGGTCTGAATTGAGGCGGAAGATTAGCTGGAGAACCGGTTGATCTTCGGCCAAGGCAACGTGCGTGTTACACAAACAGGTGGGTCTTCGTAACCGCAGGGTCTAGAGTCGTCTGTTCATGAGTCCGTCAGGCACCGGAAACAGGAAATGAGGTCCTCTACAGCAGAGGAGTTCGTCACCCCCGAGGACGTGACCGAAGCGGTGTCGGAGCGGCGCGGGTGGAAGCTCTACCAGACGGTCCGCTGGCTCCTGCGGCCGCTCAGGTGGTGGGCCCGGCTCCAGGTCAAGGGCCTTGAGTACCTGCCGGCGAAGGGAGCGGCGCTGATCGTGTCCAACCACGATTCGTGGCTTGACCCGCTGGCGATCATCGAGTCGATGATGTGGAAGGAGCGCCAGCTGCGCTTTCTCGCCAAGCACTCGCTCTGGAAGTTCAAACCGCTTGCGTGGATTCTCGATCAGGCCGACCAGATCCCGATTGAAAGGGGCGCTGGCGACACCGCCGCCCTCGAACGCGCGGTCGACGCTCTGGGTCGCGGCGAGATGATCGGTGTCTTCCCCGAAGGCACGCTCTCCCGCGGCACCAACCTGCGGGCCCGCCGCGGAGTCTCCCGGCTGGCCCGGGCCTGTCCCGGCGTTCCGGTGGTGCTGATCGCGGTGACCGGCGGCACCGACCTGAAGCGTTTCCCGATCCGGCCCCGGGTCGTGGTCGAGTTCTTTGAACCCGCCGGGGGTCAGCCCCGGCCCGGCGAAGACGACCAGGTTCTCGCCCAGCGCCTGCTCGACGAGATCCGGGCCCGGGCGCCCCGCGTTAAGTAGTCCCGATCCGGCTCAGACCGGGATTGCCATACGGTCGAGCCCGCCGCCGATGTTTCGGATCAGGACCTTGGCGATGATGAAATCGAGGCCGGGCAGAGCCGTGCCGATCTCGATCTTCCACTCGACATGGGTGCCGGAATCGGTCGGGGTGAAGCGGATCTGGCCGTGATGGTGATTGAGCGGGGTGCCCCTGGTCACCTTGTACTCGATCAGCTCCGACGGCTCGAAGACCACGACCGTCTCCTCGAAAGCGGGGACCGGCCCGGGCGGGTTCAACCTGCGGGCCGAACCGACCCCGTTGCGGGAGCCGTCGTCACCGTCACTGATCCTGGTCACTTCCGCCCCGAGTACTCCGCCGAGATTCTCGTGCTCGGCGAAGTATTCGAACACCTGCTCCTGCGGCAGGTCGAAGTCCTTGACGAATCGCATGCGCTGCATCAGGCACCCGGGTTCATCTCGTAGCCACCGGCCAGCGCCCGGGTTTTGGCCCAGACCGACTCGAACCGCTCCTCGTCGACTACCGGTTTGGTGATCGCCGAACGGGCCCAGTCCTGTTGGGCTTCGGTCGATGAGGTCTTGCCGTGGAGCTCGGCCGCGTACCCGGAGAAGTCACGGATCATCACGTCGAAGATCTGGTCGAGCGTGTCCTCGGGCAGGCCGATCAGAGCCGCCTGCTCGCAGATCAGCTGGCCGTAGGGAATCAGGGTGAAGAGTTCACCGAGGGTGAGCAGGAAGTCGAGATCCTGCTGCTGCGCTTCATCCGGGCCGGCCTCGACCAGGAAGGTCTTGAACGACTCGGCCAGTTCGACGAACTTCGCCACGTTCGGCACCGAGGCGAACGGTTCGTAGGACTCCTGCCAGGGGCTGAAGCGGATCTTCCCGAGGCCCCGGGCTGGACCCTGACGGAAGAGGAACTCGTCGTCGCCGGGGTCCTGCCGGCGCTCGGGCGCGGCCAGGTCCGGGTCGGGGTTGAAGAGATAGGAGGCCATGAACTTGAGGACCAGGGCCATGTTCACGTGGACGGTGCCCTCCAGCTTCGGCAGGGCGCGGATGTCGCGGGCCGCCATCTCGAACCACATGTCGCGTTCGAACCCCTTGGCGGCGATCACATCCCAGAGCAGATCGATGACCTTTTCGCCCTCGGTGGTCACCTTCATCTTGGTCAGCGGGTTGAACAGCAGGTAGCGCCGGTCCTCGGGCGAGGCACTGCGGAAGTAATCGACCGAGCGCCAGGCGAAGAGCTTCATCGCGACGGTGCGGGCGAAGGCGTCGGTGAAGGCCTGCTTCACCTGGGGGAAGTCAGTGACCTTCATGCCGTAGAGGACCCGGCTGTCGGCATGGGTGATCGCCTCCCAGAAAGCGTGCTCGCAGATCCCGAGCGAGGCGAAGCCGAGGTTGAACTTGCCGATGTTGACCGTGTTCAGGGCCGCGTCGAAGGCGCCCGGGCCCTGGTGGAGCAGGTCGGCCGACTCGACCGGGTAGGCGTTGAGGTTGAACTGCGAGACGTAGCTCTGCGAGTTGACCACGTTGCGGACCAGCTCGTAGTTCGAGTGGCTCGAGCTGGCCGAGAAGAAGGCGTATCCGTCCGGGCCTTCGATCCCGTCGACCCGGCCGAAGACCGAGACCATCGCCGCCTCGTTGCCGTTGCCGATGTAGTACTTGCCGCCGGTCGCGGTGTAGGTCTCTCCCGCTCCGTCGTCACCAGCCGGCTTGAGCACCATGTCGGTCGAGTAGATGTCAGCTCCGTGAGCCCGCTCGGAGAGGCCGAAAGCGAAGATCGACCCCTTCGCCAGCTCATCGGCGGCCTTGCTGCGGGCCGCTTCGTTTTCGGACTGGAAGATCGGACCGAGGCCGAGGATGGACACCTGCCAGGTGTACCAGTAGGGCAGCCCGTAGAAGCCGAGCAGTTCGTTGAACTCGCAGATCCGGGTCGTGTCCCACCTTCTTTCGGGATCGCCCCCGGCGTCCCGCTCGGGAGTGAGGAAGGTCTTGAAGATGCCGAGCTCGGCCTGCTTTTCGAGGAAGTCGGAGTACCAGCGGTTTTCGCGGTCATCGTCCTTGAGCTGCTTCAGCCCCCGCTCCTCGAACCACTCGATCATCGCCTTGATTCGATTTTCGTCGGCCTCCTCGAGGTGGGGCGCCGACCAGGTCTTCGGGTTGAAGATGAGTCCGTCACCGGGGGTACCCGGCTCGATTGAAGGGGCTGAAGTTTCGAGGCTCATGTTCTCTTCCATGTGTGGAGCATATGACGAATCTGTTCCATTCAGTCTTTGGGACCGTCGCTAAGGGGAATGCCCGAACGTCGAAGGTTGGCAACGGTGGCGATCAGCAGGAAGATCGCGAGAGCGCCGAAGGCGACATCGCCGGAGTCGCTGGCGATCGAGTCGCCGACGATCGGAATCACGACGATCGGCAGCAGAAGTGCGATCAGGGTCATGAGAGCGAGTGGCTCCAAGCAGCGCTACGGCGAGGGAAACCCTGAACGTAGGTGACGTCGAAGACACGGCCGAAACCTACACCGCATCGCAAGCGGATCGAGGTCAATCTTCAGACGGGTGACACCTCAACCGAGCCCGCCCTTGATTTGGGCGAGCATCGTCGGCTCGCACTGCCGATACCGGGCGACCAGTTTCCGGATCGTCGACCGCACGCGTCGCTGGATTGTCGGACCTTCCCGGGAACCAGCGCTGACGGCCCGAACCAGCGGTTCGACCTGGCTGGCCACATGCCGGCGGATCTGCCGGTCAGGATCGAGCCCGTAGTGGACGATCGCCTTGCAGATTCCGGTGAGGTTCTCGTTCACCTTCGAAATCTCGGTCGCAGTCAGGCTCCTTGCCGTGCTGCGTTCTACGGGATCTGAACCTGCCGGACTGTTGGCGCACCCCGCCAGCAGAAGCGATGCGAACAGAAGTGCCTGAACTGTTCTCTTCATTTAGACCTTTCATGCCCCGATGGACCGTCTCCTAAGCAACGTCCGTCATGAAGTTCAATCGTCTGAACTGGCACCTGCGAGAATGTCCTTCGATGAAACGTTCAGGGCTTGCTTGGGGGCTCGTCGTCGTGGTGCTCGCCGGGTCTGTGGCCAGCGCCACCGCCCATGTAGAACCGGAAGCCGGGGCATCGGCCACGAAGCACCAGGTGCTCCGGGTCGTGGTGATGGGAATGCCCGGGCGCGGCAACGCCCTCGCCGCCGCCCAGAGGATCTCCTTCCCTGGTGGCAGCCAGTACCGCAGGTTCTTCACCCAGGCCGAGTTCCGGCAACAGTTCGGAGCCGCCCCGAAGGTCCTGCAGAAAGTGCTTTCACTGAAGAAGACGCAGGGCGTGCGGCGGGTCACCCTCAACCCGAGCCGAACCGTGGCTCTGGCCGTGATGACACCGGCCGCCGCGAAGCGCCTCTTTTGCGCCGGCCCGAAGATCCCCGGCAAGCCCTGTCGGCCGCCAGGCTTCAAGTGGGCGATCAAACAGGTCTCGGTCGGTGAGATCTTTCCGCAGGGACCCGCCCCCACTCCGCCGAAGTCGTCGACCGCGCTGAAGGGAACACCGCAGGGATGCGCGGAGGTGCTGAAGACGAACGTCCTGACCCCCAACCAGACCCGGACTGCCTACGAGGTCGACGAGCTCTACAGCCGGGGACTGGACGGATCGGGAATCAGGATCAACACCCTGAGTTCGATGGTAGTCGGGACCAGAGACTTCAGCACCTGGGCCAAGTGCTTCAACCAGCCGGCCCCGAGAGTGACCCAGTTCTCGATGCCGGGCGGCGTGGTCGACACCCAGAACGATCCCGATGAGACAGTGCTCGACGTCGAAGCGCTGGCGACGATCGCCCCGAAGCTTGACCGGATCACACCGATTTTCGTCCCGCTCGACCAGGGGTTCAGCAACTCGTTCATCCTCTTCATGTTGGGCTCGCTCGACCCGGCCCGCCAGGACGGCCGGCTCCCCGACATCCTCTCGGTCAGTGACGGGCTCTGCGAGTACCGGTTCACCAAGGCCGAGAAGTACCTGAGCAACCGGCTGCTGGCCGAGGCCGCTGCGCTCGGGATCACGGCGCTCAGCGCTTCCGGTGACCAGGGTTTCCAGGGATGCGAGACGCCGACGCCGGGCACCAGCTTTCCGGCCTCCTCCAGATTCGTAACCGCGGTCGGCGGCACCTACCTGGATCTGGCCGCGAGCAACCAGATCGACTCCCAGTCGGTCTGGGGGACCTTCGCCACAGACAAGAACGAAGGGGTCGGCAGCGGCGGCGGACCCAGCCGCTTCTGGCCCAGGCCCGCCTTTCAAACCGGGCCCGGGATCACTCCGGCCCTTCAGAAGGGCCGCCCGATGCGGCTGGTCCCCGACATCGGCGCGATGGCCTCCTTCAAGCCCGGGATCGCCGTTTACCAGCAGAGCAGCGGCGGCTGGGGTGGCGGCGGGGGGACCAGCGCGGCCACCCCGCTTAGCGCGGCCATGATCGCGCTCGCCCTCCAGCAGGAAAAGGAAGCCGGACGACCACCGCTCGGTTCGATCACCCCGCTGCTCTACTCGCTGGCCCGAAGGCCGGATTACCACTCGATCTTCTACGACGTGACCAAGGGCACCGCCTCGAGGAAGCCGAACTCGGCGATCGGCAAGTCGCCGGCCGGAGGCGCCGCTCAGCCCGGCTATGACCTCGCAACCGGACTCGGTTCGCTCCGGGCGACCGCTTTTGCCGACGCCATCGCCGCGTTACCTTCTGAGTGATGGGTCTGAACGGGAAACAACAGCTTCCACCTGGACCGCGGATGCCGAGGCCGATGCAGACCCTCGGCTGGTGGTCCCGGCCGACCGGCTTCCTCGACCAGTCCCGGCGCCGATACGGCAAGCGGTTCACGATTCGCCTGGCGGCGCAGGACCCCTTCGTCGTGATCTCGGATCCGGCGGAGATCAAGCAGGTCTTCACCGCCCCGCCCGACGTCCTTCACCCCGGCGAAGGGACCAGGATCCTCGAACCGATCGTCGGGCCGAACTCGATCCTCCTGCTCGACGAAGGCCCCCACATGACCCAGCGCAAACTGGTCCTCCCGGCCTTCCACGGCGAGCGAATGAGGGGCCTCGAGCCGATGATGGTCGAGGTGACCCGGGAACAGATCCACTCCTGGCCGAAGGGCGAGTCGGCTCCGATCCATCCCCGCATGCAGAGCCTCACCCTCGAAGTCATTCTCGCCGCCGTGTTCGGGGTCCGCAGCAGCGAGCGGCTCGGGCCGCTCCGCCAGGCCCTGACCGAGATGCTCGATTTTGGAGCGAACCCGCTCAGCCTGATCCCTCCAGCCCGCCGCGCACCATTTGGCAGGGGACCTTGGGCAAGGTTCCTCGGGATCCGGGCCCGTACCGACGCGTTGATCTACGCCGAGATCCGGGAGCGGCGTGAACGGGGCGACGAAGGTGGCAGCGAGATAATCAACTCGCTGATCGGAGCCAGCCGCGAAGACGGAACCCCGATGTCTGACGTCGAAATCCACGACGAGCTCCTCACTCTGCTGGTCGCCGGTCACGAGACGACAGCGACCCAGCTCGCTTTCACGCTCGAACGGCTGACCAGGGAACCCCGGGTCCTGCGGAACCTGGTCGAAGCGGTCGACGAGGGAGATGGCGACCCGTACCTGACCGCAGTGATCCGCGAAAGTCTCAGGCTCCGGCCGGTGCTGCTGAACGCCGCCCCGCGGACGGTAAAGAAACCGATCGAGATCGGCGGGATCGAGTACAGGCCCCGGGTCCACATGCTGGCCAGCGCCTGGCTGGTCCAGCACGATCCGGACATCTACCCGGACCCCTACGCCTTCAAGCCGGAACGTTTCCTCGACACCGATCCCGGCACCTACTCCTGGATTCCCTTCGGCGGCGGCAGACGACGCTGCGTCGGGGCGAGTTTCGCCCAGCTGGAAATGGCGATCGTGCTGCGCGAGCTGCTTCGAACCACGGAAATCGCGACCCGAAGCAAGCGGCCGGAACCGACCCGTCGCCGGGCGATCACCGCGACCCCGGCCCGGGGCGCGGAGACCATCCTCACCACCCGTTAGCGGTCAGCCGACCCGGGTCTTGCGCGGCGTCCGTCCGGTCGCGAACCGGGTGGCCAGGTCGGCGATCCGGGAGTCGGGGTCGTCGCCGAAGCGGTGGCCGATCAGGTCGTTACTGACCGATGGCTGCCAGGAGAGGAGGCCGAGGATGACGTAGCGGACTACCCGGTCCTCGTGCCCGGAGAAGCCAAGGAAGGCTGGGATGTCCATCTCGTCACGGCGACTGCCGAGGGCGATCAGGAGGTCGCAGAGCTCAACCCGTTCTTCGACCCCGGGCAACTCCAGCAGTCGCCGGATTTCCTTCGCGTCACCGAAGGGGACCGGTCTCCCCTTGCCCTCGCTGTCATCGGAGCGCAGGAACTCGGCCGGCTCCGGGCTACCGGGTTCGAGGAAGCAGAGGGCCCACCACCTGCCGGGCAGGGCCCGCCGCGGCTCGGAGGCGGAAATCACATAGGTCGAAGCCCACTCGGTCGCTTCCCAGTAGGAGACGACCTTCACTTCGTCGAGTTCGACCTCTTCCCAGAGCAGCGAGAACTGAGCCCGCTTGGATCGCTGGCTCCACGCCTCTATCTCCCGGTCCAAACGTCTTGCCATCCAGGTTCCCGGGTGGCATTCTGACTGTCCACGCGGCAGGCGGTAGCCTCACGCCATGAGAGGAACCCGGGAACCGCTTCGCCGATTCGCCGTGCTGCTCGCCCTCACTACCGCAACGGTCATCGCCGGAACTGTCGGCAGCGCTTCCGCCGGAGTCGCGCCCGATTGCCAGATGACTCCCTTCCCGCCCTCCGGTTCTGCCTCTCCTTTCGAAGGTGTCTGCGATTACCTCGACACCCGCGAAGGCGTGGTCCAGGTTGCGCTCTATGACAAGAAGCGCGGCGAGACCTACCTGCTGCGCACGGGCGACGACGCCCAGTACACGGCCAGCATCGTCAAGGTCAACGTGCTTGCGCGCTGGCTCAACCAGTACCAGCGCAAGGGCACCAGAATTCCGTCCGGCATCCCCTACTCGATCCGTTACCTGTTCGGGCGGATGATCCAGAACAGCGACAACGCGGCCACCACCGGACTCTTCTATTTTGGCGGCGGCTGCCAGAGCCTTACCAACTTCAATCTGATGATCCCGATGAACGAGACCAAAGTGGGCTGCGAGTCCGACAGCTACTACGGCTGGGGCAATACCCGGACTTCGGCCGCCGACCAGGTCCGCCTGATGAAGGTCTTCGCCTACGGTTCGAAGCCGGCGGTGGCCCCGCAGGGCGCGGTCGGCGCCCGCAAAAGGGCCGTGCGCAAATGTCTGACGATCAAACGACCCGTGCGACGCAAGGCCTGTGTCAACCGCGCCAAACGGAAATTCCGTGAGGCCCGGAAGCAGCCGATTCTGGGGCAGGACGCACGAGATTACGGAAACAACCTGATGCAAGGCGACGAGGCGGACCAGCGCTTCGGTGTCACCTGCGGGCCATGGGGGGAGACCTGCGCCCCGCCGAACTGGGCGAATCCAGACCCCGATGTGACGGTGTCCCTGAAAAACGGCTGGAAGACCCTGCCGACCTGCAGCGACCCGATCCCGCAGTGCCCCTGGCAGGTCAACAGCGACGGGTGGATCACAGGCAAGGGTCGTGACTATGTAATCAGCGTGCTGACCACAAAGGACCCGGTCGGCACCGGTGACACTTACGGATTCAACTACGGAATCGAAACGATCCAGGGAATCTCGAAGCTGGTCTGGGCGAATCTGGCACCTTGATGTCGAAGTCAGGTTCCCGAATTACTGGCCTGGCCGGGCGGGTCGGCCAGATCTTCCACCAGATCTTTCACATCTACCGTCGCTGGTGGATATACATCCTGCCCTTTGCGGCCATTCTGCTGATCCCGGTTGACCTGATCGACAGTCTGGTCGACGCGGAGATCGAGAAACTGCCCGATGGCAAGCTGAGTGACTGGATCGTCTTCTCGACCCTGGCCGGCGCGCTTGCTTCGACCAGCCTGCTGGGGCAGGTCTTTCTGGCGGGCGCGATCGGACTTTCACTCCTTCACACGCAAGACGGCAATCCACCGAAGCTCCGCTGGCTGGCCCGGCACATCTCGTACGGCCGCCTGATCGCGGTCGACCTTCTTTTCCTGGTCGTCGTGATCATCGGTTGGATCTTCCTGATCCTGCCCGGGATGCTGGCGCTGGTCTTCTTCGCGCTGGTCGGGCCGGTCGTGGAGATCGAAGATCGTGGTATTCGCGGTGCCTTCAGACGCAGTTTCGGGTTGGTGCGCAAGGACTTCTGGCTGGTTTTCTGGGTGTTGTTCCTGACTCAGCTCGGCGGCCACTACCTGGGCAGTGGAATCAATTACGTTGCGATTTCCATTTTCGGTGACGCGCGTATCGTCGAGGCAATCGCCACGGGTTCGACAAGTGTCCTCATAGAGCCACTCTTCGCGATCGCCACCGTGCTTTTGACCATGAGGCTTTCCGGGCGGAAGCCGCCACCGGTCGCGGCGCCCCATCAGCCCGCCTCCTGATCGTTGAAACCGGTCCGACTATCGCGGACCCATATGTCTGCTGCTCCCGGTCCGGGATCACCCGCCCGGCGCCGCAACCCCGGTTTCCCAGGCCGAATCGGGGGTACCTCCCTTCGGCCGGTCCTGGTTTGACGGCCGACGGATGACACGACACCAAGGAGTGAGCATGGCAACGGAATCACCAGCTCGGGAAGCGAAGCTTTCCCAGTACCTGATCGAGGCGTACGGAAAAGAGAAGGAGCTTGAGGTCGCACTGGAAGCGCACATCGGGATGACTTCGCGGGCCCCCTACAAAAAGCGTCTCAAGGAACACCTGAAGGAAACGAAATCGCACGCGAAGCAGCTCGAGCGACGCATCAAGAAGGTGAATGGTGATGGCGCTGCGCTGGTCGCCAAGGCGACGGGTCAGGCAAACAAGCTGGTTGCGACCGCCAAAGGGCCCCTGCACGCGCTTCGTGGCAACAGCGACACGGAGAAGATGCTCAAGAACGCCAAGACCGAGTACTTCCAGGAGCACGAGGAAATCGCCAACTACACGGCGATCGAGACCCTCGCCACGCAGCTCGACGACGAGGAAACCGCCAAGTTGGCCCGTTCGATCCGGCGCGACGAGGAACGAATGGCCAAGTTCCTCGAGAAGCAGATCCCGATCCTGACCCGTCAGATGGTCAAGGAAGAGATCCCGGCATCCGAACGCAAAGCTCCCCGGAACTCCGGCACAAAGTCCAGGACCGCTGCCAGCAAAACCAAGCCTGCTAGTGGCAAAACCAAGTCGGCAACCAGCAAGACCAAAGCAGCCGCGACCAAGACCGCCAACACCAGGTCCCGGAAGTCGCAGCCGAAGAAAACCACGAATTCGAGAGCACGCACGCGGGGGAGTTGATCGACGATGGGCAAAGTCGGCATCGCGATCATCCTGATCTTCATCATCGCGGCGTTCTCGGTTTTCGGATCACCAATCTTCGCGATCCTGTTCGTGGCCCCGATCGCCCTGCTCTTCTCCGCCTACGCCGGTGGGGCCGTACTCAAAGCCACCGGCGAGGAGGGATCCACCGAAGAGAGCCCCGAGAACGTGGGCGACCGGAGTCGGATCCCGGAAGGCAGACCGGCCGGAAGTCCAGAAAGCCGGGCTTTCCGTCGGGAGCGCGCCGCCCGCAGCAAGGCCGCGAACCCCGACGAGTAACACCGATCGCCGGGGTCTCCGACCCAGGCCGTCAACGAGACCACGGCGCCAGTTTCGGGAAGAAATTGCCGCGATCGAAGCGGACGGGGAGACCGGGCAGGCGAAGCATGCGTGACCGGCTTCACAGGCGCGCCAGCATTTCTCACAGCGGACAAGGCGCCCTCGAAATGACTGGACGGGGGTCCAGATTTCCGGTCGATAACCGATCGTAGGTTTTTCTCACCGCCTTTCTTGCAGGGCTCCGGCTCAGCGGTACCTCGCCTCATCCACCCCTCAAAACTGGAGACCCTTTTGCAATCCCATTCATTCGGGAAATGGCGCCTTTTCGCCTTCCTGTCTTTGCTTTTCCTGACGGCCCTGGTCCCGTCAGCGGCCAGTGCCGCACCGCCTGATCCCCTCGATCGAGGCAGTTACCAGGTTCAATCGCTGCAGACCGTCCGCCTCGGGACCAGCACCCAGCAGGAGCCGAGTTCCGACGGCGGGGCAGCGACCGCAACCGGCGCGGCCGGTGAAATCAACCTGCAGGTGCGCGGGTCGCTCTACCGGCCGGCCGACCGGACCACTCCGTCGCCGGTCATCGTGCTGGTTCACGGAAACCACTCCTCCTGTGACTCGGGACAGGCGGCCGCCACTGCCACCTGTGGGGTCTACAAGCGAAACGATTCGGGTTACGCCTACATGGGCGAGAACCTCGCCTCGTGGGGCTACACAGTCTTCTCGCTTGATCAGGACCAGTTGATGATGCGTCAGGACAGCAACCGTGGCAAGGGAATGCATCAGCGCCGGCTGCTGATCGCGGCAGCGCTGGATGGCCTCTACCAGGCCAACGAGCCTGGGGGCCTGCCCGAAGCCGCCGACGCCAACATCGGCACAACGCTCGAAGGCAAGCTGGACATGACCCGGATCGGCCTGATGGGCCACTCGCGCGGCGGCGACGCTGTCGCAAGTTTCGTCGACTACAACCGGATTCGACCTGAACCGCTGCGCCGCTACCCGCTGCGTGCGGTGATCTCGTTGGCCCCGGTCGACTACGAACGCAAGGCGCCCTACGGTGTTCCCTTCATGGGTGTGGCCGCCCTCTGCGACGGCGATGTCTCGAACCAGCAGGCCGGCCGTCTCTTCGAGCGCAGCCAGTACATCAAGGGCGATGATCCGTTCCCGAAGCTGCTGACCACGATTCACGGCGCGAACCACAACTGGTTCAACACCGTCTGGTTTGCCGACGGCGATGACGCCACCCAGACCGACGCCGCCTGCCGTACGAATCAGGCCAACAACATCCGCCTGAGCGGTTCAGCCGGAACGGAACCCGAACTGAACTACGTAATCGCCAACGGCACCGACAGCGCAGACAAGGAAAATCCTCTGGTCAACACCCGCATCTCGGGTGACCCGGCCCGGATGGGCGACCAGGAGAAGATCGGGCTGGCCACGATGAACGCGTTCTTCCGGCGCTACGTCGGTGGCGAAGGCGCCTTCGAGCCGTACATGACCGGTGAGCTGTCGGTCAACGCCGATCACCTTCAAATTCCGGAGTCGGCCTGCCCGACCAGCGTTGCCGGCATGCGGATGGCCTGCAAGGAGCGGGTCTCGCAGAACTACTTCGCGCCGCCGGAGGAACGGGTCGACCTGGTTCGTCCGGGAATCATCAACCCCTTGGGCATGAACGCCCTCGGTGGCTCCCTGAGCGGCAGCGGTTTCGCCAACCCGTTCCTGGAGGGTGGCGGCGTCTCGCCGAAGCCGGACACTACCCCGGGTGGCTACGACTGGTGCAACCCGGAACCGAACCAGTTCGCGCCCTCCCAGCTCGGCATCTCTGGCCTGCCGACGGCAGCCAAGGGTTGTCCGATGCCGGCCGCAGGTGCCCTCGGAGGCCAGAACGGCACTCGGGAGAACTCCCCGATCAACCACTCCTACGGCCGCCAGCTGGCGCTCGCCTGGGAGGCTGACCAGGATGCGAAGCTGACCGCGAAGATCCCGGCCGCCTCGAATGACATGAGCGGCCTGAAGGCACTGTCGATGAGTGCCGACGTCAACTTCTTTGACAGCCGTAACCCGGACCGGGGAACCGCGGGACTAACCGATCCCGGTACGACCACCCAGGACTTCACGATCGCCCTGAGCGATACGAACGGAGTCGAGGGCACGGTTGACGCCGGCGATGAAAAGTGGGGCAACGCGCTCAACCAGACGGTCGGAAGCACGACCGCGAAAACGCACGTCATCCTCAAGCAGATCCGCGTCCCCCTCAGCGTGTTCGAGGCCCAGGGCGTGGACGTCAGCTCGCTCGGCAAGCTCGAGCTTCGCTTCGGCGAACCGGGCAAGCCGCAGTCGGGGTCGATCCAGCTGTCGGACATCCGTTTCCAGGAATCCACCTCGTCCGAGCCGCTGGTGCTCTCCGATGGCGTGGACCCCGCTGCGGGTGCCGGCTACGGACCGCCCGAATCCGGCCCCGACCCGCAGGAAGTCCTGGACGAGTACGACCGTTCGGCCGGCAACGTCAAGCTGAACGACACCACCGGCAAGTCCAAAGCCGACACCACCTGGGTCGTCGATGACGACGGCGCCCAGTGCCCCTCGGCCAACTTCGACTCGATCCAGACCGCGGTCAACTACGCCGCACCCTGGGACACGATCGTGGTCTGCGCCGGCACCTACCAGGAGTCGTCAACCCCGATAAACAACAACTCCAACCCTGTCGCCTCTGGCGCCAGGAACGGCCTGACCATCACCAAGTCCCTGAAGATCAAGGGGGCCGGGGCCGACAAGGTCACGATCAAGCCGGACCCCGCCCTCGGTGCCTCGATCGCCGGGTCGACCCCCTACCTGAGGGACGGTGGCGGCAACGTCATCACCGTCTCGAGGCAGTCGCTTGGCTCCACCGATACCAACGAGCTCTTCGTTGACATCTCCGGAGTGACGGTCACCTCGGGATCGACCTACGCCGAAGCCGGGGTCGGTTTCCTCAACTCGGCCGGTCGCATCTCGGAGAGCGTGATCGGTCCGATGACCCGGGCCGCCGACTCGACCGAACTGGCGGCCCGGCCTCACGGCTGGGGCGTGGTCAAGGTCGGCAGCAACGTCGGCGTCGGCCCCGGCACGGTCGAGAACGAGGTGACGATCGCCAACAGCGTGATCACCGGGTACCAGTCTGGTGGCGTCTTCATCGACGGCGGCAGGGGCACCGACGGTCACGCGAACAACTCGCTGCGCACCGGCATCAAGTCGGTCGGGTACGTGAAGAACAGCGTGATCACCGGCTCGGGCCCGGATGACCTGATCCCCCAGACCGGCGTGAAGTTCGGTCCGGGAGCCCGGGGCTTCGTGAAGTCGAGCCGGATCACCGGCAACTTCTTCACGCCCGCCCAGCGCCAGTCGGCTGGCATCCTGCTGACCGACGCCCAGACCGAACTGGGCGGCAGCTACGTGGCCGCGACCGGCGGCTTCGAAGCGACCGGCAACGTCATCACCGGCAATGGTTTCGGTGTCTTCAACGCCAACGGAGCCGACACGGCGGTCAACCCGACTGGCCTTCCGGCCAACGCCACCGGCAACTACTGGGGCGGTTCGGCCCCGGCCCCGGGCGCTTCGACACCCGGTGTCGAGGGTTACTCGGGTGACGTCGGTGAGGAACCGGCCGTGCCGTCGGTCGACGTGGGCAGCTTCCTCGAGGAGGAGCCCGACCTGCCGACCGCTCCGGCCAGCATCACCGACAACCCGCCAACGGCGGCTCTGGCTCACCCGAAGGATGGGCAGAAGGTCATTGCCGAGCGCGAGTTCTCGCCCCTTGTACGGGGTACGGATGACCTCGCGATCGAGTCGGCCACCCTGCTGATCGACGGGGTTGTGGTTGAAGTCGACACCACGGCCCCGTACGAGTTCAGCTGGACGCCGACCGTGCTCGAGTACGGAAAGCACACCCTCCAGGGTCTGGTTACCGACTCGTCCGGCAACTCGACTGCCACCTCGGAGGTCGAGGTAACTGTCACCGCCGAACCCGGTCCGACCGGACCCACTGGTCCGACCGGTGCCACGGGTGATACTGGCGCGACCGGAGCGACTGGTGACACTGGAGCGACTGGTGAGACCGGAGCGACTGGTGCCACGGGTGAAACCGGGGCAACTGGCGAGACCGGTGCAACTGGCGAGACCGGTGCGACTGGTGAGACCGGTGCGACTGGTGAGACCGGAGCGACCGGTGACACCGGGCCGGTCGGCCCGACCGGAGAAACCGGAGCCACGGGTGCCACGGGTGCGACCGGAGAAACCGGAGCAACCGGTGCGACTGGTGGAACCGGCGCCACGGGTGCGACCGGCGAGACCGGAACCGGCGCCACCGGCGCGACCGGAGCCACCGGGCCTTCCGCCCCGAGGGATCCGGAGTTCCTCCCGACCCTGACCCTCGGCAGGGTCACCAGCAAGAACGGTGTCACCTACCTCAGCGCCAAGGTCAACGGGGCCGGCATCGTCCGGGTAACCGGACCGAAGATCGTCACGGCGTTCGACATCACGATGTCGAAGGGCACGGTGAAGATCCCGGTCAAGCTGACCAAGGCGACGAGCAAGAGGGTCCGGAAGCTCCGCAAGAGCCACGGACTCGGAGTCAAGGTGACGGTCAAGTTCCGGGCTTTCTCCGGAGGGGACCTGGTCACCCGAACCCGGACCATCGGCCTGACCACTTTCAAGAAAAAGAAGGTGGGCCGTAAGTAGCTATACCGTCAACCGAACGAGAGAGGGCCGCCCAAC
>JAEZIQ010000135.1 GCA_023436605.1 Actinomycetes bacterium | reverse complement strand
CCTGCTGGTCGGGCTGGCCGACATCGTGACCGGCTCCGAGACCCACTTCGTCCGGTCGATTCTCGGTGGCAGCGGCGGTTCGTTCTTCGATGTGATCGGTCACCGGCTCGACGCGACCCTGGAAAGTTTCACCCGGGTATCGCGGATCCCGGTCACCCTCGTCGCGCTGGGCGTAATCGTGCTCGGGCTCGTCAAACGTCGGACGATCCTCACCTGGATCGACGATTTACCGCTTGTCAAAGCCGGAATCGCAGCCGCGGCCGCAGGCTCTGTGGTCGGGGCGCTGACCAATGACTCCGGGGTGCTCTTCATCCAGGTCGGCACCCTTTATCTGGCGCTGGTACTGGGTTTCGCCTGGACGGCGGTGCAAAGGAAGCGCAAATAGGGTTAACCGCCCCTCTAAGGGCCGCTTCCTGCTCTATCCTTGTGCTGTTGTGCGAATCGCCCTAGTCACCCCGTATTCGTGGACATACCAGGGCGGCGTAAACCGGCACGTCCAGTCGCTTGCCGAGGAGTACATCTCCCGAGGCCACTACGTACGGGTGATCGCGCCGTTCGATCCACCCGACCGCCTCTCGAAGGTGCTTCACCGTGCTGCCGCGGAGGACCGCGAGATTCCCGATTACCTGATCCCGGTCGGGCGCACCGTAGGAATCAACGCGAACGGTGCCGTTTCGAACATTCCAATCTTCCCTTCGGGCATCAGTCGCACCCGCCGCGCGATCGAAGAGGGCAACTTCGATGTGGTCCACCTGCATGAGCCGACCACCCCGGCCAACGGCTGGGACACCTGTCTCTCGAGCGATGTGCCCGTCGTCGGCACCTTTCACGCCTACTCGACCAAGCCGGTTCCGAATCTCTTCGCCAACTCGGTCGGTGCCCGCCGCACGCTGAACAAGCTTTCCGCCCGGATCGCCGTCTCCCAGGCTGCCGCCTGGACCGGACGCCGCTGGTACGGGGGCAACTACACGATCGTCCCCAACGGCGTGGACATCGACGCCGCCCCGACCGACCCCAAGCCCGAGACCGACCACCTGCGCGCCCTTTTCGTCGGCCGGCCCGACGAGCGCAAGGGCCTGCCGGTCCTGCTGCGCGCCTTCTCGGCTTTGGTCGATCACGTTCCGGCCCGGCTCACCGTGGCCGGTGCCGACCCCGCCGATGTCCAGCGGATCCTCGCCCACCCGGAGCTGACCGACCATCTCGACCTGGTCGGCCGGGTTTCGAACGAGGAACTCTGGCGCCAGCTCCACGAAGCTGACGTGCTCGTCGCGCCCTCACTTTCGGGTGAATCCTTCGGAATGATCCTGACCGAAGCTTTCGCCGCCGGAACCCCGGTCATCGCTTCCGGCATCGCCGGCTACAACGACGTGGTCACCAACTTCCACGACGGCGTCCTCGTGCCGCCGGCCGACCCGCAGGCCCTGGCCGAAGAACTCCAGCGCGCCCACCACGAGCCCGACCGGCTCGCCCGCATGGGCAAAGCTGCCCGCGAAAGCGCCCGGCGCTACGCCTGGAGCAACGTCGCCGACCAGGTGATGGAAGTCTACGAGCGGGCGATCGAGGTGCCAGAGCCGGAAGCGACCGCCGACAAAGTGCGTCGCCGGCTTGGCGTCACTCCCTCGGACGGACTGCCCGCGGCGCCGGCCGTGAAGCTTCCCTCGCTCGACCCGCCCCTGGCCACGGCCGCCGGCGGACGCAGCTGGATGCGCAAGCTTGCCCTCGGTGTGGTCGCGCTCTTCGGGCTCGGCCTGACCGCGATCGCCGCCCAGAAGATCGGCGTCGACCAGGTCGCGGACAAACTGGTCCGCTCCGACATCTCCTGGGTGCTGTTCGCGCTCGCCCTGATGGCGTCATCCCTCTTCTTTCGCGCCTGGTCCTGGTTCTTCATCGCCCGCTCGGCGATGCCGCATTCGGGGTTGAAGCGAAGAGACTTCGCTTCGGCGACGATGATCGGCGTCCTCATGTCAGCCACCCTGCCGGCCCGTCTGGGCGAGCCCGCAAGGGCGATCAGTTTGGCCCGCCACACCGGCCGGGCCAAGGAGGCGCTGCCAGTCGTGATCGGCACGATCGTCTCGCAGACGATGCTGAACATCCTCGCGATCCTGCTCCTCGGCGCCTTCGTCCTCGCCTCGGTCGACACCGTCTTCCATGGCGCGACCAAACAGATCCTGCTCTACAGCATGATCCCCGCCTTCCTGCTCCTGGCCGTCCTCGCCGCCCCGACCGTGCTCGGCGGCCAGAGCGGGGAAGGAAAGCTGGCCCGGGTCGGGGCCGCCGTCCACTCCGTGATGGTCCAGGTCCGCCGGGGACTCACCGTTTTCAGGCATCCCCGCAACGGTGCCCCGGCCGTCGCGCTCCAGCTCTTTGCCTGGGTGATCCAGCTCGCTTCCTGCTGGGCCCTCATGTTCGCCCTCGGTCTCGACAGCCAGGCCGGATTGGCCGCCTCCGCCGCGGTTCTGCTCGCGGTCAACGTGACGGCGATCGTTCCGGCGACCCCGTCGAACATAGGCGTCTTCCAGCTTGCCGTCGTCTTCGTCCTCCACAAGGGTTGGGGTGTCTCGACCGACGCCGCGCTCGCCTACGGCGTCATCCTCCAGGCGGTTGAAATGGCAACCGCCGCCGCTCTCGGCGTTCCCGCCCTGCTCCGCGAAGGCCTCACCTGGTCCGACCTCCGCACCCAGGCCATCGCCAGCGCCCCGGTCGAGCTCGACCCGTACCCGGCCAGCAAGCGCAAGCGCGAGAAGCAGCAGGAAGTCACCTACACCCGTTAGCCCTGCCCCCGCGTAGGGATGGTGACGCAGGTTTGTAAGCGTGATGACACCAAACCTGCGGCGCCGTTTTGGTTGGGGGACTGATTCGCGTGGTGGGTGACGCGGTGTGGTTCTCTGGGAACAAGACCGCGTCACCGGGCCGGTGATTTGAGCGGCCTTGCGGGGTTCGAGGCGGGGTGTCCCCGAAAACCTCCGGCCTGAGGAGCACCGCGACGGTCAAGGGGGACCGGCGAAGGAACACGCCGATAGACCTATGGAGGACATCGCCGATTACGCGCTCGACTGGGCGCTCGAGATAACCGGCTAACCGAGGTCGAGCTGGCTCCAGTCGAGGCGTTCCGGAAACTTCGGTAGGTCGTCGTCAGGGACCGGGAACCAGGGGGCGGCGTAAGCGGTGAACTGATGGGCCATGGGAAGGACTCCGGGGTCCTCGTTCAGCGCTCCGAGCCGGACCGCGAGGATGTCCGGATTGTCCGGGTGGCTGGTGTAGAGGTGGCCGCCGCACGCGCGGCAGAAGAACTTGTTGAAGCCGCCGTCACCTGGCTCGTAACCGCTCACCGACTCTTCGCCACTGGTGAGGGCAAACGAGCCGGGTCGGGTCAGTCCGGTCACCGAGACACCGGTCCCGGTCCGTCGCTGGCAGCGCTTGCAGTAACAGAGCGCGACCCCGATCAGCGGCTCGCTCACCTCGAATGTCACCCTGCCGCACATGCATTCGCCGGTCATGTGGCTGGCCGGCTCCAGTGGCTCGTGTTGCGCTGAACTCTCCATGTTCAAACCCTAGTCGGGAGGCTCGTCAAACGCTTCGGCGGTGCGCCAGAGCAGAGGGCCGCGGGTTCTGAGAGATCCCTGGGCCCGCGGGTGACCACGGACCGGTCGGGTACCAATGTTCCCGTGGACCGGGAATCGCTCATCGCGGAGCTGGCCGGTGAGGTGAAAGACCGGCGGGTTCTGGACGCGATTGCCGCGGTTCCGCGCGAGCTGTTCGTGCCCGGGTATCGACGGGAGCTGGCCTGGGAGAACTGCGCCCTGCCGATCGGCGAGGGCCAGACCATCTCGCAGCCCCTGGTCGTCGCGACTATGTGCGAACTGCTCTCGCCCGGACCGGATGAACTTGTCCTCGACGTGGGGGGCGGCTCCGGTTATCACGCCGCAGTGCTGGCGGAACTGGCCGGCCGGGTTATTTCGCTCGAGCTGCATGAGGGGCTCGCCGGGCAGGCCCGGCAGTCCCTGGAGATGGCCGGAGTGGAGAACGTGGATGTGATCGTCGCCGACGGTTCACTCGGCTGGCCGCAGGAAGCGCCGTTTGACTGCATCAACGTGGCTGCGGCGGCCCGGCGTCAGGCCCCGGCAAGGCTTCTTGAACAGCTGGGCGAGGGCGGCAGGATGGTCGTGCCGGTCGGTGGCCGGTGGCGGCAGCGACTCGAACTCTGGCGCCGGGCCCGGGGTCAGCTTTCGCGTGAGCGACTGGTGGCGGTCAATTTCGTTCCCCTGATCGAGGGCGACGCCTGAAACTCTAGGATCAGTGCATGGCCAAGGCCACCTCTGTGTTCGATCGGCAGGCTGCGATCTATCGCGGACCTCGCGAAAAGCTGATCCCCCAGCTTGACCGCTTCTACGGGATGGTCCCCGAGGCGGTCGGGCTGGTCGAAGCGGAGCCGGGTAAGGAAGGACCGCTCCGGATCCTCGATCTCGGGGCCGGGACGGGAATGCTTTCGGCCGTGGTTGCCGAAGCCTTTCCCGAAGCTGATTTCACCCTTTTCGACTTCTCGCCACGGATGCTCGAGCAGGCGAGGGAGCTCCTCGGAGAGGAAGTGGTAACCCTGACCGGCGATATGTACGAGGGGATCCCGAGCGGACCGTGGGACGCGGTCATCTCGGCCCTGGCGATCCACCACATGACCGACGAGGGCAAACGGTCGGTCTACGAGTCGGTCTTCCGCGAACTCCGTCCGGGTGGAATTTTCGTCAACGCCGAACACATCCTCGGCGAGACCCCGGCCCTGCAGGAGCATTACGCCGAGTGGCATCGCCGCCAGGCCTTCGAGAAGGGGCTGACCGAGGAGGAGTGGGTCGACACGGTTGAACGCATGAGCCACGACCACCTGTCGCCGCTCTCGGTCCAGCTCGGCTGGCTGGCGGAGATCGGTTTCACCGACGCCGACTGCCTTTACAAGGACCACGGCTTTGCCGTGATTCTCGGCCGCCGGCCCTGACCGGGCTCAGGCCAGGTGGGCGGTGCCCGCGATCAGCTCGGCGACCTCGATCGGCACCTCGAGCTGGGGGCAGTGACCAGCCCCCTCGATCTCGATGAACTCGGCCTTGGGAAGCCACTCACGGAAGCGAACCGCGGTGTCGGGCCAGCGAAGCAGCTTGTCCTCGGTGCCCCACACGAACCGGACCGGGCACTCGATCCTGTCGGCCTCGAGTTCGAAGCCGTCGCGGCGGGCGGTCTCGATCATCTGCGGCGCGCCGGGACAGTTGGCCGCTCCGAGCAGCAGCTGGACGAATAGTTCGGGGGTGATCAGGCTCGAATCCTCGACGACGAGCCGGGTCCCCATCTGGCGGCCCTCCGGGGTCGAGGCGATCCGATCCGCGTGAGCGGCAGTCTGCTTTACCGTCTCCTGCTGGGTGATGAAGTAATCGAACGCGTACCGCTCCTGGAACTCTGCCGACCAACCTCCGGCCGGGGCCAGTCCGGTGACCGAGAGGGCCCTTCCTCGTGAAGCCAGCTGTAGTGAAACCCAGCCCCCGAGCGAGTTGCCGGCCAGGTGGGCGGTTTCGAACCCGGCCTCTTCCATGGCCGTCTCGACCCCATCGGGCATGGTCTCGGTGGTGATCGTCGCGGGTGCCGGCGGTCCTCCGGCGTGGCCGGGCAGGGTGACCGCCAGGACTTCGAAGTTCTTTTCGAGTCGCGGGATGACCAGGTCCCAGGTTCGCCAGGTGTCGGTGAAGCCGTGGATCAGGACCAGGGGCGGACCCGAACCGCCCCGGTGGAAAGGGGTGAACCCGTAACTCACCTGGAGGTGCCGCCCTTCTTCGCCGGGTCGATTCCGAGTGCGGTCAGCTTCTCCTCGAACTCGAGGATGCGGCCCGTGTCAAGGTAGAAGTCGCGCTGCTCGGTCACCTTGCCCCACCTGGTCTTGACCATGATCATCGTCTGGTTGGAGTAAAGCTCTGCGCCTTCAGGGTCGACCGAGCGGTCATCGAACCTGGCGACCGCGGTCAGCGCCCAGGGGGGCCCGGAGGTCCAAAGATCCTTGATCTCGCCGGTCAGTCCGGCCCCGACGAAGTCCTGGAGGAAGGTCTCGATCTGGTCACGGCCGCGGTGTTCCCCCGCCCAGCGATGGTCGGCATTGTTGAAGTGGAGGACTGCGTCGTCAGCGAAGCCGTCGAGCAGTGGCCGGTAATCACCCCGGTTTAGCGCCTCGACGCTGCTGCGGAACTGCCTGAGAAGCAGCTGCCGGGTGAGAGCCTGGAAGCCGATCGCGAGCCCGGCTCCGGCCAGCACCAGTTTCAAACGGGACATGGGTTCCTTTCGCGGGGTGTTCCAAACTACCTGAACGGGCTGTGGTGCCCAACTGGTAGAACCTCTCCATGAGTTCTGCCCGGCCGGCCACGGTTTCACTCAAGGTCCACGACACGCTGCGCCAGCAGATTCTCGAAGGCGAACTGGGTCCTGGTGACCGGATCCCGTCCGAACGGGTGCTGGCCGAACAGTTCGGGGTCAACCGCCACGCGGTTCGCGAGGCACTCAAGCGGCTGGACCAGGCCGGGCTGGTCAGGATCACCCATGGCGGTGCGACCCGGGTACTCGACTGGCGCGATTCCGGTGGACTCGAGGTTCTGCTCGACCTTGGCGGAGATCCGGTCAACCCCCCGGCCGAGATCGTCCGCTCGGTACTGGAGATGCGGGCCTCGATCGGCGTCGACGCCGCCCGGCTGTGCGCGGAGCGGGCGAGCCAGGCGCAGCGCGAAACGGTCGAGGAGCTGGGGGAGCGGGCCGCGGCCCTGGCCGGCTCGGAGGACGAGGAGATGCTTGACCAGGCCTACGCCGAGTTCTGGCTGGCGATCGTCGATGGCTCCGGCAACATCGCCTACCGGCTTTCGCTGAACTCGCTGCTGGCCGCGATGCTGACCTTCGGTGATGTCGCCGACCAGGTTCGTCCCGAAGAGCCGGGCGTGATCGGCAGGCTGGGGCGGGCGATCGGCTCCGGCGACCCGGAGACCGCGACCGAAGTGGCGGCCCACCTGCTCCGGGCGGACATCGAACGCGCAGTCTGATCGACCCTTGCGAGGCTGAGGCACAACTGGTATAACCAGTTGCGCGATGGGCGATCTGATCATCTATGCGATCCCGTTCTTCTTCCTCGCGATGGGGCTGGAGTACCTCACCCTGCGCCATGCGGCCCATGACCACGAAGGCGGTCACGGCGAACCGGCAGCGGCAGGCGCCTCCGACGCACCGATCGGGTTCGAACCGAAGGACACGGCGACCAGCCTCAGCATGGGGCTGGGTCATCTCTTCATCGCCGGTGCCTGGAAGCTGGTTGTGCTGGTCATCTACGCGGCGATCTACTCGATCAGCCCGATCCAGCTCTCACCCTCGGACTGGTGGACCTGGGTCCTGCTCTTCTTCGTCGACGACCTCGCTTACTACTGCTTCCACCGCAGTCACCACCGGATCCGCCTCTTCTGGGCGATGCATGTGGTCCATCACTCGTCCGAGCACTACAACTTCTCGACCGCGCTGCGCCAGGACTGGTCTCCCTTCAGCTCGATCTTCTTCTGGATGCCGGGGGCGCTCCTCTTCGAGCCCTGGATGATCTACCTCGCCTTCTCCTGGAGCCTGCTCTACCAGTTCCTGCTCCACACCGAGGCGGTTCGCAAACTGCCGCGGCCGATCGAGTTCATCTTCAACACACCTAGCCACCACCGGGTCCACCACGGTTCGCAGGAGCAGTACCTCGACAAGAATTACGGCGGCATCCTGATCATCTGGGACCGCATGTTCGGGACTTTCGAACCGGAGGAAGAACGGGTCCGGTACGGATTGACCAAGAACATCAACACCTTTCATCCGGTCAAGGTCGCCTACGGCGAATACATGAACATCTGGCGGGACGTGCGGGCCTCGGACAACTGGCGCGACCGGCTCGGATACACCTTCAAAGGTCCGGGGTGGAAACCGGAGCGGCTAGCCTCGGAAGATGAACGGATTCAGGCTGACCCACATCGGCGGCCCGACGGTCCTGATCGAGATCGACGGCTGGCGGCCGCTGACTGACCCGGCGTTTTCGCCGCGCTCAGGACGCGTTCGGCCGGGAGCGTGGGTTAGCGTCCCGGCGGAAGCAGTCGACCAGATGTGAGTTGACCAGGCCGGTCGCCTCCATCAGGGCGTACATGTTGGTCGGCCCGACGAACTTGAAGCCGCGGCGGCGAAGCTCCTTCGCCAGGGCGGCCGATTCGTCCGAGCTGGTCACGAGATCGGCCATCGTCTTCGGCCGCGGCTGCTGAGCCGGGGCAAAGGAATTGATCAGCGCCTCCAGCCCGCCGTCGGCACGGAGTCCGATCGCTGCTGCGGCATTTTTTCGCGTCGCTTCGATCTTCGCCCGGGCCCGGATGATGCCCTCGTTGCCCATCAGTTCCTCGACGTCGGCGTCGCTCAGTCCGGCGCAATACTCGAGGTCGAAATCGCGGAAAGCCTCCCGGAAGGCCGGTCGCTTGCGCAGGATCGTCGCCCAGCTGAGACCGGCCTGGAAGGCCTCTAGCGAGAGCCTTTCGAACATCGCCTGCTCACCCTCGAGGTGGATTCCCCATTCCTCGTCGTGGTAGGTCCGCATCATCTCGCTGCCGTTCGCCCAGGAGCAGCGGACCAGTCCGTCTTCTTCGATTTCAGCCACCGGCCGATTCTTCCAGCCAGGACGGATAGGTTGGCGCTGTGGGCTCCCGACTCGTGAATGGCCTCATCCTGCTGGCTGTGGTCCTGCCGGTGGCCTCCGCGGCCGCGTCGGAACCGGCCCGCCAGGTGATCGGGCACTCGGTCCGCGACCGGCCAATAGTCAGCTGGCGGCTCGGGCATCCGGAATCGAATTTCAAGGTGCTGGTGGTCGGCTCGGTTCACGGGGACGAGCTCCAGGGAATGCGGGTCGTGGCCCGGCTCCGCCAGCTTCTGTTCGACCGTCGAGGTCCGGAGGGAATCGGTATCTGGACCGTGAAGACCGCTAACCCCGACGGTGCCGCGGCCGGAACAAGAAAGAACGCCCGCGGGGTGGACCTCAACCGGAACTTCCCCTACCGCTGGGACGCCAGTCTGTCCGGCGGCTACAACTCCGGCCCGGGGCCGGCTTCCGAGCCCGAGACCCGGGCCGTGATGCGCTTCAGTCGTCGGGTTGGATTCGACCTCGCGATCTGGTTCCACCAGCCCTGGGGCCGGACCCTCGCGCCCTGCAACGCGGACCGGCGCTGGGCCTTCCTCTACGCCCGGCTTTCAGGGCTGGGGACCGGGGGAGGTTGCGACCGCAACCGCTACCCGGGCAGCGCCGTGAGCTGGCAACGCCACGCCACCGGCGCGGTCGCCTTCGTGGTCGAGTTCGGCCCGCGGGTTCAGTCCCGATCGGCGATCGGACGCCACGCCAGGGCGGTCATCCGCCTGGCGCGGCGCATGAGCTAGCGCATCACTTCCTCTTCGCGGCTTGACTTTCTCCCCATCCGCGAAGTATGTTCAACCAGATGGTTGAAGATTCCGAAAAGGTCGACCGGGTGTTCCATGCGCTCTCGAACCGGACCCGCCGGAGGATGGTCCGGCAGCTCTCGGGCGGTGAGTGCAGCGTCGGGGAACTCGCGAGCCCGGCCGAAATGTCATTCGCGGCAGCTTCCAAGCACGTCCAGGTGCTCGAGAAGGCCGGCCTGGTCAACCGCCGGGTAGCCGGCCGCCAGCACATCTGTTCGCTCCGGTCGGAGCCGCTCCGGGAGGCGAGCGAGTGGCTGAGCTTCTACGAGAAGTTCTGGACCGACAATCTCGACCGGCTCGCCGCCGTCCTCGAATCGGACCTGGCAAAGGAGAAGAAGTGACCGCCACCGGTGATTCCGTTCGCATCGTAAAGACGGTCGGGGCTCCGATCGAGCTGGTCTACCGGGCCTTCATCGACCCCGACGAGTTGGTCCGCTGGATGCACCCCGACCAGTTCACCGGAGTCTCGGCGGCAAACGACCCGAGAGTCGGTGGTCGGGGCGAGCTCATCCACGCGATGGACGGGCTGGAAGTCGGCGGCTTCAGCTGGGAGTACCTCGAAGTGGTCCCCAACGCCCGGCTGGTAATGGACTGGAAGTTCGGCGGCTTCGACGAAGAGGCCGATCAGGACCACCGGTCCCGGATGACGATCGAACTGCGGGAGACGGATCCCGGGTCCACCGAAGTGACCCTTACCCACGACCGCCTCGGCGAGGCCCCTCCGGGCGGCCACATGGGCGTCAACACGGGCTGGACCCAGGCCCTCGAAAGCCTCCAGCGACATTTCCAGCAAGAAGGAGAAGAGCCATGAACAACCAGCCGACAGTGTCGCCCCAGGAGTGGAATGCGGCCCGCGAGGAGCTCCTGGTCAAGGAGAAGGAACTGACCCGGGCCCGGGACGCGCTTGCCGCCCAGCGCCGCCGGATGCCCTGGATGGAAGTGGAGAAGGGGTACGAGTTCGATGGTCCGGAAGGCAGGGTGAGCCTGCTCGACCTGTTCGACGGCCGACGCCAGCTGATCGTCTACCGCTTCTTCTATGACCCGGACGTCAAGGGATGGCCGGAGAAGGGATGCCCGGGCTGTTCGATGGTCGCCGACCAGGTCGTCAACCCGCTGCACCTCAATGCCCGGGACACTTCGCTCGCCTTCGTCTCACGGGCGCCACAGGAGCGGATCGCGCAGCTCAAGTCGAGGATGGGCTGGGACTTCATCCCCTGGTTCACCCTGACCGACGACTTCGACGCCGACTTCGGGGTCGACCAGTGGCACGGCACCAATGCCTTCATTCGCGACGACGAGGGGCGGATCTTCCGCACCTACTTCATCGACGGCCGCGGCGACGAGCAGATGGGAAGCGCCTGGAACTACCTCGACATCACCGCCCTGGGCCGGCAGGAGAAGTGGGAGGACTCACCCGAAGGCCACCCGCAGACCGATCCCTACGGCTGGTGGAAACGCCACGACGAGTACCGGCCGGAAGACCTCGCCGGATCCTTCGGAAAGGCCGCATGATCCTCGCCCACCTCGGTCCCGTGCCGGTCGAAGAGCTGCTCGCTCTGGTCCCGGTGCTGGCCGGGGCGGGGATTGCCCTGCGGGCGAAGCTTCAGCGCCAGCGCTAGATCCGCGCGGCCAGCTCGCCCGCGTGCTCGGCGAGCTTGGGGATGCCTTCGTCGAGGCTGGCGAAGAAGGGATCGTCGGTGGTGCCGGCGAGGTGGCGTTTGCGCGAACCCTCGAGCAGGATGGCCAGCTTCCAGATCGCCAGGCAGCGGTACCAGTCGAGATCGTCGAGCGGACGGCCGGAGCGGTCGGAGTAACGGTCGAGCAGCTGGCCGATCGGAGGGAAGTTGCGGCTGCTGGTCGCCAGCGAGAGTCCGAGCAGCAGGGTGGTCGGGGTGTCATGGCCGAGCCACATCGCGGCCAGGTAGCCAACGTCGGCCATCGGGTCACCCAGCGTCGCCATCTCCCAGTCGAGAATGCCCGCGACGCGGGCCGGGGGACCGGGATAGAAGATCAGGTTGTCCAGTTTGAAATCGCCGTGGACGATCGCCGGGGTCCCGGAAGCGGGCAAAGTCCCGGCCAGCTTCTCGCCGACCTGGTTGATCAGCGGGACTTCACGGGTCTTGTTCTGTTCCCACTGCCGGCTCCAGAGATCGAGCTGGCGCCGAAGGTAGCCGTCGGGCCGGCCCAGGCTGGAGAGCGGTCCGTTGACGACGTCAACTCCGTGGAGCTTGACCAGCGCGTCGATCATCGCTTCGGCCGCCGCGCGACCCTGCTCGGGGGTGTCCATCTCCGGCGGCAGCTCCTGGCGGACGACCACGCCGTCCAGCCTCTCCATCAGATAGAACGGCGCCCCGATCACCGACTCGTCCTCGCAGGCCATGACCGCCCGCGGTACCGGCACCCCGGTCTCATGAAGGGCGGAGATCAGCCGGTGCTCGCGCAGCACGTCGTGGGCCTTGGGCGGAAACGGCGGCCGCGGCGGGCGCCTCAGCACCCACCGGTCGGAACCACGGGTGATGAAGAAAGTCAGGTTGGAGTGGCCGGCCCGGACCCTTTCGATCGTGACCTCGCCTTCACCGGGCAGGGCCTCGCACAGGGCCTCCCGAATCAAGAGCGGCGGGATCTCCAGGCGTTCGGCCTCGGCCTTGGTTTCGACGATGTCGATGAGGGTCGGGGCTGTCGGGTTCTGACTCACGGGAGCCAGAATTGCGGGCCGCGGCCCCCTTGTCGAAATCATCTCCGCAAGGCTTTGGAGGAATGACCAAGCGAGCGGCGGCAGGCACGGGCTAAGTTCTCCCTGACGCGGGAATATCGAAATCGATGACCACGACCGACTTTGTTTACGAGTTTGGGTCAGGGACGGAGAACCCCCGGATTCTGGGAGGAAAAGGGGCCAGTCTCGCCCGTATGACCAACCTTGGCCTGCCGATCCCTCCGGGGTTCGTGATTGGCACCAGCGCGTATCAGGCATGGGCCGACGCGGGTGAGGAAACGCCTCCCGGCCTGGCCGACGAGATCGAGCAGAGCCTCGCAGCGCTTGAGGAATCGATCGGCCGCCGACTCGGCGACCTCGACGATCCGCTGCTGGTGTCGGTGCGCTCCGGCGCACCGGTTTCGATGCCGGGCATGATGGACACGCTGCTCAACGTCGGCCTCAACGACGAAACCGTGGCCGCGATGTCCGAGCGGATCAATCCCGAGTTCGCCTGGGACAACTACGTGCGGCTGCTCGCCACCTACGCCGAGGTCGTGCGGGGAGTCAAGGTGAAGAAGCTGGGCGAGAAGATCGACCCGGACGCGCCCGGACCGGAACTGGCCGAGGCCTGGAAGGCGGTGATCGCCGAATCCGGTGAGCCCTTCCCCCAGGATCCCCGCCGCCAGATCGAAGACGGCGTCGTCGCGGTCTGGAACTCCTGGAACTCGCCGCGTGCGAAGCGCTACCGCCGCTTCTCGGGGATCTCCGATTCGCTCGGCACCGCGGTGACCGTGCAGGCGATGGTCTTCGGCAACCGGGACGAGCGTTCCGGCACCGGCGTCGTCTTCACCCGCGATCCCGCCACCGGCACCCCCGGCGCCTACGGGGACTTCCTGCTTCAGGCCCAGGGCGAGGACGTGGTCGCCGGATCGCATGACCCGGAGCCGATCTCGCAGGCCGGGGTTCGCCTGCCCGAAGCCTTCGCCCGGCTCGAAGAGGCGCTGCCGGTGCTGGAAGCCAGCTACACGGACATGTGTGACATCGAGTTCACGATCGAGTCGGACAAACTCTGGATCCTCCAGGCCCGGGTCGGCCAGAGGAGCGGTGCCGCCGCGGTGCGGATCGCGGTCGACCTGGTCGACCAGGGACTGATCGACATCGAGACCGCCCTCGAGCGGGTTCCGCTCTCGGCGCTCGAGGATCTGCAGCGGCCGGTCTTCGCGGCCGACCAGGAGTTCGACCTGATCGGCTCCGGTGCCGCGGCCTCGCCCGGAGCGGCGATCGGCAAGGCGGCCTTCACTTCGACCCTGGCCGAGGAATTGGCCGAGAACGGAGAGGACGTGATCCTCGTCCGGCCCGAGACTTCCCCGGCTGACATCGGCGGCATGATCGCCTCCCGCGGCATCGTGACCGCGCTCGGCGGCCGCGCCAGCCACGCCGCCGTGGTCGCCCGGGGCATCGGGCGTCCGGCGATCTGCGGAGTCAACGGACTCGTGGTCGACGAAGACGCCGGCACCGCCACCACCGCCGAAGGCCGAGTGATCCGCGAAGGCGACCTGATCTCGGTCGACGGCCACTCGGGTCGGGTGATCCTCGGCGAGGTGAAGATGGCTCCATCCCAGCCCGACCCGAGGTTGGCGCGGCTACTTGCCTGGTGTGAGGAACGTCAGCGTGTTCCGATTACCGCCTCCGCACCCGAGGGCCACGACCTGGTCACCGACACCGCCGACGTCAGCGATGCCGGAACGAAGGTCCTGATCGATGTCCCCTGGGAAGGATCCGACTCGGCCAAGGTTCTGGAAAAGATCGTCACGGAACTGAATGGGGGAAGCGAAAGCCGAGAACTGGCGCTGACGATCCCGAGTTCGCTCTGTGGCGTAGACCTGAATCCGCCGGGGTCCTCCTGGACGGCGATCGTCACCAACGGGGAGAACGAGTGGGCCGCGAGCCTGCTCAGCGCACGAATTGAACTTATCGAGAGCGAGGAGATGGTATGAGCGACTGGAGAATCACCGAGGAACAGCTCCTCGATCTCAACACGATGCTTCAGCGAAGCGACGACGTGCTGATGCACAACTGCCTCACCCGGACGGCCCAGGAATCGAAGTTGTTTCCCATCATGCCCTACCTGATGATGAGCATGTTGGAGGGGTACTGGCGTTTTCCCGAACAACTTCGCGCGTCGATGGAGGTCATCTCCCCGGAAGACGTCGGCCACAGAGCCCGGAACTCAACCACGCTGATCTCGAAACTGACCGGTTGGGGCATCCCGAATTACTATCTGAACGGGCGTTCCACCCTGATCCGGGCGGGAATGCTGAAGCCGGAGGACAACCTCGAAGACCTGTGGCTGGTCTGTGATTGGTACCGGCGTTTCTCTCGCGCCTACCACCGGGCGAGCGGTCACCCCTACACCCTGGATGCCGGTGACATCTCGCAGGATCACGAGGAGCGAAACCTCCAGGTCTTCGAGGCCGACGCATACGAAGCGAACGAGGAACTTCGCAACGCGGTCCACCGCTTCACCGCGATTGCCACGCAATACAACTTCCTGATTCATTGCGAAAGCCGGGCCGGTCTCCAGGCCGCGGGCCCCTACCGTTTGGGCGGGGGGCGTCTGATGCAGACGCGCGATTTCTTCAACATGACCGATTGCACCCTTTCCTGGATGGATGGAATCGCTCCGGACATCGAGTTCAACAACCTCACTCTGGTCGTGATCACGGACGGAGTCGGGGTGGAGGTGAGCGATTGGGGTTCGGTTTACACCAATCCGGAGAACTACCAGGAACGGGTCATCGGGGCCGGCCTCTACACCTCGGATTTCCTTTCGGACCGCTACATCCCGGTTGGTATGGATTCCCGGGCCGAACTTGTCGACCAGCTCGAGTACCTGACCGAGCGGATGACCGATGCAACCAGGAACCTCTACCGTCGTTTCAGCGGCATGACGATGGATCAAATGATCGAGGCCGGAGTAGTGACCTACTACCAGACTGCCGTCGACGTCCTCCGTATGGCCGGGATCTACGAGCAGTCCGAATGGGACACGATTGATTTCCGGACTCGTCGGTTCTGGGATCTCTATAACGAGGAGTTCGCCCTCGAGTCCTATATCGACCACTTCAACATGGCGGCCGGAACCCTCGGCGCCCAGAACGAGTACTACCTACATCCGGTGACTTACGGAGTGTGGCGTAAGGGTGAGTCGAAGGGTGAGCTCCCGCAGACCGGTCGGACGCGCGAATTCGTGCCCGCCACGGTGCTGAGCGATCACGACTATTCGCTCCGGGCAAACCCGAACGGAGTTGCTGACATCAGGGGTGATCGAAAGCTCCCGGAAAAGACGGCTGGCTTCGTCACCACCAGGGGCAACCTGTCCCAGGACGAGATGAATGCCGAGGCGGCAAAGTGGTCTTCGCCGCTCCTCCAGGAGCCGTGGCGGAACATCGATGATGCTGCGGTCAAGTGGAACTGGGAGTCCCGCGAGGTTGACGACCTTTACCGCTACGTCCAGGAGAATTCCCGTCTCATCAAGGACCGCGGGGCCACGCTTCGGCGCGAGGACATCGCCCGCATACGCTCCGAGGCCGGCGAGGCGACCTGGGAAGAAATCTCCAATCAGACCTCAGGGGCCGAAGTGCCGGCTTGAAACTTCTGCCGTCGCGCCTGACTCTCCGGCGCTCAGGATCGTCGTCCACTTCTTTCGACGGCGAACCGGGCCGGCCGCACACTCTCTCCCTCGTAAGTGCGGCCGGCCTCGACGGCGGCTAACGGACGCCCCGACCGGGCGTCCGTTCCAGCTTCCTTCACCGGTTCCTTTCACTTGTCGATGACAGTGAAAGGAACCGGACCGGTTTCGACTTGAGTTAGAAGACGGGAGTTCGCTTTTCCGCGAACGCCTCGAGACCCTCGGCGGCTTCGTCGCCGATGAATACCTCGTCCGCGAGTTTCAGTTCTTTCTCGAAGGCTTCCTCGAGCGATAGGTCGATGCCCTCCCGGACCGAAGCCTTGACTCGCTGGACTGCGAGCGGGCCGTTGCGGCCGATTCGCTTGGCCATGGCCAGGGCGGCTTCTTCGAGTTCTGCGGCAGGGACGACCTTGTTGACCAGGCCGATTTCGTAGGCGCGGGCGGCGCCGAAGAACTCGCCGCTCATCATGATTTCCATGGCGATGGCGCGGGGGACCTGACGGGGGAGGCGGGCGGTTCCGCCGCCACCGGGGAAGAGGCCCCAGTTGACCTCGGGAAGGCCGAAACGGGCGTGGTCGGCGGTGATGCGGATGTCGGTGGAGAGCATGACCTCGAAGCCGCCGCCCATGCAGTCGCCGTTGATCGCGGCGATGACGGGCTTGTCGACCGGTTCGATCTCGCCCATCATGTAGGCCTCCTGGTTGTCGGCGGCCTTGAGCTCGCCGGCCTGGATCTTCGGGACGAGCTTCTTCAGGTTCGCCCCGGCGCAGAACGACTTCTCGCCTGCCCCGGTGATCACGGCGACCCGGAGGGCGTCATCGGTGGCGAAGCGGCGCCAGGTGTCGGCCAGCTCCTGCATCGTCTCGGCGTCCATCGCGTTGCGGGACTCGGGGTCGTCGAAGGTGATCCAGAGGATGTTCTCCTCACGGACTTCGGTGCGAATCATCTCTCGCTGCCTTTCGTTGCTTTCAAGTTCTCGGCTGCTCAGTCGAGGCCGGCGAAACCGGCGGCCTCTTCGAGCAGAGCGGGCACGTCATGCTCGAGCCGGGCCGCGTACTCGGTGTCGAGCTTGCCTTGCGTGTACTGGGCGTAGGCGCCTTCGACGATCGCGGCCAGCTTCCAAAAGGAGATCGCCATGTACCAGTCGATGTGCTCGGTCGAGCGGCCGGTCTTCTCGGTGTAAAGCGCGGCCAGTTCACGGCGGCTCGGGGTGAATGGCAGGCGTGAAACGCCCTGCACCTTCGGCATCGCCATCTGCTTCGGCCGGTCCTGGCCCCAGAAGGCCAGGCTGATGCCGAGATCGAAGAGGGGATCGCCGATCGTCGACATCTCCCAATCGATGATCGCGGTCACCCGGATCTCGTCTTCGAAGCTGATCAGGGTGTTGTCGAGATGGAAATCGCCGTGCATGATCGCCGGGGGCTGATCCGGCGGACGGTTCGCCGCCAACCACTCGGCCAGCTGATGGAAACGGGGGAGATCACGGACCTGCACCCGTTCGTACTGCTTCGACCAGCGCGGAACCTGCCGCTCAAGGAAACCCTCCGGCCGGCCGAAATCGGAAAGCCCGACGGCCTGCCAGTCGACAAGGTGAAGTTTCGCCAGGGCGTCGATCAGGGCCGGTCCGATTCCGGCGGCGGCCCGGTCGGGATCGACATCCCGGGGGAGATGGTCGGTGAGCGGGTAGCCGTCTACCGCCTCCATGACCAGGAACTGGCCGCCGTTCTCGTCGACGCCTACGCCGATCGCCTCCGGGGAAGGGACGTCCTGGTCGTTCAGGGCGCTCATGATCCGGTACTCGCGCTCCATGCTGTGAGCACTCGGATCGATCGCGTCGGCCGGGGGCCGCCGCCGCACGAGGCTCCCCTCGGATTCGGTCAGAAGCAGGGTCTCGTGCGAGTTGCCGCCGCTCAGCCGGGTCATCTCGAACGGTCCGCGGCCGGGAAGGGCCTCTTCCAGCCAGCCCCGGAGCCGGTCGGACATGGTCAGCGTGCTCATAGCCGCATCATGCCGGTTGGTGGTGTCCGGTCCTCCCGGATTCGCGGCGGGGTTTGGAGAACCCCCCAAGAACCAGGCCCACAACGCCGGTCGGGCTGGTGGTCATCACATAGGTTCAATCCATGAGCTGGGACTTTGAGACTGAACCCGAATTTCAGGAAAAACTCGACTGGATGCGCGAGTTCGTGCGGGATGAGGTCTACCCGCTCGAAACGCTCGACATCGACTACCTGCAGTTTCGCGAGCTGATCAAGCCGCTGCAGCAGCAGGTCAAGGATCGCGGTCTGTGGGGTGTCCACCTCAGCCCCGAGCAGGGAGGCGCCGGCTACGGTCAGGTCAAGCTCGGCCTGATGCACGAGATCCTCGGTGCCTCCGAGCTCGCGCCCCCGGTATTCGGCGTCCATGCCCCAGACACCGGCAACTCCGAGCTGATCCACATCGCCGGCAACGAGGAACAGATCGAGAAGTGGGGCAAACCGGTCCTCAACGGTGAACTCTGGTCCGCCTACTCGATGACCGAGGAAGGTCGCGGCTCCGACCCGACCATGCTCCAGACCTCGGCCGTGCTCGACGGTGACGAGTGGGTCGTCAACGGAGTCAAGTTCTGCGTCGGCAACGCCAACCGATCCGACTTCCACATCGTGCTCTGCCGGACCGAACCCGATGAAGGCACCGCCAAGCACAAGCGGCACTCGATGATCATCGTCCCGACCGACTCGGAGGGCCTGGTCAACCGGCAGATCGGCCTGATGCACGACCCGAACTCCGAGGGTCTGGTCCACACCCACTGCGAAGTCACCTACGACAACGTGCGAGTCCCGGCCGACCATCTGCTCGGTGGCCGCGGCGAAGCCTTCGTGCTGGCCCAGAAGCGGCTCGGTCCCGGCCGCATCCATCACTGCATGCGCTGGATGGGCGTCTCCCGCCGTGCGCTCGACTCACTCTGCGAACGGGCGGTCTCGAAGTCGGTCCACGGCGGCATCCTCGCCGACAAGGGGATGGTCCAGGACTGGATCGCGACCAGCGCCGCCGAGATCGAAGCGGCCCGGCTGCTCACCCTCCAGGCCGCCTGGAAGATCGATCAGGTAGGTGCTTCCGGTGCCCGCCAGGAGATCGCGATGATCAAGTACCACGGCGCCAAGGTGATGCACGACGTGCTCGATCGGGCGATCCAGATCCACGGCGCGCTTGGCTACTCGACCGACATGCCGCTCGAGGAGGCTTACCGCTGGTCCCGCGCCGCCCGGCTCTACGATGGGCCGGACGAGGTCCACAAGGCCTCGGTTGCGAAGCGGATCCTCCGAGGCTACGAGCCGAAGGACAAACCGACCGACCACATCCCGACCCGTCAGAAGGCGGCAATGGAGAAGTGGGGCCCGGTAATCGAGAAGCTCGAGACCTCCAGCATCTGATGAGCGAGGTGAGGCCCGCCAAGGCCCTTCTGATCGACTTCGGCGGGGTCCTCACCTCGAGCATCTTCGAGTCCTTCCGGGCCTACATGGACGGGGTCGGGGTCGACCCGAAGCTGGTCGAGAAGCTGCTCCGCGAAGATCCCGAATCGAGCAAGGCGCTGGTCGCCCACGAGTCCGGCGAGGAGCCGATCGAGTACTTCGAGGAGATCTTCGCCGAGCGGCTGAGGGCCCACGGCGCGGAGGTCGAGGCCGACGGGCTGGTCGCGAAGCTGACCGCCAGCCTGAAACCTGACGAAGCGATGCTGGCCGCGACCGAACGGATCCGGGAGCACGGCTTCCCGACCGTGCTGGTCTCGAACTCGCTGGGCTACGAGGCCTACGACGGCTACGGCCTCGAGCAGCTGCTCGACCACGTGATCCTCTCCGGCCGGGTCGGGGTGCGGAAACCCTCGCGGCGGATCTACGAGTTGGGGGCCGAGGCGGCCGGGGTGCCGGTCGAGGACTGCGTGATGGTCGACGATCTGCGCCACAATCTCGACGGGGCTGAGCGAATCGGGATGCAGGCGGTGCTTCACCGCCGACCCTCCGACTCGCTGCCGCTGCTCGGCGAGATGTTCTCAATCGATTTCAACGACCTGCTGATCGCCCACGACGTGGCCGAGCGGATCGAAAAAGGAGGCTCGAAGTGAGCGACAGGACCGTTCTCGTAACCGGTGCGAGTCGCGGCATCGGCCGGGGCATCGCCCTCGCCTTCGCCGAGCAGGGCGACACCGTCGTGCTTTCGGCCCGGACCGCGTCCGGGCTCGAAGAAACCGCCGCGGCGGCGCTCGAGCGGGGCGCCGCCGCAGTGGCGGCCGTTTCCACCGACCTCAGCAATCCGGACGACTGCGAGCAGCTGATCCAGCGCTCGGTCGAGTCGGTCGGTTCCTCGCCGCTGGTGGTGGTCCACTGCGCCGGCATCACCGAGAACGCGCCGGTCGACAAGATGACGGTCGAAGGCTGGAACCGGGCCTTTCAGGTCAACGTCACCTCGGCCCTCCAGATCGCCAACAAGGCGATCCCGGCAATGAAGGAGGCCGGCTGGGGCCGGTTCATCGCGATCGGCTCGCTCTACTCGCGGATGGGGGTGGCCCATACCGCCGCCTACACCTCTTCCAAGCACGCCCTGCTCGGCCTGATCCGGGTGCTTTCGGCCGAGCTGATCGGCAAGGGTGTCACCGCCAACGCGATCCTGCCCGGCTTCGTCGACACCGAGATGGTTCAGTCCGAAGCGGCCGCCGCGGCCGAGGCCCGCGGCCTCTCGGTCGAGGAAGTGATCAAGAAGTTCCTGCGGATCCAGCCGCTCGGCCGGATGGTCACCACCGAAGAAGTGGGGGCGCTCGCTGTATACCTCGCATCCGACGCCGGCGCACCGATCACCGGCCAGGGAATCAACATCGACGGAGGAGCGATGCAGCCATGAGCGAATCAACGGAATTTATCGGGTCACGGCGACGATCTTGACCGGTGCCGGCCTTACGCCGGACGAGATCGAAGCCCTGGGATCTGCGGATTCACGAGATGAGGAAAGTTGGCAATAGTTGCCAACTTTCCTTAGTTCGGCAGGGTGCGAGCCCGGTCAGGCGAGGTGAGGCAGGACCTGGTCCGACATCCGGCGGCACCACGTCTCAGGCGGGCCGGCCATCTGGAGGGTGACCTGGTTGACCCCGGCCTCCTTCATCTTCAGGAGCTCGGCGGTGACTTCATCGGGTGACCCGATCGTGGCGATCGTGCGCATCGTCTCCGGGTTGACGAACTCCTGCAGGTGATCCGGGACGAACACGAGGTAGCCCTCGTAGTTGTCGGTGTGGCGGGTCTCGTCGTCGAGGCCGGCGCGGTACTCCATGTAGGCGTCGAAGCCGGGGCGGAACGGTTCGGGTACCTCGGAGGAGTGCTCGTGGTTGGCTGTGAGGTACCGGAGGCGGCTGACGACCAGCGGGCCGAGCGCGTCGCGGGCTTCCTGGGTCTCCAGCTCGGCTTCGTCCTCGATCGGGTAGACGGCGAAGACCGTGCCGATCTTGACCTCGTCCGGGTCGCGGTCCACGGTCGCGGCGCCCTCGGCCAGGTTCGCCCTGACCTTCTCGATCCCCTCGGCGCCCTCCCAGCGGACGAGCACGCCGTCGGCCTCGGCCCCGGAGCGCTTCTGCCCCTTCGGGCCGAAGGCGGAGACCCAGATCTCGACGTCGTTCTCGAGACTGATCCAGCGGCCATCCGGGTGGAGGAAGCGGATCGGCTTCTCGCGAGCCTTCTCGCGGTAGATCGTCTCTTCGCCCGCGAGCAGCTCGCGCACGTTCCTGACGTGCTCGAACATCACGTCCTGGGTGGCCGGCTTCATGCCGATCGACCAGCGGGCCGAGTTGCCGATCCCGATCCCGAAGAAGGTGCGACCCGGGGCGGCCTTGGCCAGGGTCGCCATGCCCTGGGCAGAGTTGAAGGCGGGGCGGGAGAGCGGCTGGGTCACGCCGGGGCCGATCTTGATCGTGCTGGTGGCCTTCGCCGCCTCGAGCATGGCCATGTAGACCTCGCCGAAGACGAGCGGGCTCTCGTAGACCCAGAGGTGGGTGAAGCCGCTGTCCTCGAGCAGCTTCGCCTTCTCGCCGATCCCGAGATGCGCGTCGACGTAGACCCCGGCGTCCATCAGGCGCCTTCCGGCTGGACCATGACCTTCAGCGAAACGTCCTTGTCGAGCTGGGTCTTGAAGGCCTGGAGCGTGTCCTCCAGCCCGAACCGGTGGCTGATGAATATGTCCTTGTCGATCGCGCCCTGCTCCATCAGGTCGATCACCCTCCCGAACTCGTCCTTGTAGGCGAAAGAACCGTGGATCTCCAGTTCCTTTTCGACGAAGCGGTCGGGGCGGAGCGTGACCCGCTCGGGGTACATCGCGGCGACCGACATGCGGCCGCCGTGGCGGACCACCTTGAGCGCGTCGCCGAAGGCGGGGGCGGCACCGGAGCACTCGACCACGATGTCGGCGGCGGCGCCCATGCCGTATCCACCCGGGCCCGTCACCTCGGCCACCCGTTCGACGGTGTTCTCGGCAACCGGGTCGATCACGGCCTCGGCCCCGAGCTTCAGGGCCGCTTCGCGCCGGACCCCGGAGAGATCCACGGCCAGGACCCGCGCACCGGAGAGTGCCAGCCACCGGACCGCGCCGAGCCCGATCATGCCGAGCCCGAACACCACCGCGACGTCGCCGACCTGCGGCTTGGCGAGAGTCGCGGCGCGAAGCGAGACCGCGAGCGGCTCGACCAGGGCGGCGGTCTCGTCGTCGACCGAGCCGGGCAGGGGAAAGACGGTCATGCCCGGCAACGCCTTCGGCACCAGCACCTGTTCGGCGAAGGCGCCCTGGGTTCCGTAGCCGATGTTGAGTTCGGCCTCGGCCCCACAGAGATGCCAGTCGCCGGCCAGGCAGCGCGGGCAGGAGAGGCAGGGAGTGAGGGGGCGGACGGTGACGCGCTGGCCTTCGCTTATGCCCTTCACGTCGGAGGGGTCGATCACGGTGCCGGAGAACTCGTGGCCGAGCACCTGACCGGGCTGGGCCGCGAAGCCCCGCTCGAAGCTGTGGAGGTCGGATCCGCAGACGCCGCACGCCTTGATCTGGACCGTAATCTGGCCGGGGCCCGCTTCCGGCTCGGGCCGGTCGACCATCTCGATCACGTGGGGTTCCCTGTACTCGGCAACTCTCATCGCTACAACCTCGCTCCCAGGCCGCCGTCCACGTGGACGATCGAGCCCGTCATGTACTCGCTGTCAGAAACCCATTCGACGACCTGGGCGATCTCGTCGGCCTCGGCCGGTCGCCGGAGCGGAATGCCGGAGATGATCTTCTCCCGGGCCCGCTCGTCAAGTTCGCCGGTCATTTCGGTCTCGGTGAATCCGGGCACCACGACGTTCGCGGTGACCCCGTCCCGGGCGAGTTCGATCGCCAGCGAGCGGGTCAGGCCCTCGAGGCCGGCCTTGGCCGAGCCGTAGGGAGTGTCTCCGGGAAAGCCGCGGCGACCGACCACGGCGCCGATGTTGACGATCGCGCCGCCTTCGCCCATGTGGGGGAGAACGGCCTGGCAGAGCCGGAATGGACCGATCAACCCGGCCTCGATCACGGCCTCGTAGTCATTCGGGTCGAGCTTGCCGATCCGCCCGCCGATGTGGAGGGCGGCGTTGTTGACCAGCACGTCGATGCCGCCATCGAAAGCGTTCGCGGCGTCCCGGGCGATCCGGGTCGCAGCCCCGTCAGCGGTCAGGTCTGCGCGAATCGCGGCGGCCTCCGCGCCTTCGGACTTGAGTTCGTTCGCGAACGCCTCGACAGCCTCGCCCCGGGCGACCAGGGCGACCCGGTCTCCTCGGTTGACGGCCCGTCGGGCGATCGCGGCGCCGATGCCCCGCGACGCTCCAGTGATCAGCCAGGTTTTAGCCACAGCCTCATGCTCCCCGATTGCCGGGATTCCGCGCCGGGGGTGCCGCGGAAACCTTGTGGATTGCTCCAGCCGCTCGGCGGGCAGCCTGTTCACGGTCCCTCGATCAGGGGCACAATCAGGTCAATGAATGCCGCCGACAACTCCGCCGAACGTCCCTTCGATGCCGTCATGTTCGACATGGACGGCACCCTGGTCAACTCGCAGGAGGCGATCCTCGCCTCGTACCACGACGCGACCACCTCGATCCTGGGGGAGCCGTTCCCGGTCGAGAAGGAGGACGTCGAGAAGATCATCCAGATGCGTGGCCAGGAGTCCTTCCCTCTGATCGCGGGAGGCGATGAGGAAAAGGCCAAACAGATCAAGGAACTGTTCGGTAAGGCGTACCTCAAGCACCAGGAACGCATCCCGCTCTTTCCGGACGTCGAAGTGATGCTCGGCACCCTGAAGAGAGAGGGGATCAAGCTGGGGATCGCGACCTCGAAGGCCCGGGTCAGGTTCGATGCGGACATGGAGCGAACCGGGCTCACCGAGTACTTTGACGTGACCTTCACCGGCGACGACGTCGCCAATGCGAAGCCGGCTCCCGACCAGATAATCGCCGGCATAGAGCACTTCGGGATCAAGCCCGAAAGGATGTTGTTCGTCGGAGACGGCGCGAACGACGTGATCGCCGGCCGCGACGCGGGAGCGAAGACCGCCGGGGTCGAGTTTGGCTTCCACCCCGAACTGGTCGCGGCCGAGAACCCGACCTACATGCTGAGTTCATATCTCGAACTCATCCCGATCGTCCTTCCTGCCGAGAGTTGAGCCGGGCTGGGCGATGATCCGGACCGAGGTCAAGGACGGCGTCTTCCTCTGGATTACGATCGATCAGCCAGATGCGCTGAACGCGTTGGATCCCGAGTCGATGTCGGATCTTGCCGACGCCTGGTTTCGCTTCCGCGACGATGACGAGCTGCTGGTCGCGGTCCTCACCGGTTCGGGTGAGAGAGCCTTCACGGTCGGCTCGAACCTGAAGACCTTCATCCCACGGCTCCAGTCGGGAGAGATGGATCCGCGGGACAGCCAGGAGGCCTACCAGAAGGGCTCGCTCGGCCCGGTCTTCAAACCGATCGTTGCCGCAATCAACGGCGACTGCCTTGGCGGCGGCACCGAACTTCTCACCTGCACCGACATTCGGGTCGCCGTCCCGCACGCCCGCTTCGGCCTGCCCGAGGCGCGCTGGGCGGTCTTTCCCAGCGGTGGAGGAACTACCAGGCTGGTCCGGCAGCTCGGCTATGCCCCGGCGATGGACATACTCCTCACGGGCCGCATGATCGACGCCGAAGAGGCGAAGGAGATCGGTCTGATCAACGAGATCGTCGAGCCCGACCGGCTCAAGAGTAGGGCCCAGGAAATCGCGGACGAGATCGCCGGTAACGGCACACTCGCCGTCCGCAAGATCAAGGAGTACGCCTGGCGACAGATGGACCTCCCGCTCGAAAAGGCCTACGAGCTCGAGTCCGAACTCGGCCACGAAGTCTTCCTCGACGATCAGGCCAAAGAAGGCATGGCCGCCTTCGCAGAGCGGCGCGAGCCATCTTTTCGTCGCTAAGAAGAGCGACCCTTGGTCGCGTGGCCATGTAGTCAAACTTAACTGCTAACCTTGATTATATGTCTAGGTTGATCAAGGAAGCCTGGGTTCCTGAACAGACTTACGGGTTGGCCCGCAGGGACCGGCTGCCATGCGAATACGAGGCGTATCTTCCGGACCCGCTCGCCGGTCGCAGGTTCGAGATAGAGGGAACCGTCGCAGCCGACGTGGCCGAAGCCGAGCGGGCGGTCCAGGACCTGAACCAGGAGACGACCGGGCTGGTCGACACGGAAGCGATGGCACGACTCCTGCTGCGAGCGGAGTCGGTCGCCTCGTCAAGAATCGAGGGCCTCGAGATCGGCGGCAGGAGGCTGCTCAAGGCGCAATTGGCTTCTCAGCTCGAGCTCGATCCGTCCGACCATGGGGCGACCGAGGTCCTGAACAACATCGAGGTGATGCGGAGGATGGTCGAGCTGACCACGTCCCAGAATCTCACGCCCGGCCTGCTGCTTGAGTCGCATGCATTGCTGATGCGCGGAACCCGCATGGAGGCTGCCGCCGGTACGTTTCGCGACCGCCAGAACTGGATCGGGGGCAGCGAGTTCAACCCGTGCTCGGCGGAGTTCGTCCCTCCACCGCCCGGCCCGGTCGAGGATCTGGTCAACGATTTGTGTGAGTTCTGCCGACGGGACGATCTCCCGCCGCTGATCCAGGCCGCGATCGCCCACGCGAGGTTCGAAACGATCCACCCGTTCTTCGACGGAAACGGACGGATCGGACGCGCAATCATCCATGCCGTCCTGCGGCTACGCGGGCTCGCACCCAGGTTCGTGCCCCCGATCTCACTCGTCCTCGCGACCCGTTCGCGGGACTACGTCCGCGGCCTGGGTGCGACGAGATACGTCGGCCCCGCCGATTCACCGGAGGCCCGGGATGGCGAGAATCTGTGGCTCAGTATCTTCGCCGCGGCCACGACGCGCGCGGTCGGGGACGCGCGTGCCTTCGACGAG
>JAEZIQ010000123.1 GCA_023436605.1 Actinomycetes bacterium | reverse complement strand
GGACGATGACGACGCGTTCGAGCCGAAGCCGCCAGGCGGCTTCGGCCAGCAGGACGGCATGACCCAGGGTCGGCGGATTGAAGGAGGAGCCGAAAACCCCGAGCCGGGTCACGTCAGCCGCGGACCTGGCCGTCGCCCCGAACCACGTACTTGATCGTGGTCAGCTCCCGCAGGCCGACCGGGCCGCGGGCGTGGAGTTTCTGGGTCGAAACGCCAATCTCGGCGCCCATCCCGAACTCGAAACCATCGGTGAAGCGGGTCGAGGCGTTGACGTAGATCGCAGCCGAGTCGACACCCTGGGCGAAGAGGTCCGCGGCCTGGGAGTTGTCGGTGATGATCGCGTCGGAATGACCGCTGCCGTGACGGTTGATGTGTTCGATTGCCTCGTCGAGCCCGTCGACCACCTTGACCGCGAGCTTGAGGTCAAGGTACTCGGTGTCCCAGTCCTCGGCTGTGGCCGCCCCGACCGGCGTGTCGCCGGCATTTTCCCGGGTGGCTTCGTCCCCAACCAGCTCTACCCCGCCCCCGGCCAGTTCGGCCAGGGCCGGCGGCAGGAAGGCCGCTGCGACTTCGGAGTCAACCAGCAGGGTTTCGGCCGCGTTACACACTCCGGGACGCTGGATCTTGGCGTTGTAGGCGACGGCGCGGGCCATCTCGAGGTTGGCGTCGGAGTGAACGTAGACGTGGCAGATGCCGGCCGCAGCGAAAATCACCGGCACGGTCGCCACCTCTTCAAGAGTCTTCTTCAGCCCTTCGCCGCCCCGCGGGATGAGCAGGTCGACGACGCCGTCCTGGGTCGCGAGGTCAGCGATCGATTCCCGGCCCCCGCCGACCGACATCACGACGGCGTCTTCGGGAAGCCCTGCTTCCAGCAGTCCGGCCCGAACCACCTCGGCCAAGGCGGTGTTGGTGCGCTCGGCGTAGCTGGAACCTTTGAGCAGAATCGAATTGCCCGACTTGATGGTCAGGGCGGCGCAGTCGATGGTGACGTTGGGCCGGGCCTCGTAGACCACGGCCACCACGCCGAGCGGCACCCGGACCTTGTTCATCTCAAGACCGTTTTCGAGTCGGTTGGTTTCGAGCACTTCACCGACCGGGTCGTCAAGGGACGCAACCTCGCGCACGCCGGCCGCCATCGCCTCGACCCGTTCCGGGGTGAGGGTCAGCCGGTCGGTCAGGGCCTTGCTGAGGCTCTGGGCCCGTTCGTCGGCGAGGTCGGCCCGGTTGGCCTCGAGGATCGCCTCAACTGACTCACCGAGACCGCGAGCAATCGCTTCCAGCGCGCGATTCTTCACTTCGGTCGGAGCCGCCGCCATCGCCCGGGCGGCGGACTTCGCGGTGATCGTGTCGGTGGCTATGTCAGTGGCGGTCGCTTCCATGCCCTAAGGGTATCTGCAGCTTCCCCTCGACTTGACGCGCCCGGCTGCAGGAAATAGCTTCGAACCATTACCCGTCTCCGAAGCTTCGGGGGAAGCTTGACGAGAATCGCATTGAGATCGTGGAAGGGCCTGGTTAGCGCGACCGTTCTTGCCGCTCTGGCACTGATGTCGATTGCTAGTGCCGCGACCGCCGCCGAGCCCCTGGAACCGCGGCTGGCGGTCGACGTGACACCGGGCCCCAGCGGCTCATATCCCTACGGGTTCACCGAACTGAACGGACGTCTGATCTTCGCGGCCGAGGTCCTCAACGGAAGCGAGCCGTATTCAACGGACGGCAAGTCGGCCCACTTGATCGCTGACATCCTGCCGGGCAGCAGCGACGCGGATCCGGAAGATTTCACCCGTTTCGGCAACTTCGTCTATTTCATGGGCTATACCGAAAGTTCGGGGTACGAGCTCTGGCGGACCGACGGCAAGACGGCCACGTTCTTCGCCGACATCGACCCCGGGCCCGACAGCTCGAATGCCGAAGATTTCACCGTGGTGGGCAACAGGATGTTCTTTACGGCGAGATCGGCGGCCACCGGCTACGAGCTGTGGCAAACCGACGGAACCGCCGTGAATCTGGTCGAGGATCAGGTTCCCGGCACCGACGACTCGGACCCTGACGATCTGACTGCGTTCGGTGGACAGGTGTACTTCGGGGCCGAAACTCCTGCCACCGGCGAGGAGATCTTTCGTTCGGACGGGACCTCGGTGGAACTCGTAAAGGACATCAACCCGGGCGCAGACTCCAGTTCACCGAATGACCTCACGGTCATGGGCGAGCATCTGTATCTGAGCGCGTACACCGCCACATCGGGGAGAGAACTGTGGCGGTCCGATGGCACCACAACTGCTCTCTGGGCCGACACCATCCCCGGCGCCGATTCCGGGTATCCCGAAGACATGACCGCCTCGGGGGGACGACTTTTCTTTTCCGCCACCAACGGCCTCGACGGAAAGGAACCGTTCACCACAGACGGGACCACGACCGGGATGGTGGCAGACATCAATCCGGGCCCCGGATCGTCGTCCCCCGCCGGCTGGACCCCGTTCGGGGCCGATGGCGTGATCTTCGAGGCCGGGGACCCTGCGCACGGCGAGGAACCGTGGACGTCGGATGGCTCGACCGTCAACCTGGTTGCCGACCTCGTTCCTGGCGAGGATGACTCCCGCCCGGACGACTTCTTCGCTCAGGACGGGGTCGCCTACTTCGACGCTTCCACCCCTGACAACGGTCGAGAACTCTGGACGACCACCGGCACCGGCGCGAACTTCACCGACATCCTGCCCGGAACGGACGGATCGAGTGTCCGGTTCTTCACCCCGTTCCGGGGCGCCGTCTACTTCAGCGCGAGCGATGGAACGCACGGTCGCGAGGTCTGGAAACTCGTGCGGCCAGACAGGGCAGTGACCGTGAGGCTGCCGAAGAAGATCCGCTTCCGCCCGAGCGGCAGAGCTGACCTCAGGGTGGGCTGCCCTGCCTCGGAGGCGACCGGGCCGTGTTCGGGAAGGTTCACCGTCTCAACCAGATCGAGGGTTAGATTCGCTGGACGCAAACGGATCGTGAGATTGGCGAGCGGGCGGTTCGAGATCGTCCCAGGCAGGGCGGCGAGGGTGGCGATCCGGCTCTCCCGGAAGCAGATGCGCATGCTGCGCAAGGTACCGGCCGCCCGCAGACTGCAAGTAAGGGCGAAGGTCAGCGATGAAGCCGGAAACCAGGCGACGGTGCGGTCCCGACTGACGGCGATGCTTCCGTGATGAAGCGGTTCTTCTCGACTCTCGCCCTGGTGATCGCTTCACTGCCGCTATTGGCCGGCACCTCGACGGGCGCCAACCTGCAGGTCGACCTGCTGCACGACGTGAACCCCGGTCCCAGCAGCTCCGGCAACGAGCTCTTTCAGGCCTTCGGCGAGACCCTCTGGATGACGGGTCGGACCCCGGGCACCGGGTTCGAGCCGTACGTCTTGCAGGGGAAGCGGTTCAAGCTCCTGGAGGACATAAATCCTGGCATCGAGGGAAGTGACGCGACCCAGAGCGCCGACCTTGGCGGTTTCACCTACTTCGGCGCGAGAGATCAGGCCCACGGGGCAGAGCTCTGGCGCTCGAACGGAACCACCACCGAGCTGGTGGCGGATCTGACCCCGGGGACGGACGGCTCCGAACCCTCTTATCTCACCCGGGTCGGCGATCGCATCTTCTACATCGCGAAAGACCCCACCAATGGTCGCGAGCTCTGGCAGATCGTCGCCGGCGTCCCGAGCCTGGTCAAGGACATCGAACCCGGAACGGACGGATCGTTCCCCTACGACCTGGTGGAGTTCCAGGGGCAGGTCTTCTTCTCCGCCCAAACCAGCACCCACGGCCGCGAGCTCTGGAAAAGCGACGGAACCGCTACTTCCGAGGTTGGCGATCTGGTTCCCGGGGTCAGCGGGTCCCAGCCGTATGACCTGGCAGCCACCGGGACAGCCGTCTTCATGGTCGCCTACACAGCGTCAACCGGCTACGAAATCTTCAAGTCCACCGGAGCGCTTCCGACCCTGGTAACCGACATATTTCCCGGGTTTGATTCGAGCTACCCGAACGAGCTCACCAGGACTGGCGACAGAGTCGCTTTCTCGGCGTATTCACCAACCATCGGGTACGAACCGTGGGTCACGGACGGCACCACCACTACCCAGATAGGAGACATCGAACCGGGACCCGACGGCTCAAACGCACATGATTTCGCCTTTCTCGACGGACAGATCTACTTCGCTGCCTACAGCTCGGCCAGCGGGGGCGAGATCTACCGCTCGAACGGCACCTCGTCCACCATCGTGGACGAGGTCGCGCCTGGGGAGAGCGACACCGGCCAGTACGGCCTGACAGCTGCGGGGGGCCGACTCTACTTCACTGCCTCGGTACCGTCGACGGGCTACGAGCCGTGGGTCCTGGACTCCTCCGGAATGAAAATCCTCCGGGATGTCCTCCCCGGCCCCGATGGCTCGGGGGCAAGCTCCTACCAGGCCCTCGGAGACTCGGTCCTTTTCTTCGCCGACGACGGGACCCACGGATACGAGCCCTGGCACGTCCACCCCGATCAGGAAGTGAAGCTCCGCCTGCTGGGCAGCAGGACCGGAGTCTCGGCCAGGGGTTTCGCCGCCCTGAAGCTCGTCTGTCCCGAGAACGAGGCCAACGGACCCTGCGACTCGAAGATCACCGTGGCCACCAGGAAGCCGGTCCGGTTCGGCGGCAAGCGGCGACGGGTCACACTCTCCCGCAAGTCGATCAGGGTCATCGCCGGCAACACCGGAACGGCACGCATCACTTTCAGCAAGCGGAGCATCGCCCTGCTCAGGCAGGTTCCGGCGGCCCGCAGGGTCCTGGTCACGATCAGGGTGAAGGACCGGGCCGGCAACCGCCAGGTCCTGAAGCGGAAGTTCAGCTTCCGCCGCCCGGCCTAGGCCAGCACGAAGTAGTCGCGATGGATCAGCTCCTCCGCGGCCTGGGGCATAAGTTCGAGCACCTCGGCGCTCTTCATTCCCTTGATCCGGTTGGCCTCGCTGGCCGAGTAGTTGACGATGCCCTTGCCGATCACGCTGCCGTCAGTCACAACCTCGACCGCGTCGCCAGCTTCGAAGCGACCTTCGACCCCCGTCACCCCGACCGGGAGCAGACTTGAGCCGCTCTTCCTGAGCACCCGGGCAGCGCCCTCGTCGACCACGATCTGGCCGGCCACCGGCTTCGCATACTTCAACCATTGCTTGAAGGCCGGAGCGTCGCTCCTCAGGGCACGGAAGGCGGTTCCGGCGGACTCTCCGGCCGCGGCAGCAGCCAGGGTTCCGTCGATCGTTCCGTTGCAGATCCGGACTTCGATGCCCGAGCCGCTGGCCATTCCCGCTGCGGCAACCTTGCTGCGCATGCCCCCGGTGCCGAAAACCGAGGTGCGGTCGCCGATCTCCATCGCCGAAAGCTCGCCAGGATCGGCCACTTCGGTGATCAGCTCTGCCTCGGGGTCGTGGGAAGGGTCGGCTGTGAAGACCCCATC
>JAEZIQ010000004.1 GCA_023436605.1 Actinomycetes bacterium | reverse complement strand
CCCTTCACCCTGACCATCTTCGCCTCGGAAGTTGTCGCCGAGGCGATCCGGGACGCGGCCCGGCAGGCCACCGACGCGGACGAAGTACCGAGTAGCAGGACCCGCCTCGCCGGCTGAGTCCCTGCCGGTTTGAAATCCTTCTGAGCGTGGGAGATAACCGGAGTGCCGTCCGGAAGGTTCCGGCTTGCGGCATTGACGCGAAAGGAATCACGGATGGGAGGACCGGTGAGGCGATTCAAGGGACTGTTGGCGGTGGCTGCGGCGGTCGCGCTGTTCGGTGCCGCGGTGGGCAACGCATCAGCCGACGAAGCGAAAGTAACCGGGGAGAAGAAGGAAAGCGAGCGTCTGATCGACCTGACGATCGAGACTTCGGCCTACTCCGAACCCACCAACGTCCACGTCTACCTGCCGACCGGCTACGACGGCAACCCGAATAAGCGCTGGCCGGTCACCTACTCCCTGGCCGGGATGCAGAACAACTACAACTCCTTCGCGAAGATCCTCAAGGGCGAGGAGATGACCAGGGACTATCCCTCAATCGTCGTCTCCCCGGACGGCAACAGCGGCTTCTGGAGTGACTGGTACAACAACGGCGCGGGCGGCCCGCCGATGTACGAAAGCTTTGTGATCGGCGAGCTGATCGACCTGATCGACCAGCGCTACCGGACCATCCCAGAGCGGTCCCAGCGGGCGATCATGGGGATCTCGATGGGAGGTTACGGCGCGACTTCGCTGGCCGCCCGGCATCCCGACCTGTTCGGCGCCGTCGCCACGCTCTCGGGCGCGGTTGACAGCAACAACCCGCTGATCGGCACGGTCATGTCGCTCGCCCCGACGTTCGACGGCGGCGCGATGGATTCGATCTACGGGCCCCGTTTGAGTGAAGAGGTGCGCTGGCGCGGATCGAACCCGACCGACCTCGCCTCGAATCTCCGCGGCATGGACATCCAGGTTCGCACCGCGAACGGGGTCCTCAACCCCGAGATCGGCGAGGGTGACCAGCCGGCCGACGCGGCTTCCTGCCTGGTCGAAAATGGCGTTTACCAGGGCAGCACCAGCTTCCACGAGGAGCTGGTCGAGCTGGGAGTCGACCATCTCTGGAAGGACTACGGCAACGGCTGCCACACCCCCGAGAACTTCACCCGCGAGGTGGTCGACACGATGAATGCCCTGGCCGGGAACTTCGCGAACCCGGCTCCGGACCCGACCCGATTCGAATTCAAGTCGATCGAGCCCGAGTTCGAGATCTGGGGCTGGAAGGTCGAAGCCGACCCGGCCCGGGCCCTCGAATTCATGACGATCGAGACCGGCGAGAACACGGTCGCGCTGACCGGCAGCGGTCTCACCCGCGTCACTTCGCCGCCGCTCTACCGCGGCCTGAAGAAGGTCGACGTTGGAAGCAAGGTCGTCAGGCCGACAGCCGACGGAACGGTGAGTTTCCAGGTCGATCTCGGTCCCGCCCACACGGTCCAGCAGTACCGGCCTGGCGCCGTGACCGGGTTCGCCCGCGGCCAGGTTTCGTTCAAGCCTCATGCGGTGGTCCGGATCCTCAAGGCCAAACGCCTGCAGCGCGGGGTCCGGGTCTGTGCCAAAGCGATCGGCGGGGTGATGCCGAAGGCCCGGATCAAATCCGGCCCGCGCAGCATCCGGGTGAAACTGACCGGCACGAAGACCTGCCGCAACCTGAAGACGGGCAAGGGCAAGCCGAAGAAGGTGAACATCCAGGGCCAGGACACCTACGGTCACCCGGCCAGCGCCGCGCGGAAGGTCAGCCGCAGGGGCTGAGGGGGAGAGGTTTCCGCGCCGGACCCTGAAGGGGTCATGGCGAAGAAACCGCGGGATGAAGATGACGGGCAGGGCGAAGATGAGCCGACCGAGGCGGAGCTGGCCGCCTGCGCGGTCGTGGTTGAGCTGCTGCGCTCGGGCCGGATCCTCACCTACGTGAGCGACATCCTGGTCGAGCGGGTCGACGAGGTCAACTACCTCGGTGAACCGGAGGAAGCGGTGGTGATGCGCCGCTTCTGCGAGCTGGTCGTGCCGGTCCTGGCCGCCGAAGAAAAACCCGAGGCCCTCTGGAAGGCAGCGGAAATGATCGAGTCGGTCCGCGACCTGATCGTGACCGACTTCCAGCTCGAGATCGAAGGCCAGGAGCGCCGGAACTAGCCGCAGCGGCGCGCCGTAAGGGTGAGCTTGAAGCGTTTCGGCGCGGCCGGCAACCGGATTTCCACGTGGGTCCCGGTCCAGTTCCAGCCCGAGTTTCCGCCGGGCAGCGGCCGGCCGTTCAACCTGACGCAGCGAACCTCGAACGGGTTCTTCAGGGTGGCGGTCGCGGTCTTGATCACCCAGGGACGGGCTCGGATGTCGCTGACTTCCAGCTTGACGCTGTCCTTACCTTCGGTCGAAGTGATCCGGCCCCGGTTCTCGAAACGGGCGGTCGAGTTGCCGCGGGGGAAGGCGAAGAGGGTGCGGGCCGGACGGTCGGTCAGGTGGACGATCGAGTCGTCTTTTCCGAACGGGCTCAGCGTTTCGACCTCCGGGTCGAGCATGGTCAGCATGCCGCCGGCCCGGATCAGCAGCGGGATTTCCTCGGCCGGGGCGGGGATGGTCCGCCAGCCGTTGCCGTTCAGCAGCACGGCCGGGCCTGTGGTGTCGAAGGCGCCGGTGGCTTCGTCGTACTCGAAGCTTCGCCAGAAGTCGACCCACTTGCCCTGCGGCAGGTAGACCTTGCGTTCGGTCGCCCCCGGAGTGATGACCGGCGCGACCAGGAGGGAGTCGCCGAACATGTACTGGTCCTCGAGTCCGGCGGCCCGCCGGTCCCCCGGGAAGTCGAGGGCCATCGCCCGCATCATCGGCAGGCCGGTCTCGCGGTACTGGCGGGCGGCGCCGCTCGTGTACGGGTAAAGCTGGGTGCGGAGC
>JAEZIQ010000003.1 GCA_023436605.1 Actinomycetes bacterium | reverse complement strand
CCGTCCTTCTGGTACTGGACGTCGTCATCGACACGCTACTTCCCGTCCGGTGAAGTAGCCGGACCCGGCGGGTCTTTGGGGTCCAGAAAGGAGTAGCGGGTCGAAATCGCGACGGCCTGGGTACGGGTGTCGACGCCCAGCTTCGCGACCACGTTCCTGACGTGGGTATAGACCGTGGCCGGCTGGATGCCGATCTCCTCCGCAACTCCCTGGGCACGCATGCCCGAAGCCAGCAGCGCAAGGATCTCCCTTTCCCGGTCAGACAGCCCCCTCAGACGCTGAAGCTCGTCTTCTTCTTCCAGCTGGTTCTCCCAGCCCGGGAACCATCGTCCACCGCCCATCACGGTTTCGCAGGCATCGCGGATCTGATCGATTTCGGCTGACTTGACCAGGAAGCCGGATGCGCCCTCCCGGGCGGCGAGCCGGACGAGGTTTTCTTCATCGTGGGCGGTGAAGACGAGGACCTTGATCTCGGGCCAGCGGGATAGCACCCGTGCGGTCGCTTCGATCCCGTTCACCTCCGGCATCTCAACGTCGATCACCAGCAGGTCGGGGCGGTGTTCCCTGACCGCGCCCGTGACGTCGGCGCCACTGCCTGCCTCACCAACCACTTCAAATCCCGGAATTTCGTCGATCCGCTGCCGGATCGCCTGGCGAACGATCCAATGGTCGTCGCAGATCAGGACCCGGTGGTCGCTCACGTCGCTCCGATTCTCTCCGGGGCGCCGAAGGCGGTCAGTACGTCCGGGATCCGGACCGTGCCATCGGGTTGCTGGTGGTTTTCGAGCAGGGCGATGATCGTGCGTCCTACCGCGATCGCGGTCCCGTTCAGGGTGTTGACGAACTCCGGGGTCGCTCCGGGCTCCGGCCGGTAACGGCAACCGATTCGCCGGGCCTGGAAGTCGGTCGTGTTCGAGCACGACGTGAGCTCGCGGTAACGATCCTGGCTCGGGATCCACGCTTCGCAGTCGTACTTCTTGGCGGCTGAACCACCGAGGTCGCCGGCCGCCACGTTGACCACGCGGTAGGGCAGCCCGAGCTCGGTCAGGATGCTCTCCTCGATCGCCAGGATCCGCTCGTGTTCGGCGGTTGCGTCTTCGGGTTTGACGAACGAGAACATCTCGACCTTGTCGAACTGGTGGACCCGGAAGATTCCGTGGGTATCGCGACCGGCGGCGCCGGCCTCGCGACGGAAGCAGCTTGAGAACCCGGCGTAGCGGATCGGCAGCTGGTCAGCTTCGAGGATCTGGCCGGCGTGCAGCCCGGCGAGGGGCACCTCGGAGGTACCGGCCAGGAAAAGCTCGTCCTTTTCGAGTTCGTAGATCTGGTCCCGGTCGCCCGGCAGGAAGCCGGTCCCGAACAGGGCCTCCTCGCGGACCAGGATCGGCGGGACGACCGGTTCGTGGCCTTCACCGCGCAGCTTCTCGAGGGCCCAACGCACGAGGGCGAACTCGAGCATTACGAGGTCGCCCTTGAGGTAGGCAAAACGGGCCCCGGAAACCTTGGCGGCCGCTTCGAGTTCGATGCCGTCACCGGCAAGTTCGACGTGATCGTGAATCTCGAAGTCGAACTGCGGTACCTCGCCGACTTCGCGGATCAGCTCCGCGTCCTCATCGGTGAATCCGTCGGGGCTGGAAGGGTCGGGCAGGTTCGGCAGGGAGGCGGCGACATCGTTGAGCCGACTTTCGACCGACTCGAGCTCGCCTTCCATTTCCTCCAACCGGGCTTTCAGCTCTCGCACCGCTTCCATCTGGGCGGTCGCGTCCTCGCCGGCTTTCTTCAGGGCACCGATCTTCTCGGATTCCTGTTTGCGCTCGCTCCTGGCGCCTTCGATTTCGGGCAGCAGCTGCCGGCGTCGCTCGTCGAGCTCGAGCAGTTCATCGACCTGGCCGGCGGCCCCGCGTCGGTCCAGCGCAGCTTTGATCCGCTCGGGTTCGGAGCGGATCAGTTTGAGGTCGAGCACGGCCCCTGGTGCCGGTTACTCGTCGTGGGTGCCGGTCGAGGGCTTCTCGTCCTCGGGGACGGAAGCATCCTGCTCTTCCGAGTACTCCTCGGCTCCGGCTTCCCCGGCGTCAGCACCGGCGTAGTCGGCTACGAACTGTGCGACCTTCTCGGCTTCTTCGCCGACCACGATGTTCTGCGGCATGATCGCGCCGGAGAATCCGCCGTTCTGGATCGCGTGCAGGGCGGACTCGTAAGTCTCGCTCCGCTGATCCAGGTTCGGCCCCTGGACGCGGGTTCCGCGGTTACCGGTGCCGAGGGCACCAGCAGGGGTCAGGGTGTGGCAGCCGGCACAGTTCGCAGCGAAGAGCTGGGCTCCCTCGTAATCGGGAGAGTCTTTCGAAACCGTGATCCCTTCCTCTCCGAACCCGCAGGCGGAGAGAGAAAAGGCGGCGGCAATGGCAAGTGTTGTAATGGCTACGGCACGCACAGCGAGCGCATCATATTGTCTGCGGCGATCAGATGGTTCCACCCGATCGAAACGAGTTCCGGCAGACCGTCGGATTGCTGCCCACGGGAGTCACTGTCGTGTCCGCTTTTCAGGGCTCAGAGCCGGCCGGAGCGACCGCTTCCGCGGTCTGTTCTCTCTCCCTGAATCCAATGATGATGCTGGTCTGCCTCGACCTCGAATCCCGCTCTCTGGAAGTGGTGAGGGAAGCTGGCCGCTTCGGGATCTCGGTCCTCGGCGAGCGCCAGCGTCCCGCTGCGGAGCTCTTCGCGACCAAGGCGGAGCAGACGGAAAAGTGGGCCGCGGTCCGGTGGCGCGACCATCTCGGGGTACCGATCATCGAAGGCAGCCTCGCCCGGGTGGTCTGTGTAGTGGCCGAGATCATTCCCGGCGGCGACCACGTGATCGTCACGGGTGAAGTCCTCGAGGTCGAAGCCGACGACGACCCGGGTGAACCGCTGATCTACCACGGCGGTCTTTTTCGTCGGCTCGACACCGAACACAGCTGAGCCTGCCGGCCCGATGGCCCGCCTCTGCTCCCGGCTAGGCTTGGCCGATGAGCAGCCACCCTTTCTTCTGGCTCGATGTTTTCGCCGAAGCGCCGCTGGCCGGCAACGGTCTCGCCGTAGTCCTTGACGCCGACGATGTGGATGACGCGACCCAGCACGCCTTCGCCCGCGAGACGGCCCAGTCCGAAACGACCTTCGTCCAGACGCCCAGCGAGGAGGCCGCCGAAAGGGGGGCCGACTATCGCAACCGGATCTGGACCATCACCGCCGAAGTTCCCTTCGCCGGGCACCCTTCGCTCGGTACTGCGGTTGCGGTCGCGGTCGATCGCGGGGTGGGCGAAACGACGTTCACCCAGGAAACCCGGGTCGGCCTGCAGGAGGTTGACGTAAGGCAGCTCGACACCGACCCCGACTCGTCCGGAGTCTGGGAGGCATCGGTCCACCAGGAGCCGGCCGAGTTCGGCGAGTCGGTCAGCCGCGAGAACGCGGCCCGGCTGCTCAACCTCGATATGTCGCAGCTCCACCCGGACTACAGCGCCCAGGTCGTCTCGACCGGTTTCCCGACCCTGCTGCTTCCGCTGCGCGACGAGGAAGCTCTGGCGGCCGCGGTCCCGAACCGGGCCGAGTTCGAGCAGCTGGATTTCGGGGACCTTGCGGTAAACGTCTATCCCTTCACCTTTGACGTCCCGGCCCGAACCGCCCGCTCCCGCTGCTTCGCGCTCGACCTCGGCGAGTTCGAAGATCCGGCGACCGGTTCCGCCGCCGGTCCCCTGGTCGCCTACCTCCAGGACATCCTCGACATCGACCGGATCGAAATCCGCCAGGGCATCGAGATGGGGCGACCCAGCCTGCTTCAGGCCCGGATGGATTCCGGTCGCCCTCGGGTGACCGGCCAGGTTCACGTGCTGATGACCGGCTACACCAACCTCCCCACCTGACCCGAACCCCCCCGACCCGCCCTCACTCCCGACTCGGACCGCACTCCCGACTCTCACCGGCCCTCACTCCGGGCGTCACGACTTATCGACGTGCGAACGTGGATTTCTCGTGACACCACATCTTGGGGCCGGGAAGGGTTGCGACGACTCGCCGGAAGGCGTGTGGGATCGGCGGATGAAAGATCGCCGGTGCGGAAGTTCTTGCGGTTCCGTCACCGACCCGTTGCCCAGATTTTGCAGTCATCGAGACACACGTGAGCACTTTCGCTTCATGTTTGGAGGATGGGCAGAAGGCACGGTGATTCGGGCGCGGAGCTGAACGCGCGACTTAGAGAACTGTCCGCGGCTGGTCATGGCGTGTTCTCCGGCGAAGAACTCGAGCGGGCCGGACTACCCAGGGGGTCGGTCCTCTGGCGAAGGAAGACGGGTCTGCTGGTGCCGGTCCTGCGGGATATTTACGCCTTGCCCGGCACCCGGCTGGATGCACGCGGTCGAGCGAGAGCCGCGATGCTCTCGGGCGGAGAAGGGTGCGTGGTGAGCCACGCGAGTGCGCTGGCGCTTCATGGACTCGTAGCCGGTCACCTACCCGTGCACGTGACCAAGACCGGAGGGGCGGACCGCCATTGCGGCGGCCCGTTCAAGGTAAGCCAAGAGTTCGGCTTCAGGGTGTGGAGTCACCAGAGCAGGTCACTCCGTGAAAGCCAGATCACCGTTCAAGATGGAATCAGGCTGACGACGGTCGAGCGGGCTCTGCTTGAGTTCTCCGCTGACTCGACCCCTGAACAGGTCGGAAAGGCGCTGTCGCAGGGAGAACGCGAGAGGAAAATATGCTGGCGAACTCTCGCTCAAGTGGTTGGGCAGGCGAACGGTCATCGCGGTGTCGGTCGGCTTCGGTCCGAGATCGATTTCTTCGATCCCGTCTTTCTGGATGGCGAATCCGATCCGGAAGAGGATTTCCTTCGGATGCTCCGGCGTCGGAACCGGCCAAGGCCCGAAGTAAACGTGTGGATGGAGCCCTACAGGGTCGACTTCTTCTGGCGGCATCTTCTTCTCGCGGTCGAGCTCGATCCGTTCAGTACACACAGCGGTGCGGCGAGCTTTCGCCGCGACCACCGCAAGAGCGTCGACCTCGAAGCCAGGGGATTGCGGGTGATTCGATTCACCGGTTACGACCTGTATCAGGACGAGGACCGCACGAACTGGCAGCTGGGACAGATCATGGAACAGCAGGCCAGTCTGCTCGGCGTCGAGATCCACATCCCCGGAATCACCGACTGGGCATAGGCGAAACTCGACCGACCCGACAAGAACCGGACCCGGGCAAGAACAGCCGGACCCGGGCAAGAGCGGCCTGGCCCGGGCAAGAACGACCTGGCCCGGGCAAGAACGACCGGGTGTCACGACTTAGCTACCGATCTCTGCCACTAAGTCGTGACACCCCTCGGAGGAGGATGGTCGGCCGAAGGGTCAGAACACGCCGGCCGAAGGGTCAGAACATGCCGGCGGTTGTTTCAGAACATGCCGGCGGTTGTTTCGAGGGCCCGCCAGAGGAGGAAGGCGATGACCAGGGAGGCGAGGGTCATCACAGCGGTTTCCCGCCGGATGATTGCCAGGCCGAGGGTTTCCTGACGGTCCGGGTCGAGAGCAGCGAAGAGCTCGCCGAGTTCCCGGTTCGACTTCGCCTCGGTGGGGCTGAGCTGGTCGCCGAGCTCCTGGCTTGCGGCGGCGCCGCGCATCAATTCGGCCATGAATGAGACCGCGACCGGCAGGAAAATGTAGAGGTAGTGGAGTTCGTCGGTGGCGCGGTGGCCGGTTGCGTAGACCACGCAGGCAAACAGGACGAAAGCACCGGTGGCGATCTGCGCGGCGCGCAGCAGGTACCAGAAGGCGACCGAAGGACGGTTCCCTTGCCACGCGATCACGCCGACCACACCTGCAAGCAGATTCAGTCCCAGCACTGCGAGGCCCAGCGCCGTGTAAGCGGTGGACATCTCTAATCCCGCCTCAAGGGGTCGGAATTCGGCTTTTTTATGCGAAAAATCACTATGTAACGACTTGATACAAAGTCTTGGCCCAGAGGTGTATAACCCTTAGCTAACGGGAACCCTAGTTCCCAGAAGAATCTCCACCCAGGATCCCACTTGCTCCACCAGTACCTCCCAGTTCTAGTCTTCGGCGCGCTCGGCATCATCGTCGGCGCAGCCTTCGCGACCCTGAACCTGGTGCTCGGTCCGAAGAAGCTGAAGGGCAACGAGTCGAGCGCCGCGATCCGGCAGCTCGATCCCTACGAGTGTGGTCTGCCCTCCGAGATCTCGAAGACCTTCCGGTTCGGCGTCAGCTTCTACCTGATCGCGATGCTGTTCATCCTGTTCGACATCGAAGTCGTCTTCCTCTACCCGGTCGGGGCAATCCTCAAGTCGACCGACTCGGTCTTCGTGCTGGCCGAAGTGATCCTCTTCGTCGCGCTTCTCTTCGTGGCCCTGGTCTACGTCTGGCGGAAGGGGGCACTGGATTGGAGATAGAACGCCAGAAGCTTCGGGTTCACGCCCCGCTTGAACAGCCCAAGTCGCCGGAGGAACTGCGCGCCCGCCAGCTCAAGGCCCGCGACATGCTGCGCGGTGACCTGACCGGCGAAGACCTCGAGAAGTACGTCGAGGAACGAGTCGTCACCACGACACTCGAAAAGGTTCTCAACCAGGCTCGTGCCCATTCCGTTTTCCCGGCAACCTTCGGTCTCGCCTGTTGCGCGATCGAGATGATGTCGACCGTTTCGCCGCGCTACGACATCGCCCGGTTCGGTGCCGAGGCTTTCCGCGCCTCGCCCCGCCAGGCCGACCTGCTGATCCTCTCCGGCCGGGTCTCGATCAAGATGGCGCCGGTCGTCCGCCGCATCTACGACCAGATGCTGGAACCGAAGTGGGCGATCTCGATGGGTGCCTGCTCTTCTTCCGGCGGCATGTTCCAGAACTACGCCGTGGTCCAGGGCGCCGACAAGTTCATGCCGGTCGACGTCCACGTGCCCGGCTGTCCGCCCCGTCCCGAGGCGCTGCTCTACGGGTTCACCAAGCTGCAGCAGATGATCATGGGCAATCCGGATCCAGGGTGGAGGAGTCGCTACAACGCCCACGGGACCGAGGAATGGGCCCGCGGCGGACCCGCCTCGCAGCCCTCGGAGGAAGCACTCGAGGCCTACGCAAAGGCCCGGGAGGTCCTCGGTGCCTGACGCGCCCGGACTGGAACTGATCCTCGCCGAGATCAACCGCGAACATCCCGGAGCCGTGCTCGACACGAGCTACGACCGGGAGCAGGCGGCCCTGATCATCGATCCCGCGAAGGTGATCGAAGTGCTGACCTGGCTCAAGGAAACTCCGGGCCAGGAGTACACCTTCCTCAGTTCCGTGCACGGCGCCGACTACTTCCCGAAAGTTCCCCGGTTCGCCGTCCATTACGAACTCCTGAACCGCGAGCGTTACGAACGACTCCGGGTGAAGGCCGTGATCCACGATCCCGCCGCGGCCGCGCCGGCGACCGACCGGCCCATGGTCACCATCGGGCCCCGCGAGACCGGGGGCGCCGAGAACGAGGTCGACTCCGAGGACAAGCCCGAGAACGTCCCGGCCGAGGATGTGGCCACGGCCACCACGGAGATCGACGGCCAGCCGGTACCCGTCATCCCCTCAGTCGTCGAGCTGTTCCCGACCGCTGACTTCCAGGAGCGCGAGGTCTACGACTTTTTCGGCATCGTCTTCGAAGGCCATCCCGACTTGCGCCGGATCCTGATGCCGGAGGATTACCGCGGCTGGCCGCAGCGCCGGGACTTCCCGGTCGGTGGCGAGCCGGTGATCTTCACCCGCGACGAAGTGACCAACCCGGGCTGGTGGCAGTGATGGCGCGCGTCGAGGACACACTCCACGACCGCGAGGTCCGGCAGGCAGGTCAGCTCCGCGACGAGGGAATCCTCGTTTCCGACTTCACCACCGAGCTGGCCGACCGCATTCCCGGGGTCGAGTTCGAACTCGAACCCGAGCAGGAAATGCTCACGGTCAACATGGGCCCGCACCACCCGGCCACGCACGGCGTGCTGCGGCTGGTCGTCGACCTCGAGGGCGAGGTGGTCAAGGACCTGAAGCCGGTGATCGGTTACGTCCACACCGGCATCGAGAAGTCCTGCGAGACCATGCAGTACTGGAAGGTAATTCCGTTCGTGGAGCGGATGGACTACCTCTCCTACTTCTTCAACATGCAGGCCTACGTCGGCGCGGTCGAGCGGCTGGTCGGCCTCGAGGTTCCGCGCCGGGCGCAGTGGCTGCGGGTCCTCCACATGGAGCTCAACCGCATCCATTCGCACCTCGTTTGGCTCGGCACTTCCGCCCTCGACCTCGGCGCGATGGGCGTCTACTTCTACTGCTTCCGCGACCGCGACCGGGTGCTTGACGTCTTCGAGATGTCGACCGGTCAGCGCATGCACACCCGCTACTTCCAGATCGGTGGCGTGGCCGAGGACATCCCGGCCGGCTTCGAAAAGAAAGTGCGCTGGGTGATTGAGCAGCTGAGGATCGGCATCCACCAGTACGAGTCGCTGCTCGACAAGAACGAGATCTTCCTGATCCGGACCAAGGACGTCGGTGTCGTCTCCCGCGAGCGGCTGGTCGAACTGGGCGTCACCGGTCCCCTGCTCCGGGCCGCCGGTGACCCCTGGGACCTGCGCAAGGAAGGCGGGTACCTGGCCTACCCCGAACTCGAGTTCGACGTTCCCGTGGGCACGGTCGGTGACGGCTACGACCGCTACCGGGTGCGTCTGACCGAGATGAAGGAATCTCTGCGGATCGTCGAGCAGATCCTCGACGGCCTGCCCGAGGGCCCCTGGATCGCCGATGACCGCAAGTACGCGCTGCCGCCGCGGGCCGAGCTTTCAAATTCGATGGAATCTCTGATCCACCACTTCAAGCTGGTCACCGAGGGCTTCCGGGTCGAACCGGGCGAGGTCTACAACCCGATCGAGTCGCCCCGGGGCGAGCTCGGTTGCTTCGTGATGGCCGACGGTTCCTCCAAGCCGGCGCGGGTCCACTTCCGCGAGCCTTCCTTCGTCAACCTTCAGGCCCTGGCCGACATGACGATCGGCGAGTACGTCGCCGACCTGATCCAGACCCTGGCCATGCTCGATCCGATCCTCGGAGGGATCGACCGATGAGTCCCGTGATGCCTTCGGATTTCGATCCCCGCAACGCCGAGCCGGACGGTTTCGTCTCGCCCGGACTTCCGGTCGACCAGGCGAACACGACCGGACGTCTGCCGGTCGGCGACCCCGAGTCCGTGCCCGATCCGGCCGAGGTTGAAGTGCCCGAGGACCTGCGCGAACAGATCCTGGCCGTCGTCAACAAGTACCCGGACCGCGACAACCCGGGCAGTCCCAAATCGGCCGCGATCCCGGTGCTCTGGATCATCCAGCGCCGCTACGGTTGGTGTACCCCGGAGGGGATCGTTCAGGCTGCCTGCGTGATGCAGGTGACCCCGGCTTATCTCCAGTCGGTCGCCTCCTTCTACGACCTGCTTCGGACCAGCCCGCAGGGTGAGCATCAGGTGCTGGTCTGCACCAACATCGCCTGCTGGATGCGTGGCGGCGACGAACTGCTCGACTCTTTCTGCGAAAAGACCGGTGCCAACCGGGAAGCGGCCGGTCACGGCGGTGCCCTCTCCGAGGACGGCAAGATTCTCGTTTCCGGCTTCGAGTGCCTCGGGGCCTGCGACCTCGCGCCGATGGCTTCGGTCGATGAGCGCTACTTCGGGCCGCTCGAAAACGCAGATGCGGAAACGATCGTCGACCAGCTGGAGTCGGGGTCGGAAGTTCTGCCCGAGAAGGCTCTGGAGAAGCGTGGGCTGGCGGGCGGCGTGGCCGAATCTAGCGATCCGCGCGTGACCGAAGGAAAGGGGCCGAACCGGTGAGCACGACGATCCAGGAAACCCGGGTTCTGCTCCGTCACGCCGAGGATCCGAAGATGGCGACCCTGGCGGGCTACGAGTCCTATGGCGGATACGAGGTTCTCAAGAAGGTGCTCCGCGAGATCGACCCGGAGTGGATCGTCAACGAGCTCGAGGAATCTGGCCTGCGCGGACGCGGCGGCGCCGGATTCTCGATGGGCAAAAAGGTCTCTTTCCTGCCTCACACCGACGAGGCGAAGTACCTCTGCTGCAACGCCGACGAATCCGAGCCCGGTGCCTTCAAGGACCGCGAACTGATGCAGCGCAACCCGCATCAGCTGATCGAAGGCATGATCATCTCCAGCTTCGCGGCCGGTATCGGCCACGCCTTCATCTTCATCCGCGGTGAGTACGACGATCAGGCCGACATCCTCGACCGCGCGGTCGACGAGGCCTACTCCGCCGGTTATCTCGGCAAGAACATCCTCGGTTCAGGCTTCGATCTGGAACTGGTCGTCCACCGCGGTGCCGGCGCCTACATCTGTGGCGAGGAAACCGCGCTGCTCGACGCGCTCGAGGGTAAACGCGGCAACCCGCGCCTCAAGCCCCCGTTCCCGGCCGTCCAGGGCCTCTACGGCGGACCGACCCTGATCAACAACGTCGAGACCCTCAGCAACGTGAGCCACATCGTCGCCAACGGCGCCGACTGGTTCAAGAGCTTTGGCACCGAGCAGTCGCCCGGCACCAAGGTCGTCTCGATCTCCGGCTGCGTCAAGCGGCCCGGCAACTACGAGGTCGAGCTCGGCGTCTCGCTCCGTGACCTGATCTACGGCCTGGCCGGCGGTCCGCTCGACGGCCGGGAGATCACCGCCTTCTATCCCGGCGGCTCCTCCTCGCCGGTCCTGACCCCGGCCGAGATGGACCTGCCGTACTCCTTCGAAGCGATGGCCGAAGCGGGCTCGATGCTCGGCTCCGGCTCGATCATCGTCGCCGACGATTCGGTCTCGATACCCCGTATGGCGCTCCGGACCGCGAAGTTCTATCGCCACGAGTCCTGCGGCAAGTGCACCCCCTGTCGGGAGGGCACCAACTGGACCGAGAAGATGCTTCAGCGCGTCGTCAAGGGCGAAGCGACCCCGATGGATCTCGACATCATCTCGTCGGTCCAGGACAACATCATGGGTCACTGCCTCTGCGTGCTCGGTGACGCGATGGCTATGCCGGTCAGCTCGATGGTCAACAAGTTCCGCGACGAGTTCGAGGAGACGATCGCCGTCGAGGGTGCCAAGGCGTGGACCACCTCATTCGAGGGTCAGGACTCCCCGGCCCGTGATGTCAACGCCACCGACGACGATCCCGGACCGGGTGGAATCAGCCCCGAAGAGATCCGGCGCGATCGCCTGGCCGGACGCGGTATCCCGACCGGAGGCGCAAGCTGATGCCGGCCCCGAAGCGAAACCCCATCACCCTGACCATCGACGGTCGCGAGATCGAAGCGATCGAAGGAACCATGCTGGTCGACGCCGCCCAGCAGGGCGACATCGAGATTCCGGTCTTCTGTTACGAGCCGAAGCTCGGGGCCCCGGTCGGTGCCTGCCGCATGTGCCTGGTCGAGATCGAAGGCATCCCGAAGCTTCAGACCGCATGTTCGACCCCGGTCCGCGACGGCATGGTCGTCCACACCCGGACCGAGCAGGTCAAGGAAGCCCAGAACGCGGTGGTCGAGTTCCTGCTCGTCAATCATCCGCTCGACTGCCCGGTCTGCGACAAGGGCGGCGAGTGCCCGCTGCAGGACATCTCGATGGGCTGGGGCAACGACCGCAGTCGCGTGGTCGACACCAAGCGTCACTTCGAGAAGCCGATCCCGCTTTCGCCGCTGATCGCGATCGACCGCGAACGCTGCATCCTCTGTTACCGCTGCGCCCGCTTCAGCCAGGAAGTATCCGAAGACGGCCAGCTCCAGCTGATCGAGCGCGGCGCCGACTCCTACATCGGCACCTTCGATGACCGTCCCTACATCGCTCCTTTCCAGGGCAACATCACCGAGCTCTGCCCGGTCGGTGCCCTGACCTCCTACACATACCGCTTCCAGGCCCGACCCTGGGACATCGAGCAGGGTGGCTCCGTCTGCACCCTCTGCCCGAGCCAGTGCAACGTCAGCTTCACGATCCGCGACGAGCAGGTCAAGAGGGTGCTCGACCGCCAGAACGACGCGGTCGACGACGGTTGGCTCTGCGACCGCGGCCGCTACGGCTTCCAGGCGATGTATTCGCAGGAACGGGTCATGAACCCGCTCCGGTACGTCGACGGCCACCCGGTCCCGGCCCAGTGGGCCGAAGCCCTCGAAGCCGCCTCTGTCGGTCTCGCCGCCGCCGACGGCAAGGTTGCCGCCCTGGTTGGTGACGCCTCGAACGAAGAGGCCTTCATCCTGCAGGACCTGATCCGCAACGGCCTGGGTTCGAACGACATCGATTCCCGCCAGACCAGGACCATCGGCCGCGACCAGCGGGTCCACCTCGACGATCCCGCCACCCAGGCCCGGGTCGCCGATATCGATCATGCCGACGTCGTGCTGGTGCTCGGCACCGACCCGATCCACTCGGCCCCCGCCTTCGACCTGCGGGTCCGCAAGGCAGTCCGCCGCAACGGCACCGCACTCGCCGTCGCGACCGAGCGGCCCTCCGCCCTCGACGGCGGCGCCTCCGAGGTCGAGCGCATCGCTCCCGGCCAGGCCGCCGGCTACCTCGCCGGCCTGCTCGATCAGGTAAAGGCGGGATCGAGCGAAGGTATCGCCGGCCTGCTCAAGGACTCCAGCCACACCGTGGTGATCTGGGGCGAGCGGATCGGCCGCGGTGAGGGCGGCCCGGCGGCGATCGAGTCGCTGCTCGAACTCGCAGCTGCTCTCGACCTGGCCGGCCAGGAAGAGTCGGGCCTGATCGAGATCCCGGACGTCGCCAACGCCCGCGGACTGCGCGAGGTCGGCTGCCTGCCGGACGCCGGTCCCGGCCTCTCGGCGGTTGAAGCCGGCCGTGATGTCGAAGCGATCAAGGAAGGCCTGATTTCCGGTGACGTCAGGGCGGTCGTCCTCTACGGGGTCGACCCGCTGCGCGATTTCCCCGACACCGAAGGCTGGCGCCGCGCCCTCGAGAGCGCCGACTTCGTGGTCCACTTCACGATGGCCTCGACCGAGACCACCGAGCTGAGCGATGTCGTCTTCCCGCTGGAAAGCCACGCGGAGAAGGACGGCACGATCACCCACACCGAAGGCCGCCTGCAGCGCGTCCGGCCCGCCGCCGCCCGCCCGGGCGACATCCGCGGCGGCTGGCATGTCCTCGCCGAACTCGCCGCCGCGCTCGGCCACGAAACCGGCATCCACGCCGTCCCCGAAGCCCTCCAGAAGATCACCGAGTCCGTTCCCTTCTACGCCGGCCTGACCGACCGCGAGATCGGCGGAAGGGGAGTTCGCTGGCAAGAGCGTCCCGCCGCAAGTGCTTGGAGCGAGGCGGCGTCCGTGGGGGGTCCGTTCGGAACTCCCGGCGAAGTCCGGCCGAGCGGATCCCCCACGGATGCCGCCCCCGCCGACGGGCTGGTCCTCGGTACCTATCGGGATCTGTGGGCCAACAGCACGACTGACCTCAGCCCGGCCCTCAGCTACCTGATTCCGGCCCAGCGCCTCGAAGTCTCGATCGCCGACGCCGAGCGCCTTGGCCTCAGCAAGGGCGATGAGGTTGCCGTCAGGTCAGGTGACGCCGAAGTGACCGCGTTCGTGTCGATCCGGGCGGCACTGCCAGAGGGCACCTGCTTCCTGATCGAGGGAACCCAGCAGGGCAACGCCAACGTGTTCACCAACGGACGGCCTGCTGTGGTTGAGATCGGCAAGGCCTCGCCGAAGCTGGAAGTGGTTGCCGGAAACGGGAACGGGAACGGGGGAGAGTAGTGCCAGGTCTCGTCCCCGGACTGCCTCTGGCAGACACGAATTTCGTTGATGCGACCTGGATCATGATCGTCAAGTCGATCGTGATTTTCCTGGTCATGCTTCAGATCGTGCCGATCCTGCTACTGGTCGAACGCAAGTTGCTCGGTCGCTTCCAGCAGCGCTACGGCCCGAACCGGGTTGGCCCGTACGGGCTGATCCAGCCCCTGGCCGATGTCGGCAAGCTGCTCTCCAAGCAGGCTTTCCGGCCCAAGGGCGCGGTGCCGCTGCTTTATGAGCTGGCCCCTGCCCTGACCATCGTCTCGGCCGTGTTGACCATGGCGATCCTGCCCTTCGGCGACGTCAAGGGTGACGTCGGCTTCTACGGCATCGACGTGCCGATCGGCATCCTCTACTTCTTCGCTTTCAGCTCGATCGCCTTCTACGGTCTGCTGCTCGGTGGCTGGGCTTCGGGCTCGAAATACTCGTTCCTGGGAGCGATGCGTTCCGCCGCCCAGCTGATCTCCTACGAGATCGCGATGGGTCTCGCTCTGCTCGGCGTGGTGATCATGGCCGGCTCGCTTTCACTGGTCGACATCGTCAAGGCCCAGGGTGAGATCTGGTACGTGGTGCCGCAGTTCGTCGGCTTCCTGATCTTCCTGGTCGGCGGTTTCGCCGAGACCAACCGTCCGCCCTTCGACCTGCCGGAAGCAGACGCCGAGCTGGTCGCCGGTTACGGCACCGAGTACGGCGGCATGCGCTTCGGCTCCTTCATGTTCGCCGAGTACATGGAGATCCTGATCGTCTCCGGCATCGCCTCGACCATGTTCCTCGGCGGCTGGATGGGCCCCGGTCCCGGTTGGCTAGATCCGATCTGGATGCTCCTGAAGATGTGGATGCTGGCCATGTTCTTCATCTGGATCCGGGCCACTCTTCCCCGCTTCCGCTACGACCAGCTGATGAGTTTCGGCTGGAAGATCCTGCTTCCCCTCGCAACCCTGAACGTCCTCGTGACGGCAGTCCTGGTGGTGGTCACGTGAGCATTCGTCCCGACGAAATAAAGGTAGTACCCCGCGGTCCCGAGCCCGGCGGAGTCGGCGGCGCCTACCGTGCCTTCGGTGAGACGCTGCGCGGACTCCGGACCACGATGGGCCGGCTCTTCGATAAGCCGGTCACGATCCAGTACCCGGAAGAGAAGACCCCGGTCTATCCGCGCTTCCGTGGCCGCCACAAGCTGCACAAGTTTGAGGATTCGGGCCTCGAGAAGTGCGTCGGATGCTCCCTTTGCGCGGCCGCCTGCCCGGCCGAGTGCATCCGCGTGGTCGCCGCCGAGAACGATCCCGAGAACCGGGTCTCCGGTGGCGAGCGCTACGCCGCCGTCTACGAGATCAACCTCGCCCGCTGCATTTTCTGTGGCTACTGCGAGATGGCCTGCCCGTTCGACGCGATCACCATGGGTCACGACTACGAGATGGCCGACTACAACCGTTCGGACCTGATCTTCACCAAGGAAATGCTGCTCGCCGATTCGATCGAGCGCACTCCTCTGCGGGGGGAGGGCGAGTAGTGGAGACGATCGCCTTCTTCTTCGGAGCGCTTGGTGCCCTCGGCGGCGCGATCGCCGTGGTCGCACTGAAGAACCCGTTCTACAGCGTGCTCGCCCTGGTCATCCACCTGGTCTTCTTGGCCGGCATCTTCCTGCTTTTGATGGCCCAGTTCCTGGCCGCCGCCCTGATCGTCGTCTATGCCGGTGCGGTCATGGTGCTCTACGTCTTCGTCGCCGCTTATGTTGGCGGCATAGAGGAACCGAAATGGGATTCCTCACCGGAACTCAAGGTGCTCGGCCCGATCCTCGCCGTGGCGCTCTTTATCGCGATCTCGGTCGCCATTCTCGGCTCCGGCCTTTCGGCGCTCGGCACTCCCGGCCCGGATGACGTGCCCTCCGGCTTCGGTACTCCCGAAGCGGTCGGCCACCTGATGATGGAGGACTTCCTGATCGCCTTCGAGGCCGCTTCGCTCCTGCTGCTCACGGCCGCGGTCGGTGCGATCGTGCTGGCGGGCCGCCGCCGTGAAGACCCGAACAAGCTGCCGAAGGGAGGGGAGAGCCAGTGAACATCGAGTGGTATCTCGTCCTTTCCGCGCTGCTCTTTACGGTCGGACTCATCGGAGTGCTCGTCCGGCGCAACCCGGTGGTCGTTTTGCTTTGTCTCGAATTGATGCTGAGCGCCGGCGCGCTCGCCATGCTCGCCTTCAGCCGCATGCTCGGCAACCAGGACGGACAGGTCTTCGTGCTGATCGTGCTGGTCGTCGCGGCCTGTGAGGTCGTGGTCGGGCTGGGACTGGTCGTCGCCATGTACCGTCGCCGCCTGCCGCTCGACGTGGACGAGATGAAGGAGCTCAAGGGATGACTGCGACCTGGGCCTGGCTGGTCCTGCTCTTTCCCCTGCTCGGTTCGCTGATCATCGGCGCCGGCTTCAAGGTGCTGCCCGCCCGCGCGGCCGGACTGATCGGCATCGGCGCGATCGTCGCCGCCTTCATCTGCGGCATCCTCGCGCTGATCGGGCTGCAGGGCGAGCCCTCGGATTCCCGTCACATCGCCTCCAGCCTCTGGGAGTACGCGGCGGCCGGTGACTTCAAGATCGACCTCGGCATCTACGTCGACCCGCTTTCGCTCTTCATGGTGCTGGTCGTGACCGGCGTCTCGAGCCTGATCCATATCTACTCGTACAGCTACATGAAGTCGGATCAGGGCTACCACCGCTTCTTCAGCTACCTCAACTTCTTCGTCTTTTCGATGCTGGTGCTGGTCCTTTCCGGCAACTTCATCCTGCTGATCGTCGGCTGGGCCCTGGTCGGTTTTGCCTCCTACGCCCTGATCAGCTACTGGTATCGCCGCAACACCGCCACCAAGGCCGGCATGAAGGCCTTCGTGATCAACGTGATCGGCGACATCGGGCTCTACATCGCGGCGATCCTGATCTTCAAGAACCTCGGAACCGTCGATTACGGCGCGGTCTTCGAGAAGGCGCCGGACGCATTTGCGACCAACGAGTGGGAAATCGTCGCGATCTGCCTCTGCCTCCTGGTCGGCGCCTTCGCCAAGTCCGCCCAGATGCCGTTCCACACCTGGCTCGCCGACGCGATGGAGGGCCCGACCCCGGTCTCCTCGCTGATCCACGCCGCGACCATGGTCACCGCCGGCGTCTACCTGATCGCCCGCACCCACGTCCTCTTCGAACTTGCTCCGACCGCCGCCGATGTGGCCGGCTTCGTCGGTCTGGTCACCGTGATGATCTCCGGAATTTTCGCGTTCAGGGTCAGAGACCTTTAAC
>JAEZIQ010000170.1 GCA_023436605.1 Actinomycetes bacterium | reverse complement strand
CTACCGCTTCCTTTGCAGCGAAACGGGCCGCCAGATGGCGGCCCGGACGGCCTTTCGAAGCCGCATAGCGCTGTTCAGCGGCGGTGAACAAGCGGTCGGCGAGGCGGGGGTGGCGATCGAGGGCCCGCTCGACGCGGGCCACCTCGATCAGATCCATCCCTACCCCGGCGGCCATTTCCGCGCTCCGCTTCTCCGCTACTCCTGGAGCCCCATGTTGAACTCGAACGAGCCTTCGCTGTCGGAGGAGCCGGCTGCCATGTACTGGAACTTCCTGACGACGTCAGCGATCTGCGCGGCGTCGGGGTCACCGGCACCCGCATTCCTGATCATCCTGGCGAGGTTGGCCGGATCGGCAAACATGTCCAGGCCGGCTTCCGAGGTCGACTCGTCGGCGGCCTTGAAGGCGGCCGAGTCGGCGAGAGTCTTGCCCTGGCCGGTCAGTGCGTTCAGCGAGGCCTTCATACCCACGCCGATGACCATGCGGTCGTCCTTGACGCCGATCACGACCGGTCGGCCCGGAAGCTCATCCGTGAAGACGCGGAAGCCCGCTACGTTGCCGGGCAGTGGCTGGACGCTGGCATCACCCGCGAGGCCGATCAGCGAGGAGATCCCGCGCAGCGAGTTCTCGATCGGCTTGATGTCCGAGCTGGTCGCGACCAGGGCGCCACCGAGGTTCTTCTGGCTGGTGCCGTTGACGAAGAAGGCAACCGTCTCGAGTGACTCGACGATTCCCTTGATGTCGATTTGGCCCGATGCTTCCTGGGTGAACTTGTCAACCTGACCGGGCTTGATCAGACCGGGGATGCCTTCCTCGTTTAGCGCGTTCAGGATCTTGGTCGCGTTCGCACCGACGTCACCGGAACCGGTGGCGACGATGGTGTCGGCCGGGAAGGTCTCGATCAGGGCGGTCGGATCACCACTGGTCAGGTCGGACCCGGCGCTGGAGTAACCCTTGATCGAGATCTCGTTCTCTTCGGGGACGAGGCTGGCGACCGTGCCGGAGCCTTCGAGGTCCATACCGAGCGCCGAGTAGAGGCCTCCGAGGTCGAAGCCCTGCTCCTTCAGCGAAGCGAGGTAGGGGTCGTTGGCAGTGTAGATCGAGACCAGCGCACCATCGGCGACGTGGCCGGACAGATCCTTGAAAGCGTCGGTGTCGGCCAGGTTGTCGCCCTTGGAGGCGTCAACCGCGGCCTTGAACTGCTCCTCGGTGCTGCCGATCACGACGAAGTCATCGACAATTCCAACCGTCATTCCATCCTCGGCGTCAACCTTGTACGAGAAACCCTCGTACTCGCCGTCCTTTGATCCCCCTCCGGTTTCCGACTGCTTGTCAATGAAGCTTTGAGCGGCATCGGTGTCGGTCGATTCGACGATCAGTCCGCCGAAGGGTTCGGAATCGTCGGAGCTGACGGTGGCGGGCTCGCCCGGCTCCGAGTTGAGCGAGGAGACTCCGCCATCGGTCGCCGAATCGGCGAGAGTCGCGGGGTCGATGTTGAGGAAGATGCCAGCGTTCTCGCCGAGCCACGGCTTGACGTCGGCGTCGAAGTCGACCTCGCCGTCGCTGGCGATGCCATCCTTGATCAGGTTGCCGATGTTGACGCCAGCGAGCTTCTCGGTGATCGAGTCGACGTTGGCGGCAACTTCGCTGTCCGGCTGGACGGCGCCTTCGATGAAGGCTGACGTTTCGGCCGGTGCGAACTTGGCGAGCTCGGTGGCACCGGAGTCGTCGGAACCTCCTCCGCAGGCGCTGATCGCGAACGCCGAAAGGCCAACGGCAACTAGGGACGGGACTGTGTACTTCAAGAATGAACTGGGCATGGCCACGATCCTAACGGCGACCCTTGCGAACTTCTTGCGAAACCCCAGATTCATCCCCCCACCTACTCCCCAGCGTTTCCCTCCCACTCGCGAGATCCAAATTCTCGCCACATAGCGCTGACTTTCCGGATCTCACTGAATCGATCCAGCGTCCCGACCAGTCAAACGCCCTGGAGAAACCCGAGATCCCAGGCGATCTTTCTCAGCTCGCCGACCGGATCGGCGTCGAAAGCCGCGTAAGTCAGCCGGTTGACCGTCAATCCCCGGCTTTCCAGAAACATCTGTTTCTGCCGATCGATCGTTCTCTGGACCGGATCGCTGTGGAAAGCGCCCCCATCAAGTTCGAGGATGTAGCGCTGCTGGGGCCAGTAAAGGTCCACCTCCCAGCCGAGCACTTTGCAATTGATGAGCGGCATCGAATACTTGAGCTCGATCCAGTCGAGCAGCACCAGACCTTCGAAGACCGACTTGATGCGACCCAGTTCCGGCACCCACAGGCCCAGCAGCGGCCTGAGTTTCCTGGCACCACGCCTGCCGTAGATCCTTCTGTAGCACTCGTTGACGGTTCCCCTCGTCATGAGCTTGAGCCGACACGCCTCGAGGAATGCGAAGCGCACATCCCGTTCCCCGGCATCGACTGCGAAGTCGACAATCGCGAGGACTGGTCGCACGACCTCAAGCTTGTTCAGCCGCAGGAAGTCACCGGGCTCGAGACTTCGATGAACGACCTTGATCCTCGTGTTCCGCAGTGCCGGTGACCGTCCCTGGTGGGTAGTCGCCTTTCCCGATGCCGTCGCAACCTCAATTCGGGAAGGGATCGCGAGGGATCGCTCGACAGCCCTCCACTCTTCGCAGGCGCTACGCGCGGTCAGGGCCGAACCGGGTCCGGCGAGCAGGAGCGCAACCCTCAGGGCCGCTTCCCGGGTGTCGATATCCCGCCCCAGGGAGTACACGCCGTGCGCCACCTGGACCAGTCGTCCACCTCGGCACCAGTTGTCGATCCGGCCGCTCGTGAACCCCTGTTCGCTCAGTTCGACTCGGTCGGCCACGAAATACCTGGGAGCCATGAACGAGCGCAGGCACTCGAACTGATCCATTGCGTGGCTCTCGCGTGTCGGCTTCGGTTCCATCGCCTGAGACTCCCGCGAATAAGCTCAACTGTGGCTCTACAGGGGTGACGATTGTGTAACAGCGAGTCCATCACGGCTCTTCAGAGCCGTCAGGGGCAAGGAGTTCGCAGGGCCCGATTCGGTGAGATTCCGAAATTCAGCTCTATGTGGCGAGAATCTGGATCTCGCGAAGAGGGTTGGGTTCGCGGGGGGTTGGCTACTCGACCGTGACGGTCTTGGCGAGGTTTCTGGGCTGGTCCACGTTGAGGCCGTTTAGCCGGGCCACGTGGTAGGCCAGAAGTTGAAGGGGAAGGATCGCGAGGAGGGGCTGGAGCACCCAGTCGGTGCGGGGCACCTCGATCGTTTCCTCGGAGACCTTCGAGACCCGGTCATCGCCCTCGGTGGCGACCGCGATCACGTCGGCGCCGCGAGCCTTCACTTCTTCCATGTTGGAAAGGACCTTGTCGAGGATCGGGCTGTCGGTCGCCACGCAGACCACCGGAGTCGAATCGTCGAGCAGGGCGATCGGGCCGTGCTTCATCTCGCCGGCTGCGTAGGCGTCGGTCGGGATGTAGGAGACCTCTTTCAGCTTCAGGGCACCTTCGAGGCAGACCGGGAGGCCGATGTGACGGCCGAGGTAAAGGAAGAACTTCTGGTCGTAGTGCCGCTTGGCAATCTCCAGCATCCGTTCGGATTCGGAATCGATCGTCGCTTCCATCTTCTCCGGGATCGCGCGCAGTTCGTTGATCAGGCGGCTGACCTCGGAGAAACCGAGGTTTCCGCGAAGTTCGGCCAGTCGAAGCGCGACCAGGTACATGGCGGCGACCTGAGCGACGAAGGTCTTGGTGGCAGCAACGCCGATTTCGAGACCAGCCCTGGTGAACAGGACGGCATCGGAATCCCGCGTGGCCTGGCTGCCCATGATGTTGGTGATCGCCAGGACCTTGGCGCCGCGGTCGCGGGCCAGACGCATCGCGGCCAGCGTGTCGGCGGTCTCGCCGGACTGGGTGATGCCGATGACCAGATCGTTCTCACCGACCACGGGATCGCGGTAACGGTACTCGGAGGCAATGTCCATCTCGACCGGCACCCGGGCCCAACGCTCGATCGCATAGCGGCCGACCAGACCAGCGTGGTAGCTGGTCCCGCAGGCGACGATCACGATCCGCGAGGCCTTGCGGAGCACGTCGTCACCGAAGCCGATGTCGGAAAGATCGACGCTGTCGTCATCCGAAAGCCGATCGAGGATGGTGTCGGCGATTGCGTCCGGCTGCTCGTGGATCTCCTTCATCATGAAGGTGTCGTAACCGGCCTTCTCGGCCGTTTCCTCGTCCCACTGAACCTCTTCTGTATCCCGCTCGACGGCTTCACCATCGGCTTTGGTGACCGTCACGGCATCGGGCGTGATCGTGACGATCTCGCCGTTATCGATGGTCAGGACGATGCGAGTTTCGTTGAGGAAAGCGGGGATCGCCGAGGCGATGAAGTTCTCGCCGTCACCGACTCCGACGATCAACGGAGTTTCCTTGCGGGCCCCGACCAGTACGCCCGGGCAATCGGCGTGCAGGGCGACGATCGAGTAGTGACCCCGCAGGTCGGCGTAAGCCCTTCGTACGGCCTCGGTCAGGTCGCCCTCGAAGTAGCGGCTGATCAGGTGGGCGACAACCTCTGCGTCGGTCTCGGAAGTGAAGTTGATGCCCTGCTCTTCGAGATCCTCCTTGAGCTTGACGTAGTTCTCGACGATGCCGTTGAGGACGATCTGGACCTTGCCGGATTCGTCGGTGTGAGGATGGGCATTTGCTTCGGTCACCCGGCCGTGGGTGGCCCAGCGGGTGTGGGCGATGCCGGTGAAGCTGCCACCGTCATCGGGCTGCTCGGCAGCGCTCAGGTCAGTCTTCTCGAGGGCGCCGCGAAGTCCGGAGAGGTTGCCGACCGCTCGCACGTTCTTCACCTCGTCGTCGGGGACGAGGATCGCCACTCCGGCCGAGTCGTAACCGCGGTACTCGAGCTTCTCCAGCCCGGCCACGAGAATCTCTTCAGCGGGGCGACCGCCGACGTATCCGATGATTCCGCACATGAGCGCTAAAGCCTAGCCATGCGCTGGCCTCGGAGAGGAGACATGCGTCACGCGGGGATGAATCGGTCGAGAAAAAGGCGGAATCAGCCGAGTTCCTGACGGACCAGGGCGGCCAGGGATTCGCAGATCTCCTGCGCTTGCTCCTGGCTTGGTGCCTCGGCCATTACCCGGACCAGAGGTTCGGTCCCGGAGGGTCGCAGTAGCACCCGTCCCTCGCCTTCGAGCTCGCCGTTCAGACGGTCGACCTCGCTCCAGACCGGCTCCGCACCGGCGATGGCTTCGCGGTCGGCGACTTCGACATTCACCAGCACCTGCGGCAGTTTTTCCATCACGCGCGCCTCGGCCAGGTCCCGGCCGTCAAGAGCCTCGAGCAGCATCAGGGCCGCGGCGATCCCGTCACCGGTCGGTGCGTAATCGGTGGAGATGATGTGGCCCGACTGCTCGCCACCGAGCACCCAGTTCTTCTCTCTCAAAGCCTCAAGGACGTAGCGGTCCCCGACACTGGTCACCTCGACTTCCACCCCGGCCTCCTTCATCGCCTGATGGAAGCCGTAGTTACTCATCACGGTCACCGCCACTCCGCCGCCGAGCTGGCCGGCGCGGGCCCGGCCGGTGGCGACCAGGCTGATGATCTCGTCTCCGTCGAACGGGTTGCCATCCGCGTCGACCGCCATCACACGGTCACCGTCACCGTCGAAAGCGAAGCCGATCGCGGCATCGGTCGAAGCGACCCTTTCGGAGAGCTGAGTGAGGTCGGTCGAACCGCAGCCGTCGTTGATATTGCGGCCATCCGGCTCCACCGCGAGCAGGTCGACTTCCGCACCGAGTCGCCTGAAGATCTCTCCCGCCACCGCAAAGGTCGAACCGTTGGCGCAATCGAGTGTCACCCTGAGGCCGTTCAGGTCGAGCCTGAAGTGGCTCTCCAGTTCACGCAGATAGTCCTGATCGGCCCCGTTCAGCTCCCGGATGCGTCCAGGCGTGGCGTCGGCCGCCGGTGGTTCGTGGATCAGGGCCTCCACCCCGGCCTCGGTTGCGTCATCGAGCTTGCCGCCGTCACCACCGAAAAGCTTGATCCCGTTGTCATGGAACGGGTTGTGGGACGCCGAGACGACCGCAGCCATCTCGAATCCGTGATGTCGCGAAAGCAGGGCCGCAGCTGGGGTCGGCAACACGCCACCGAGGTAGACGTCGCCGCCGGCCTCGGTGATTCCCGAGGCCAGGGCGGCTTCCAGCATCGGCCCCGACTCGCGGGTATCGCGAATGATCAGGACCCGGGGGCGTTCGACGCCCTTGGCCCGGCGCAGGGACTCGGTACCGGCCCGCCCGATGGCGAGCGCGAGCTCTGCAGTCAGTTTGTCGCCGACCCGACCGCGAACCCCGTCGGTGCCGAAAAGAGTGCGGGTCGGATTCGACACGCCTGCTTGTCCGGTCCTAGCGCTTCGAGAACTGCGGCCGCTTACGGGCCTTCTTCAGACCGGCCTTGCGACGTTCCTTGGCCCTTGCGTCACGGGTCAGGAAGCCCCGGCGCTTGAGTTCGGGTCGAAGCTCGGGATCAACTTCGGTCAGCGCCCGGGCGATGCCGTGACGGACGGCTCCGGCCTGACCGGAGATGCCGCCGCCGTGAACGCGGATCTTGATGTTGATGTTCGACTCGTAGCCGGTAGCAACCAGCGGCGAGTTCACGACCGTCCGGTGACGGGCGCGAGGGAAGTATTCGTCGATCTCACGATCGTTGATGGTGATCTTGCCGTCACCCGGAAGGATGATCACGCGGGCGACCGAGCGCTTGCGCTTGCCGGTGGCAATGAAGCGGGCGTCCTTGGGCAGGTCGATCGGAACGGGCTTGGCGACCGGCGCATCCTCGTCAGCCTCGGCGGCTTCACGGGCGGCGCGTTCCTCTTCCTCGGCCTCGCGGGCGGCGATTTCCTCGGCGCTCAGCTCGACCTCGGGCTCGGGCTCGACCAGCGGTTCGAGGTCGGCACCCGGGGGCAGATCGGACTTGGGCTTGCGCTCTTCCTCGGCGACGATCTCCTCGGCGGCCTCGGTGGCAGCCTCTTCGACGTCGATTTCGCCTTCGCCTTCAGCACCTTCGACTTCGGCCTCCACTACCTCTTCGGCTGCGGCGGCTTCCTCGACCTCGACCTCGGTGGTCTCTTCAACCACTTCCTCGGCGGCCGGAGTTTCCTCGGCGGCGGCTTCCGGAGTCTCTTCGGGGGTCACGTCTTCGGTGTTCTCTTCTTCGCTCAAGTTCGTCTAGCTCAGTTCTGGATTTCCAAGGGCTTCGGCTGCTGGGCCTGGTGAGGATGCTCGGGACCGGCGCAGACCTTCAGCTTCAGCAGCTGCTGCCGGGAGAGCTTGTTGCGCGGCATCATGCCCTTGACGGCCTTGCGGATAACTTCCTCCGGCTGCTTCTCGAGCATCTCGCCGAGAGTGCGGGACTTGATGCCACCCGGGAAGCCACTGTGACGCCAGTAAATCTTCTGGTTCAGCTTGTCGCCAGTGACCTTGATCTTTTCGGCGTTGATCACAACGACGAAATCGCCGGTATCGATGTGCGGCGTGTAGTCGGGCTTGCGCTTGCCGCGCAGCGTGTCTGCGAGCTGGGTCGCGAGGCGGCCGAGGGTCTGTCCTTCGGCGTCGACGATGTACCAGTCTCTCTGGCGATTAGTGGGAGTGGCTACGTGAGTCTTCATGGCAAAAGGGCGCGAGACGGCGAGGTGCCGCCATTGCGCGGACACGGCATCATACGGAACGCGCGAAACATGTGCAGTTGGGCCGGTCTTCGCCGGCCCTCCCGTTTCAACCGGCCTCCCGCTTGAACCAATTGATCGTTGGAAGGGCTCTGCCGGAGAAATGTACGAGCTCAGCCTGGGAAAGGAAGAGCTTCCCCGGGTTGGGCGGGCCTGCATTTGTGCCTGGCCAGGGTGGATGGGGATCACACTTTGTGTCTTAGCGTTTGCTTATACTGCCCTTCAGCAATAGCCGAACTCTTTCCTGCCGAGGAGAGAGGCGGAGGAACCAACGGGGAACCTTTCCCCAGGGGCGAATCGAAGGCAAGCACCGCTTCGTAGCGCAACTCTTTCAGCGCGAGCCCGCCAGCTAACTCCGCAGGCGCCTGGAAAGAGATTGAAGCCGAGACGATCAAAACCTTTCGCGCTTGCCGCCTTCCTGGCAGTTCTTGCCAGCCTGGTCCCGGTGGCGTTTAGCTCTACATCCGCAAGCGGCGCTGTCAGCAGCGGCGGTGGACTGTTGATCCCCGATGTCCCGAAGGTCTCTGACGTGATCTGCCTGTCCGGCTGCTCCAAGATCCGAGAGGTATCGATCGGCGGTTCGGTTCAGATCACCGGCACCGAAATGCTGTCCGTGGCTTACGTCGCTTTCCGGGGCGAGAAGAAGAACATCAGGGTCAAGCCGGACCTGGTCAACGAGTCCAGGGTCGAAGCGACCGTTCCTGAGGGCGCCCTCTCGGGTCGGGTTCGCGTGGTCTCCAGCAGTAATGCGGTTTCAGAACCTTCCAGCCAGATCCTCACGATCGGTGCCCGGGAATTCGTCCAGGCCGGCAAGCTGACCATCACCGACGCCAGCACTTCACCCCAGAAGGCGTACCAGTACGGCATGCGCCGTCCCGTCCTTAGCTTCATCGTCAATGCCTCTACCCCCCGGGTCAACCTTCGTGTCGACGTGGTGAATTCGAGCGGCGACGTGGTTCGCAGCCGCTTCCTCAACGACGTTCCCACGGGTTCCAGCCAGAAGGTTGGCTGGAGTGGACTCGTCGCCCAGAACAAGAGCGCACCCAACGGCAGCTACCGCTTCGTGGTCAGGGGCAACGACGGAACCGCCGCATCGCTATCGACCCGGCTCAAGCAGAAGCGGCGCAAGGCTGCCCGGGCCGCCCGCGCCCGCAGCGGCGCCGTGACCGACCCCTTCGGCTTCCGCATGTACGGCTTCATGTTTCCGGTCCGAGGGGCCCACTCTTACGGCGACAGCATCGGCGCACCGCGCTCCGGCCACACCCACCAGGGCCAGGATGTGCTGGCGAACTGCGGAGTTCCGCTCCGCGCCGCCCGGGCCGGGGTCGTCTACTACAACGACTACCAGGCGGGCGGAGCCGGCAACTACATCGTGATCAACACCCTGGGCACGAACGGCAAGAGCCACGTCTACATGCATATGCCTCGGCGTTCACCGCTGAAAGTAGGTACGCGCGTCAAGACCGGCCAGTTGATCGGCCAAGTCGGCACCACCGGCGCCAGCAGCGCCTGCCACCTCCATTTCGAGATCTGGTCGGCTCCGGGCTGGTATCAGGGCGGTACTTTCCTCAACCCCACGCCGGCTCTGAAGGCCTGGGACCGCTACAGCTGATTCGCCCTCGTCCAAACCGATACTGAGACTTATTCTCAGTTATTGATATAAAGCGGGCATGGTCGCTGCCGTGCTCGAAACTTTTTCCCTCCCCTTCGTTCAGAACGGCCTGGCCGAGATTCTGCTCCTGGCGGTGCCCTGTGGACTGATCGGCTCCTGGGTGGTCCTGCGTGGACTCGCCTTCCACTCCCATGCCGTCGGGACTGCCACTTTTCCCGGGCTGGTACTCGCCGACGGCCTCGGGTTCGCCGCGGCACTCGGTGCTTTCGGTGCCGCGGCCCTGTTCACGGTTCTGGCCGTTCTCCTCGGTCGTTCGAAAAGAGCCGGCACCGACAGCGTCACGGCCCTGGCCCTGGCCGCCTGCCTGGCCGCCGGCGTGATCCTGGCAAGCGACGTCTTCGCCTCCGGCGCCAACGTCGACACTCTGCTCTTCGGCTCCTTACTGGCGATTGACGGGGTTGACCTGGGACTGGCCGGCGGTGTTGCCGTGCTCGCCGTCGCATCTTCGTTCTTCTTCGGACGCCACTGGTTGAGCCGCGGCTTCGACGACGGCGCAAGCTCCCTTCGCTCTGGATCGTTCCTCTTCGACGCCGCACTTCTCGCTGTGGTCGGCGCCACTGTGATCGCCACCCTCGGCGCGGTGGGAGCGCTCCTGGTCTCAACCCTGATCGTCGTCCCGGCGGCCACCGCCCGCCTGTTTACCTCTCGCCTCCTGCACCTGCAGGCCGTCTCGGTCGCCCTCGTCGTGTTGGAGGGAGTGTTCGGAATCTGGCTCTCGGTCGAGACGAACGCCCCTCCGGGTGCCACCATCGCAGTGACCAGCGGGGCCGTATTCCTGATCGCCCTCGGGCTCAAGTCCCTGTCTCGCCGGGGCGTACTTAGACCTGTCGCCGTCGCCGCAGCGCTCCTGGCGCTGATCGGCTTCACCGCCGGTTGCGGCAAGGAGAGCTCTGGTGGCGATGGCCCAACCGTGGCTGCGACGACCACGCAGGTCGGCAACCTGGTCGAGGAGGTCGGCGGCGGAAAGGTCGACCTGACCACCATCCTCAAGCCCAACGCCGATCCGCATGACTACGAACCCCGGCCTTCCGACGTGAAGGCCGTGGCCGAAGCCGACCTCATATTCCGCAGCGGCGGGCACCTCGACCAGTGGACCGACCAGTTGATCGAGGACAGCGGATCCTCCGCCAGAGTGATTGACCTGAGCGAGGATCTGCCGGTGCGTCTTTACGGCGACGATGATCATTCCCACGAGGGTGAGGAGCACGATCACGAGGGTGAGGAGCACGATCACGAGGGCGAGGAGTTCGACCCCCACTGGTGGCAGGACCCGGTAAACGTCGCTTTCGCCTCGACCCGGATCGAACTGGCCATGAGTGAGGAGAACCCGGGTGCCGCCACCTATTACGAGGAGCGCACACGAAGGTTCCGCGACCAGATCCGCGACCTGACCGCCGCAGCCCGGACCTGTCTCAACCGGATTCCGGTCGCAGAGCGCAAGATCGTCACCGACCACGATGCGTTCAGCTACTTCACCAACCGGTTCGGGATCGAATCGGTCGGCACCGTGATCCCTGCCCTGACCACCGAAGCGCAGCCTTCGGCCGGTGACCTGGCCGATCTCGAAGAAACCATCCGGGACGAGAAAGTCAACGCGATCTTCCCCGAGGAATCTGTCTCGGACGCGCTTACCGACGCCCTGGCGGAAGACACGGGGGCGGTTGTCGGGAGCTCCCTGTACGGCGACACGCTCGGGCCGGAAGGCTCAGCGGGCGAGTCGTGGCTGGGCGCGCTCAAGTCAAATGTAGACGCCGTCGTGTCGGGCATCACCGGATCCGACCAGGGCTGCTTTGGAGGGAATCAGTGACCGGCCCGGTCGTAAAGGCAGCCCATGTGACCCTCGGCTACGAAGGGAAGCCGGCGGTGCGGGGACTGGAGTTCGAGATTCCGGCCGGATCCCGGGTCGGGATTCTCGGGCCGAACGGCGGTGGCAAGACAACCCTCTTCCGGGCCCTGACCGGGGAGATCACACCGATCTACGGCACCCTCGAAGTGGCCGCCACGACGGCCACCGTTGCCCAGACCGACCGTTCCCGGCTCGATTACCCGGTTTCGGCACTTGACGTGGCGACCATGGGCTCCCTGGCCCGTCTCCCCTGGTGGAAGCGACCGGGTCGGACCGAGCGGAATCGGGCACGGAAAGCCCTCGAAGAAGTCGGGCTCGCAGACCTGACGGGCAGTACTTTCGGTGACCTCTCCGGGGGCCAGCGCCAACGGGTGCTGATCGCCCGGGCTCTGACAGCCGATGCCGACCTGCTGCTCATGGATGAACCATTCACCGGTCTCGACACGGCGAACGAGCGGCGACTCGAAGCGCTGATCGACAGCCTTGCCGCCTCCGGCCGGACCGTGATGATCGCCACCCACGAGGTCGAGCAGGCTGAGCGCTGGGATCTCGTGCTCTGCCTGAATGGCGAGCAGATCTCCTTTGGTGACCCCGCCGTCGCAATCAGCAAGCCGGTCCTCGAAGCCACTTATGGGGGTCACATCGTCGAGATCCCCGGCCAGCCCCAGCTCGGCGTCCTCCCGGCCCACCATCACCACCACGACCACGGGGACCACTGATGATCGACTGGCTGATCGACCCCCTTACTCACGGATTCACTACCCGCGCCCTGATTGAGATCGCCCTGCTCGGAGCGGTCAGCGGCGCGATTGGGTGCTGGGTCGTGCTCTATGGCATCTCCTACAGCGCCGAATCACTGGCCCACGGCATGTTCCCCGGCCTGGTCGGAGCGGCCCTGCTCGGTCTCCCCCTGCTGGTCGGCGGGGCCGCCGGAATCCTGCTGGCCGCCCTCTTGATTGCGGCCGTCGGCAGGTACTCCGGTGACACGGCCGACACCGCGATCGCGGTCGTAGTCACTTCACTCTTCGGCCTTGGGGTTCTGATGGCGCTCTCGCCGGATAGCCCTCCCGGGCTCGGCTCACTTCTCTTCGGCGACCCGCTGGCGGTGACTGCTGGCCAGATTCTCGCGACCGCAATCCTCGGTGCCGGCGTTCTGGCCCTCCTCTGGCTCGGTCACGACCGCCTGCTGGCAATCGGCTTCGACGGTGGCGGCTCGGGCCGCGAACTCGGCCTCTCCCCCGGCCTGATCCAGGTCCTGCTGCTGGCCCTGGTCGCGATCACGGTTCTGGTCGGGGTTCAGGCACTCGGCAACCTGCTCGTCGCCGCGATCCTGGTCGGCCCGGCAGCGGCGTCCCGCCTCCTGACCCGCCGGATGAGCTCGATGATCGTCCTCAGCATGGCCATCGCCATTATTTCCGGAGTGGCTGGCATCTATCTGTCGTACCACGGCCGGATCGCTGCCGGAGCGTCGATCGTGGCCTGCCTGGTCGCCGTTTACCTGGTCGCTGCGGCAATCTCGGCGATCCGGGACCGGGTCGGACACGAACTGGAAGGAGCCCGTCCATGAGCGAACACAGAGCTCTAAGCTGGACCGACCACGCGGCAGAACGGATCGCCGAAGCCGGCCTCCGGAAAAGTGCTCCCCGCCAGCAGGTGATCGACCTGCTCGCCGAAAGCAGCTGCGCTGTCACTGCACTCCAGATCGACGCCCGGCTGGAGGGCGTCGGCCGCGCGACCGTGTACCGGGCGATCGAGCAGCTCGAGGAGCTGGGACTGATCCAGAAGGTCGACCTCGGCCGCTCCTCCCAGGGTTACGAGAAGCTCGAACCCTCAGGCCACCACCATCACCACATCGTCTGCGACGACTGCGGCAAGGTCGAACCCTTCGAGGACCAGGCCCTCGAAGCAGCCATCCACGACATCCACCGCAAAGGCTTCAAACTCGAAACCCACGAAGTAACCCTCCACGGCCACTGCGACACCTGCAGTTGAATAAGTAGTCGGCGAGCTTCGCCCCGCCTCCAAGTTCAACCCGCCGGACCACTGAACCTGCGAATAGTTGGTCCGGCTCCGTTTGATTCAAATTCGACTGGTTCGGATAGAGCCCCTCCCAACCATTCGTTAGTTTGAATGGGAGCGCCGGCTTTGAATGGGAGCGCCGGCGAAGTCCGGCGCGACTGCTATTAAGCCCTCACTCCCACTCGATGGTGCCGGGTGGCTTGCTGGTGATGTCGTAAGCGACCCGGTTCACGCCGGAGACCTCGTTGATGATGCGGTTTGAGACCTTCTCGAGGACGTCGTAGGGGATTCGGGCCCAGTCGGCAGTCATCGCGTCCTTGGAGGTGACGGCGCGGATGATCACGGGGTACGCGTAGGTGCGGCCGTCGCCCTGGACGCCGACCGAACGGATCACCGGCAGCACGCAGAAGAACTGCCAGAGGTCGCGGTACATATTCGCTCCGCCGACTTCCTCATGAAGGATGTGGTCGGCCTGGCGAAGGATGTCGAGGCGCTCCTTGTTGACCTCGCCGCCGACGATGCGGATGCCGAGGCCGGGACCCGGGAAGGGCTGGCGCCAGACCATGCGGTCAGGCAGTTCGAGCTCGGTGCCGACCGCGCGGACCTCGTCCTTGAAGAGCATTCGAAGCGGCTCGACCAGTTCGAACTGAAGGTCCTCCGGGAGCCCGCCAACGTTGTGGTGCGACTTGATCGTCGCGGCGTGGTCGGATCCACCGGACTCGATCACGTCCGAGTAGAGCGTGCCCTGGACCAGGAAGTCGGCGCCTTCGATCTTGGCGGCCTCCTCCTCGAAGACCCGGATGAATTCCTCGCCGATGATCTTGCGCTTGGTCTCCGGATCGGTGACCCCGGCCAGCTTCGACAGGAAGCGTTCCTCGGCGTCAACGTGAACCAGCGGGATGCCGAAATGCTGGAAGTCCTCAACTACCTGCTCGGCCTCGTTCATTCGCATCAGGCCGTGATCTACGAAGACGCAGGTGAGGCGGTCTCCGATCGCCTCATGGACGAGCTTTGCCGCAACCGACGAATCGACGCCGCCGGAAAGCCCGCAGATCGCCTTGCCTTCACCGATCTGTTCGCGAATCGCGGCGACCTGCTCGGTCACGACCGAGGCTGCGCTCCACTGTTCCTCGCAGCCGGCGACCTCGCGCAGGAAGCGCTTCAGGACTTCGGTGCCGTAGGGGGTGTGGACGACCTCGGGGTGGAACTGGATGCCGTAGAGCTTCTTCTCCGCCGATTCGAGCGCGGCGACCGGCGACCCCGGGGTCGAGGCGATCGGAGTAAAGCCTTCCGGTGCCTCGAAGACCGAATCGCGGTGGCTCATCCAGCAGGTCTGCTCGGCGGGAAGGCCGCCGAGCAGGATGCCTCCGTCGCCCCTGACCGTCAGCTCGGTCCGGCCGAACTCTCCGGAGGCGGCTCCTTCGACCTTGCCGCCGAGGGCGTGAGCCATCGCCTGCATGCCGTAACAGATGCCCAGCACCGGAATGCCGAGCTGGGTCAACCGCTCCGGGAAATCCGGGGCGCCCGGGTCATATACCGAGGCGGGACCGCCCGAGAGCACAAGGGCTTTCGGGTTCCGCGCCTCGATGTCCTCGATTGAGGTCGAGGCCGGCAGCAGTTCGGCAAAAACGCCGCATTCACGGATGCGGCGAGCGATGAGCTGGGAGTACTGGCCCCCGAAGTCGAGGACCAGTACTTCCTCCGTTGTAGCGGCAGTCATCAGAGGGCTGACTCAGTCGTCAGCGACTCCCACTCCGGCCGAAACTGCGGCACGCCCGTTCGAGCCCATGCCTACGGCCTGCTCGGTCTGGAGCTTCTTGCCTTCGGTCATCAGCGCCGGCGCGATCATCATCTCGGCCCGCTGGAAGGAGCGGATGTCCTCGTAACCGGTAGTCGCCATCGAGGTACGAAGGGCACCCATCAGGTTGAAGGTGCCGTCGTTCTCGTGGGCCGGTCCGAGGAGGATCTCCTCCATGGTTCCGTCCTGGACGGTGGTGACGCGGGTTCCGCGCGGCAGCGACGAGTGGAAGGTCGCCATGCCCCAGTGGTAGCCGCGGCCGGGAGCTTCCTTGGCCCGGGCCAGAGGCGAGCCGATCATCACGGCGTCGGCGCCACAGGCGATTGCCTTGGAGATGTCGCCGCCGGTGCGCATGCCGCCGTCACCGATCACGTTGACGTACTCGCCGGTCTCGAGCATGTGCTGCGAGCGGGCGGCCGCCACGTCGGCGATCGCGGTGGCCTGCGGCACACCGATGCCGAGGACTCCGCGGGTGGTGCAGGCGGCGCCCGGACCGACACCCACGAGCACGCCGACCGCACCGGTCCGCATCAGGTGGAGGCCCGTCGAGTAGGAAGCGCAGCCGCCGACCACGGTCGGGACGGGGACCTCGGCGATGAACTCCTTCAGGTTGAGCGGTTCGACCGTGGTCGAGACATGCTCGGCGGAGATCACGGTGCCCTGAACGACGAGGATGTCGAGTCCGGCTTCGATCGCCACCTCGTAGTTCTCCTGGACCGACTGGGGCGTGAAAGAACCGCAGACCACGGCGCCTTCGGCCTTGATCTCGGCCACGCGCTGGGCAATCAGTTCCTTCTTGACCGGAGTCTCGTAGATCTCCTGCATGAGGGCGGTCGCCTTGTCCTTGGGGACCCGGGCGATCTCTTCAAGCTTTTCTTCCGCGTTCTCGAAACGGGTCCAGATGCCTTCGAGGTTGAGCACACCGAGCCCACCCAGCTTGTGGACGAGAACCGCGGTTTCCGGGCTGACGACTCCATCCATCGCGGAAGCGACCAGGGGCAGGTCGAACCGATACGGGCCGAGCGTCCAGCTGATGTCAATGTCATCAGGGTCTCGGGTCCGTCGTGAAGGAACGATGGCTACATCGTCGAATCCGTAAGCGCGTCGGCCTTTCTTGCCACGGCCGATCTCAATTTCCAATTAGGTCCTCCAGGGCTCCAAGGGTGAAGAGGGGCAGACTACGCGCCCCTGCGGACGTTTCCCCAGAGACTACGCCTATGCACTCCTCGGCGTTTCCCCCACCCCATTGCCAGACCATGTTCTGCAACGAGCGAAGCCCCCGCTCGGGAAGGAGCGGAGGCTTCGCAGGGAGGGAGTGAGTCCTGACTTCCGGTCCTGAACCCACCTTTTACTGCCACATGACCGGGGAGGAGAAACCCCGTATCGCAGGGTTCAATCTAAGTGCGGGAGCCCGGCCGTCTGATCGACCGTGGTCCAGAAAACAAGCGAGGACCCTTGTCCCCCGGTCCGACAGCCTTCAGTTGCGATCAAGACCAACGGTTTGCCACAAATACTGTGGGAAACCGTGGGTTTCGTGGGCCGGGTTCAGACTTCGGCCGGTAGCTGAAGCTGCCGTACTTCGACGCTGCCGAGCAGGCTTTCGGCCCGGCCGCGATCGATCCGGCCGGCCCCGAGGTGCTGAGTCGACTCGGCCCCGCAGGCGACGCCGTAGGCCAGTGACTCTTCCGGGCTGCCCCCGTCGTAGCGGGCGGCGATGTAGCCGGCTACGAAGGCGTCGCCGGAGCCAACGGTGGAAATTGGTTCGAGCGGCTCGATGACGGCTTCGAGGATGCGCTGCTCCGAACCTTCGCCGACGATCGCGACGCAACCCTCAGGGAGCGTGATCGCCGCTTCGGCGGGGCCCATCTCGACCAGTTCGGAGAGTACGCCGAACATTTCCTCCCGTGACTCGAACTCGTGCCCGACCAGCTCTTCGGCTTCCAGCTTGTTCGGGGTGATCATGTCCGGTCCGGCCCGCATGCCGGCCGACATCGCTTCTCCCTCGGAGTCGAGCAGCACCGGCAGACCGGCACGCTTCAATGCCTCGACCAGGCGGGCATAGAACTCCATGTCGATCCCCGGAGGAAGGCTTCCGGCCAGGACGCAGAGTTTGGCGCCGCCAGCCAGATAATTGAGGCGCTCGATGAAGGTGTCGAGTTCCTCCGGGCTGACCCGGGGGCCGCGTTCGTTGACTTCGGTCTGTTCGCCGTTGGTCGGGTCGACCAGGGCGAGGTTGAAGCGCGTTTCCTCCGCGATACGGATGAAATCGGTGAGTAGCCCCTCTTCACCCAACTGCTTCAGCACCCGGTCGCCGTTGCCGCCCCCGACCAGGCCGGTAGCGATCACGGGCCGTCCCAGCAGGCCGAGTGCGCGCGCCACATTGATTCCCTTGCCGCCGGGGACGGTGCGGGCTTCAACCGAGCGGTGGCGATGTCCGAGCCGGAAATTGGGAACCGCAAGCGTGCGGTCGATCGCCGCATTCATGGTCACCGAGATGATCATCGTCTCGTCCTGAACACTCTCTGGAGCTTCATCCTCGCGTTCCTCTCCCGGCGCCTGCGCACCAGCGTAAACAGAACAAGTATTGCGAACAGAGCGAGTACGAGCAGCGCCGCGATCCAGAGCGGGTTGCCAAGCAGCTTGTCGATCAGGCCGGGTTTTTCGACGCTCGCACCCGCAAACAGGGGAACGGTCGCGAACGGCTCCCCGTTGAGCCGGACCGTTGCGGTGCCCAGCTTCTCCCCGGTCGTGATCGGACCTTCGACTTCCGAGGGCAGGTCGGTCGAGACAGTGAGCTGTTCCCCGTCGCGGATCCCGATCCGGACCCGGCGCTTCGAGTTGACCGGCAGATCCTCTTCCTCGTAGCGGACGGGAATCGTGGCGACCGGACGTTCAACCCTGATCGGCACTTTCTTTTCGTACTGGGCGAACCCCCAGTCGAGCAGACGTACCGTCTCCCCGTTGCGGGCCGCCTCCGTCGGAGCACCGATGACAGCTCCGATCAGCTCGGTCGCCTTGCGGCGGCCGTCGGAGGCGAGCGTGTAACCGGAACTCAGAGTGTGGCCCGTCTTGATGCCCTGTGCCCAGGCGTTTTCCCTCAGAAAGCTGTCGGTGGTCTCGATGGTGAGCGGCGGCCGGTAACTGGTCAGCTTCGCCACCCTGGCGCCTGCGATCCTGCGCAGGCGCGGCATCGACATCACCACCTGGCCCAGCTTGGCCAGGTCCGCTGCCGAGGTGTAATGCCTCGGTCCGTCGAGGCCGACCGGATTCTGGTAGCTGGTGTCCTTCAAACCGAGCTGCCTGGCGGTTTCGTTCATCAAATCGACGAACGCCCGCTGGCTGCCGGAGACCGCTTTGGCGAGCGTGACCGCTGCGTCGTTTCCGCTCACCATCATCAGGCCGTAGACGAGGTCCCGAACCGAGACCTCCTGGCCTGGTTCCAACCCCATCAATGACTCGGCCGGATCCGCCTGGTAATCGACAGCCCTGACCTTTTCCCTGAAGGGCAGGTTCCTGACCGCGAGGTAGGCGGTCATCATTTTTGTGGTCGAGGCCATCGGAAGATGACGATTCACCGCGTGGCCGGCGAGCGGCTCGCCGCTGCGGGCGTCGATCACGATCCACGCCTTCGCGTTCAGCTTCGGCCCCTTGTCGGGGGCTGTTGCCGCGTGGGAGGTTCCGGGCCCCGCCCCCCAGAGAAGAAGGACGAGCAGGGCAATTGCCGACCAGGCTCTTCGGGTCAACGCAACTTGATTTCCTGGCCCAGCTGGAGGGCCTGCGGATCAAGATCGGGGTTCAGCTCTTCGAGCGTCTCCACCGAGATGCCGGTCTTCCGCGCAATGGTGGTCAGCGTGTCGCCTTCCTCCACCTCGTACTTCTTCTTCTTGGTCTTCGGCTTGCCCGAGACCTGCTGCTTTTCGGGGTTGGCCTTCTTCTTGCTGGCACCGTCATCGTCGCCGGTGACCCCGGAAACGACGGCGAACAGGATCAGCACTGTGCCGATCAGGGCCAGCGCGGCGAGGAGCCGGGCAATCTGCGAGTTCTTCTTCGTTTCTTCCATCGTCGGGCCAGCTGCAGGTGACTGCGGCCGGAAAGTTACCGTTAGGTCAGGTTGGACCGCCTGAACAGTGCCAAACCGGGCGCGATCATCCGGAGACCTCCCAGACCGTCCGACGCAGTTCCTCGGCCGCGGCTGCGGGATCGTCGGCTCCGGCAATCGATCGGGAAGCGGCGATCATCGCGGCGGCGCGACCAGGTGCGAAGGCAGCGCCGAGATCCTCGGCGCGACCACCCTGGGCACCCACCCCGGGAATGAGGAACATGGCCCGCGGCATGAGTTCCCTCAACCTTGCGATGTGTTCGGGGGCCGTGGCCCCAACCACGGCGCCCATGCCGGAGAGTCCGCTCTCGCCACCGCCAAGTCGGTCGGCGAAACGATCGACGATTCGGGCCAGATGTTCATGGACCGGCCCGTTCGGAGCCGGAAGGTCTTCGACGTCGGCGGCGCCGGGATTGCTGGTCCGGACCAGGGCGAACACACCGGCCCCGGCCCTCTCGGCCGCTTCGATCATCGGTTCGAGGGCATCCACGCCGAGCAGGGGGTTCGCCGTGAACGCATCGGCGCCCAGACCCTGGATCTCACCGAAGGGTGAGTCGGTGGACCCGACCATGGCCTGGCCGTAGGCCCGCGCCGAGACCGGAACGTCGCCACGTTTGCCGTCGGCAACCACGAGCAGCCCGGCATCGCGAGCGGCCTCGCAGACTTCTTCTAGTGCTTTCCATCCCGGCCAGCCCAGTCGTTCGAAACAGGCGAGCTGCGGCTTCACCGCGATGCAGGATGGTCCTGCCAGATCGATGATCCGGCGGCAATGGGCGGAAACGGCCGCACCGGCGGCTTCGGCCGGCGATCCATCTGCCCAATCGGCGATCGAGTCACCGAGCCCGGCCGGATCGGGATCCAGGCCGAGGCAGATCTGGCTG
>JAEZIQ010000165.1 GCA_023436605.1 Actinomycetes bacterium | reverse complement strand
GTCCATCTCATGACGAGGACCGAACAGGTCGACCTCAGGCCCCAGCCGTTGGCCCGTTACCGGGAGTTGCTCGGTCCCGCCTTCGACCCGGTGCTCGAAGCTTCGAGCGCGGCCCGCGATTCCCTCGCCGGACGGGTGATCTGGAACGTCAACTCGACCTCACGCGGGGGCGGAGTCGCGGAGATGCTGCGCGCCTATCTCCCCTACGTGCTCGATTCCGGGGTCGACACCCGCTGGCAGGTTCTCAAAGTTGACGACCCGGCCTTCTTCAACCTGACCAAACGGATCCACAACCAACTTCACGGTGACCCCGGAGACGGCGGTCCGTTCGGCCCCGACGAGCTGAGCTCCTACATGGAAGCCCTCGCCGACAGCGCCCGTGAATTCGCGGCCCAGGTTTCACCGGAGGACATCGTGATCCTCCACGATCCGCAGACCGCGGGGATGGTGCCGGCCGTAAAGGAAGCCGGCGCCACGGTGATCTGGCGATGTCACATCGGGATCGACCTGCCTAACGAAATCGCCCTCGAGGCCCAGGAGAGGCTGGGGGACCTGGTCGGTGCCGCCGACTGCTGCGTCTTCTCGCGGCAGGAATACGTGTGGGGCAACCTCGACCGGGACCGGACCTCGGTCATCCCTCCCGGCATTGACGCCTTCACCCCCAAGAACCAGTCGATGGACCGATCGACTCTGGCCGCGACCCTGGGACAGATCGGTTTCAGCGGCGAACCCGCGGCAACCCGCCCGGTCTTCACCCGCCCCGACGACGGTTCCGGGCAGGTCAGCCGGAAGGCATCGATCGTCCAGGAATCTCCCCTTCCGCTCGACGCTCCCCTGGTCGTTCAGGTTTCGCGCTGGGACAAATTGAAGGACCACAGCGGCCTGCTCACAATCTTCGCCCGGCACATGCAGAATCCGGATGCTCATCTGGCCCTGGTCGGACCCGACAGCTCCGGCGTCGACGACGACCCTGAAGGAGCGGCCGTACACGCGGCTTTGGTCGATCAGTTCCGGGCACTTCCGGAGGAGGTGCGTGCCCGGGTCCACCTGGTCAGTCTGCCGATGGCCGACCTGGGAGAGAACGCCTTCATGGTCAATGCGATTCAGCGGCGCGCCGATGTGATCGTCCAGAAAAGCTTCGCCGAAGGCTTCGGCCTGACCGTTTCCGAAGGGATGTGGAAGTCCCGGCCGATGGTCGCCAGCCGGCTAGGGGGAATTCAGGATCAGATCGAGGACGGTGTTTCCGGCATCCTGATAGACGACGCAAGGGACTTCCCGGCGTTTGCGGCCGCGATCGATGGTCTGCTGGCCGACCCTGGGAGGGCGTCGCGGATCGGAACTGCCGCCCACGAGCGGGTCAAGTCAGGCTTGTTGTCGGTGCAGCGCCTGGTTCAGCACTATCAACTGATCGACCAGCTTCTTCAGGTGCATTCAGGATCTTCAGATCCTTGACGATCCCGCTCGCGGCCGCGACCAGGGGCGCCGCGACGATGAGCCCGATCGAACCGAACAGGGCTCCCCCTGCGATCGTCACCACCAACACCGCCAGGGGGTGAATGCCCAGGGTGCTGCCCATCGCAAACGGCTGGACCATCTGCTGAAGAATCCCGTTGGCAAGGAGTTGGACCACCGCCATGCCGAGGGCCGCATCGGTTCCACCCGACCCGTAGGCGAGCAGGACTGTGAAGATTCCCGCCGTCCAGGCACCGAGGTAGGGGATGTAGCCGGCCACGAAGGTGACGATCCCGATCGTCCCGATCAGGGGTACACCGATGATCAAGCCACCGATCATCACCACCACTGCGCTGAAGGCCGCGACGATCGTCACTCCGGCGAAGTAACCCCGTAACGAAGCAATCATCTGCCCGAAAACCATGTGCGCGATCGGCGGGGGCAGGTCGGTCGCCTTCTCGGCCCAGGCGCGGATCACCGGCCCGTCCTTGAGCATGAAAAACGAGCTGAGCAGGACCATCGCCAGGAAAAACAAGGCGGACGACAGCCCGGCTATCCCGGAGAGCAGACCACTCAGGAGTGTCCCGATGCTTGAGGTGGCCCCCTGCTTCGCACCTTCCTTCGCCTTCTCGACCTGCTTTTCGTTGATCCCCTGATCGGTCAGGAAGGAGCCAAGCTCGTCGGTGGCCTTGTCGAGATCGCGGCTGATGTCGGGGACCTCCGCCACGATCCCGTTTACCACCATCACGGTGCAGACCGCGCCGATCAGGACCAGCAGCAGCATGACCAGGATCGCCCCGATCCCCCGCGGCACTCCGTGGCTTTTCATCTTCGAGACCAGCGGTGATCCGACCGCCCCTACGATCGAAGCGACGATTACCGGGACGACGATCACATCCGTCAAAGAAGCAAGCCAGACCAGGGAAAGCAGGAGGATCGCGATCCCGACCAGGAACCATGAACTCAGGCCAAGGTTGCGAAGCCAATCGGGGGCCGCGAACATGGATGAAGGCTAGCGCCGAAATCAGACGCTTCCTTCACCCACGCATGCGGTCTGATTGACTGCTCCGATGCCCGCGATCGAACTTCACGGCCTGACCAAGAGCTTCGGACCGATCAAGGCCGTCGACGGTCTCGACCTGGTTGTCGACGAGGGCATTTGCCTCGGTTTGCTCGGACCCAACGGCGCCGGCAAGTCGACCACCATGAAGATGCTGACCGGACAGGCGATTCCCGATTCCGGCGTAATCCGGGTCCTCGGGTTCGATCTTCCCGCGGAAGCCAAGAACGCCCGAGCCGGCATGGGTGTGGTGCCCCAGCTCGACAACCTGGACATCGACGTCACGGTCGAAGAGAACCTCGCGGTTTTCGCGCGGCTCTACCGGGTCGAGGATGTCGGTGCCGCAGTCGAACGCACGCTGGAGATCGCTCGCCTGACCGACCGCCGCAAGGATGCCGTCGACAAGCTCTCCGGCGGGATGCGCCGTCGCCTGCTGCTCGCCCGCGGGCTGGTCCACGAACCGAAACTGCTGCTGCTCGATGAACCGACCGTCGGCCTCGACCCCCAGATCCGGACCGAGCTCTGGACCTTGATCGACAACCTCCGGTCGAAGGGAACGACGATCCTGATGTCGACCCATTACATCGAGGAGGCCGAGCGCCTGGCCGACGAGGTGGCGGTGGTCTCACAGGGCAAGGTGATCGCCCGGGCAACGCCGTCCGAGCTGATCGCCGAGCACGCCGGTCAAAAAACGGCCGAAGTCTATGGACCCCCCGACCGCCTGGCCGAAATCCGCCACCAGGTCGAAAGCGAAGGACTCAGAGTCCGACCCGCCGGACCGGCGATCGCGATACTCGGCGCCGAAACGGCAGCGCCGGGACTGATCCCCCAGGACGCGGTCCACCGGGCCGGTTCGCTCGAGGACGTCTTCGTGATGCTGACCGGTGAGGAGGCCGAATGAGGCCCGTGCGCCGCCTCGAGCCAGCCGTGATCCTCGCCGTGATGGGCCGGGAGCTGGCCAACTTCCGAACCTTCTGGAAGTCGACCGCCTTCACCAGCACCTTCGAGCCGGTCGTGTACCTGCTCGCCTTCGGCCTCGGGCTCGGCTCGACCCTGGTCGCCGACGTTGACGGGATCGAGTACGTCCAGTTCGTCGGCACCGGACTGGTTGCGACCGCGGTCGTGTTCTCCTCCGCCCTACCCGCGATGTTCGGAACCTTCGTGAAGGAACGCTTCCAGCGCACCTACGACGCGATCCTTGCGGCCCCGGTCGACGTCGAGGAGCTGGTCACGGCAGAGATGCTGTGGATCGGATTGCGCTCCGCGGTCTTCGGCTGCTTCCCGCTGATCGTGACCATGTTCTTCGGACTCGAACCGAAGTTGACCATGCTGCTGGTCCCGATCTTCGCGTTCGTCACAGCCCTCGCCTTCTCCGCCTTCGGCATCACGATGGCGGCCTCGGTTTCGAAGATCGACCAGTTCAACTACGTCACCACCCTGGTCATCACCCCCCTGTTCCTGGTGGCCGGCACCTTCTTCCCGATCGACCAGCTGCCGCAGGGATTTCAGGTCGCGGCCCAGTTCAACCCGCTCTACCAGCTGGTCGAACTGGTCCGCGGTGCCTGCTTCGGACTCGAAGCCGTCGACGCCCTCCGCTTCCTCGGCCTGCTGATCCTCGCCACGGTCCTGTGGCGCGTCGCGATCAGGCGCCTCGGCCGGCGCCTGATTATCTAGATGCAAGTCGGGAGGGGTTCCTCAACTCCATCCGGCGGAGTCCAACCCGCACTCGCTCGGTGACGCGGTGTGGTTCCCTGACGACCACGACGCGTCACCGAGCAGTCAGGCCGTGATGATCTCGGGGGAATAGTTCTGGAATAGGCCGGAGTCGAGGACTCCGGTGATCAGGTTTATCTCGCCCTCGAGACCCGCTTCGATCTGGTCGAAGCGGCAGTCGATCAGCAGGTTCCCCTGCTCGGTCAGAACCGGACCGTCTTTACCTGAACCGGTCCGGATCACGATTTCCGTCGCTCCGAGCGACTTCAGTCCGGCGGTCGCCACGGCCGCCGCCCGGGGCACGACCTCGACCGGTACCGCGAATTTCGTCCCCAGTCGCTCGACCCGCTTTGAAGGGTCAATCAGAACCCGGCGGAGCTGGCAGGCCGAAAAGAGCAGTTTCTCCCGGAAGAGTGCCCCGCCCCGGCCCTTGATCAGGTTTCCGTCCGGATCGACTTCATCGGCGCCGTCAAAGAGCCAGTCAGGGGCGACTTCGGCCAGGTCAGCCTGGACGAGGCCAAGCCCGGTGATCGTCAGTTCGGACTCAAGCGAGGTGGGAATCAGGCGAATGTCATGGAGCTCGCCGCGCCGCACCCGCGAGGCGATTGCCCGGACCGCCAGGAAGGCGGTCGATCCAGACCCTGCCCCGATCACCTGGCCGGATTCGGCCAGCGCGGCGACTTCCTCGGCGGCTTTGAACTTCGCTTCGTAATTGGAGATCTCCGAGGCGGTGAACGGTTCGAAGGTGACTTCTCTATGACGGGCTTCTTTCACGTCCGTGAGCCTATATCGCCACAAGGACCTTTTCTCCCGGTTCGACGGCTGGCGCAGCCGGCCGCCATGCAGTTCCCTTATGTGAGCAAAGTGTTAAGAAATGCTCTACACTTCGTGATTCAGTAAACCGATACGCCGAGTTCCGGGCCCGACTGGGCCGGGAAGCGGGGGACCCAGGCAGTTGGGGCGAACCCACCAGATTGGTGAGAGCGCTACTCCCTAAGCGCCAGCCCGTCAGCTAACCCCGCAGGCAAGAAAAAGGAGATCGGCATCTTCCCCTCGACCCCTGAAAAAAAGAGATCGTTCGCACGCGCCTTTGCCGCAGGTCTGGCCGGCTTGTTTGCCTGCCTGACTCTCTTTTCGCTTGGCGCTCCCTCAAATGCCTCGGCGGCCGCCTGCAAGCCCGCTTCGGCAAGTGGTGGCCTGACGGTGGGCAGCTCCGCCTGCAAGCCGGTGCGCAAGGCCCGCCTGATCAACGGCAAAGCCTACGCTCCCGCCACCGCCCCGGCCCGAGTCAAGAAGGTAATCGCCTGGGCCAACAAGATCCGCAACAAGCCCTACCGCTACGGTGGTGGCCACGGCAGCTTCTTCGACAGTGGCTATGACTGCTCCGGTTCGGTCAGTTTCGCCCTCCGCGGTGGCCGTTTCGTCAGCTCACCGATGGCTTCGACCGGCTACATGAGCTGGGGCAAGCGCGGCAAGGGCCGCTGGATCACGGTGTACTCGAACCCGAGCCACGCCTACATGATCGTGGCTGGCCTGCGCTTCGACACGTCGATGACTCCGGGCAACGGCCCCGGCTGGAGCACCAGCCCGCGTTCGACTTCGGGCAGGTTTGTCGCCCGCAGTCCTGGCGGCCAGTTCTAGCCAAGACCTCCCTCCCATGAGGCACACGAACCGCCCCGGCCCGCACCGGGGCGGTTCCAGTTAACGGTCAAGTCCGGGCTTCACGAAGGGCGGCGACGCCGCCGGTGATGAAGGTGAGAGCCTGGTCAAGCTTTTCTAGTTGCTCGTCGAGCGGAGGCAGCTCACCCTGGGCCCGGTCCTTGCGCTCGTCCCCGAGCAGATCGAACACGGCCATCGCGGCTGCGGCAGCCAGGCGAGCCTCGAGATCAGTGGGCTTCACCCCCAGGTCGACCGCAAGACCCTCCGCGAGCACCAGTTCGAAGTCGCGCATGATCGCCTGCTCGTGCGCCCGCAGCGCCTCCTCGTTGTCGATCACCTTCTGCTGACAGCTCATCAGCTCGTGGTGTTCCTGAAAAAGCTCCCGCTCTTCAAGCAGCCACTCACGAAGCGCAGTCATGGTGTCGACGCCGTCCGGACGTTCCTCGATCGCCAGGACCAGCCTCTGCTTGGTCATGTCGCTGAGGTGGAAGACGATGTCTTCCTTGGCCGGGAAGTAGGTGGCGACGGTCCGGGGTGAAACCTCGGCTTCTTCCGCGATCCTCGCGATGGTCGTGTTTCCGTACCCGTCATCGGCGAACAGGCGCAGAGCGACCGAAACGATCTTTTCGCGGGTCTTCGCCTTCTTTCGCTCACGAAGGGTGTTGGCGGCTACTGTGAACACTCCCCCAGATTACCATTGAATTTGCAGCGGCTGCAGTTTTGCAGTCATTGTGGTAATTTGCCCGTCTTCCCTCCTTCCCCCTCAACCTGGAGAACCATGTCCGACCTCCTTGCCCGACTTGCACGCTCGATCACCGGCCACTGGCTGCGCGCGCTGATCATCGCCCTGATAGCCGTTTTCGCGATCGGCGCTCTTTCCGGCAATGCCGGCGATCCGCCACCCGAGGACTTCGACGTTCCCGGCACCGAGAGCCAGGAGGCCTACGACCTCTTCTCCGAGCACAGTCCGGCCCTGGCCGGTGTGGACTCGACAATCGTCTTCCACACCACCGAAGGCAAGCTCACCGAGCCACAGCGCAAGCAGGCGATCCTCACCGCGATCGACGAGATCAAGAAGCAGCCGGACGTCTATGAGAACGGCGTGAGCAATCCGTTTGGGGAGGGTTCCGGGGCGGTATCCGAGGACGGGCAGATCGCCTACGTCGATGTCCGCTACGACCTCGAGTTCGGAGACGTCAGCAAGAAGCAGCTCAAGCTTCTTGAGGACGCGACCGATCCGGTCAAGGAGGACGGGGTTGAAGTCGCGATGCGGGGCATCGTCATCGATGCCGGCCAGCAGCAGGAGGCTCCGGTCGGCGAGCTGATCGGCGTCCTGATCGCGATCGTGCTGCTCTCGCTGCTGTTCCGTTCGATTGCCGCGATGATCGCCACCCTGGTCGGTGCCCTGCTCGGCGTGATGGTCGGCCAGATGCTTCTCGTCATCCTCGCTTCGCCGCTCGGCTTGCCCGAGTTCGCATCGACGATCGCGATGATGCTCGGTCTTGGTGCGGGGATCGACTATTCGCTGCTGATCCTGGGAAGGTTCCGGGAACAGTCTGCGGCTGGCGACTCGGTTCGCGACGCCTCGGCCAAGTCAGCTGCCACCTCGGGTTCAGCCGTACTCGCCGCCGGCCTGATCGTGATGGTCGCAATCGCCGGCCTGCTCGTCATCGGCATCCCGCTGATCGGCAAGATGGGAATTGGCGCCGCGATCGGTGTGGCGGCGGTCGTGGTTTCAGCCCTGACGGTGATTCCGATCATGATCGGTGCGCTTCAGCGCTGGCTGAAGCCGAAGAAGCTCAGCCACGTGCTTCCCTCGAAGCGCTTCGGCGCCTGGGGCGAGCGGATCACGGCCCGGCCGTGGCTGGCGATCGCCGCCGGCGCGGTCCTGCTCCTGATCTTCGCTTCACCGTTGATGGACATGCGCCTCGGCTCGCCCGACGATGGAAATCAGCCCGAAGGAAAGACCCAGCGCGTCGCCTACGATCTGATCAGCGAAGGCTTCGGCAAGGGAGTCAACGGACCCTTCTTCATCGCCGTCGACACGCCGAACGGTGCCAAGCAGAGCGAAACCGAACTCGATCGGGTCACCCAGGACCTGCGCAAGGTTGACGGTGTTGCCGATGTCTCCCCCGCTGCGCCCAGCGAAGACAACGAGATGGCGACGATCTTCCTGATCCCGACCACCTCTCCGCAGGACGCCGCGACCAGCGACCTGCTCGAAAAGCTCCGCGCAGACGTGTTGCCCGAAGCGACCAAGGGAACCGACCTTCGCGCCTACGTCGGTGGCAACACAGCCAGCTTCGAGGACTTCTCCGACAAGGTCTCGGAACGACTGCCCGTGTTCATCGCGGTCGTGATCGGTCTCTCGGTGCTGCTGCTGATGGCGGCCTTCCGTTCACTCTGGGTCCCGCTCGTGTCGGCGGTCTTCAACCTGCTCTCGGTCGGGGCGGCGTACGGCGTGGTCGTCGCCGTGTTCCAGAAGGGGATCGGGGCCAGCCTGATCGGGGTCGACAGCGGCGTGCCGATCATGTCGTTCATCCCCGTGATGATCTTCGCGATCCTCTTCGGACTCTCGATGGACTACAACGTCTTCCTGCTCTCCCGCGTTCACGAGGCCTACAACGAAGGCGACAGCCCGCGAGAAAGCGTCATCCACGGAATGGCCCGCATCGGCAAGGTGATCCTCTTCGCCGGACTGATCATGGCCTCCGTCTTTCTGGCCTTCGTCACCCAGTCGGATGTGACGGCCAAGATGATGGGCCTCGGGCTCGGACTGGCGATCCTGATCGACGTGTTGATCGTGCGCCTCGTGATCGCACCCGCGGTGGTCACCCTGCTGGGGGACAAGGCCTGGTGGCTGCCGGGCTGGCTCGACAAGATCCTGCCGAACGTCTCGCTCGAAGGCCATTTGGTGGCCAACAAGGATCCGAAGGGCGAGCCGCTCGCGCCGGAACTGGCCGAAGACCCGACTCTCGAAAAGGCCTAGACCCTCAAGCGGTCAGACCGCAGCCAGATCCGGTTTCGGAGCCTCTTCCGGGACCGGATCGGGCTGCCGGTGAAAGACGTGCATCGGCAGGCCGTGCTTCGGCCGGAGCGTGATCACCGCTTCGGCTTCGACATTGGTTCCCCGCGGCAGGTCGAAGCGGAGCCGGCGGCTCATCATCGCGGCCAGCAAAGTCGCTTCCACCGTCGCGAATGTCGAACCCACGCAGACCCGGCGGCCCGCGCCGAACGGCATGTAGGCGTGCCGTGGCCTTCCCTTTACGTTTTCCGGCAGGAACCGGTTCGGATCGTATCCCTCCGGGTTCGGCCAGATCTCCGGGTCACGGTGGACCATCGCGATCAGGACCATGACGCTTGCATTCCTGGGGATCCGGTAGCCGAGGATCTCGTCTTCTTCGAGGGCCTGCCGGCCGACGGTCCAGACCGGAGAGTCGATCCGCATCGCTTCTTCGACACAGGCCCTTGTCCAGAGAAGGCGGTCCATGTCATCCATGTCGGGGATGCGGTCGCCAAGTTCGGTGTCGACTTCTTCGAAGAGCCGCTCACGGGCACCCGGGTTGAGTGAAAGGTGCCGCCAGGTCCAGGCGAGCGCGTTCGAGGTCGTCTCGTGGCCGGCCAGCATGAAAGTCATCAGCTCGTCGCCGATCTGCTCGCGGCTCATCGTCTCGCCGGTTTCCTCGTCCCGGGCGGAAAGCATCAGGCCGACCAGGTCATCACCGGTGTCGCTCTGCCGGCTTCGTTCTTCCAGCAGGTCGTCGATCACTTCCTTGAGGTCTGCCAGGGCACGCTGGAAGCGGCGGCCTTCCGGGTTGACGCTGATCGCCTTCTCGAGGTCCATTCCCGGCAGGTTGGCGAGGACGAAGGTCGGCAGTCGGCGGGTCATCTTCGTGCCCAGGCTGAGCACGTCGTTCATCGCCGGTCCGACCTTGCGGGCGGTCGCACCGCTGAGGTCGGCCCCGAACAGGGCCCGGCCGACGATGTCGAGGGTGAGGGCCATCATCGCTTCGGAGATGTCGATCACTTCGCCGTCGGGCAGGTCGGCAAAGGGCTCTCCGTCGAGCGCTTCGGCCGTGGCCCGGGTCATGTGGGCGGTGAAGTTCTTCAGGTAGCGCTTGGCGAACATCGGTTGGACCAGACGCCGCTGCTTGCGCCACGTCTCCCCTTCGCTGGTCAGCAGTCCTTCGCCGAGCACGATCCGCAGCAGTTCGTACTCGAGTCCCTTGCGGTAGTTGTCCTGGTTGGTGATCAGGACATGCCGGGCTGCCTCGTGCCCACTGACCACGACGAAATCGCGTCCCCGGTTACGGACGTGGGCGACTTCGCCGTACTCGATCGCCATGTCCATCATCGGCTGCTTGAAATCCCGGGATGAACGGAGCAGGAACTTCGCCGAGTCGATGCCCTTCGGTCCGGGCGGAAGCGGTTTCTCGGAAACGCTGGTCTGATTGGTCATGCTGACTCCTGCCTCAATAGCTCGGTTGCCGATTCGAGTAGCTGGTCCCTGAGCAGCTGCCACTCGTCGTCCACGTCTTCCACGCCCATCACCGCGACCGCCATCCCCCGGATCGCCGAGATCGACATCAGCAGCCAGGCGTCGAAGCCGGGGTACTCCTCTATTCCGGGCATCAGGGCAATTGCGCTTTCGCGGATCCGGGCCTGGTCATCGAAGTGAAGCTGGCTCAGCGGTTCTCGCAGAGTGACGTCGGTCCTGGCCGCGAGGTGAAGCTCGAGGGCCGCCGCGAAGGTCGGGCCTCGAAAGACGACGAAGAGCCGGTCGAGAGCCACCTTGATCCGATCGATCTCGTCACCGTCCCGGGGGATCGCCGAAACGAACTCATCGGCAAGCCGGCCGGTGACGAACCGCATCGCTTCCACGGTCAGTTCTGCCTTGGTCCGGAAATGGTGTTGCAGAGCTCCCAGCGAGACTCCGGCCTTCTCCGCCGCGAGCCGGGTCGAAGTGCCGGCGTAGCCCCGTTCGACCAGCAACTCGACGGTCGCTTCGAGAACCGCCGCCCTGGTCGCCGCGGTGCGGTCCTTCTGCTGGCGACGCTCCTCCGGCGGTTGCCGATCCTCGCTCATGCCGCGAATATACAACAAGTCAGTCAACTGACTTGTAAATCCCGGCTTTTCTTCCCCCGGAAAACAATCCGGGGGCGATGCGGTGCCAAGACGCACCGGATCGCCCCCGGAAGGAATCAGGCCACCGGCTCCGGGCCGGTGGTGTCACTCAGCGAACGTCAGGGAGTTCCCTCATAGCCGTTCGCGTAGCAGCGGGCGTCACCGGCGGGAATCGGGGTGATCAGCTCGCAGCTGTTGATCGTGGCGTTCTGGAGGAACGTCGTCGCGTGTTCGATTCCGTCCTGGGAACGGCGCGGATCCTCATGCGAGTCACGGCCGTAGCCCCATTCGGTCCGCGGCGGCAGTTCCTCGATCGGCGGCTTGCCGATGCCGATGCCGCGGTTGCCGACGAAGTCGACGGGACCGCTGTCGTAGTAGACCAGCATGCTGTCACCGACGTTCGGGAAGGTGGACACCTTCTCCATGCCGAGGAACGGATCGACGTCCCAGTGACGACCCGGCTTCAGGGCCGGCGAGTAAACCCCGGCACCGATCGTGCGGGCCTCGACCTCGGCCGAGTAGTTGGTCACCTGATGGTCACCGTAGGCGACGCGCAGCATGACCCGGTGCTCCGGAGTGTTCGGGAGCGGGTTCACGGTCATGTTGTTGGCGTAACCGTTGGCCTCGCCCCGGTCCCACATCAACTGGATCAGGGATAGCAGCAGGGGTCGATCATGCTCGTCCGGGTAGTTCTTGTACAGGCCGATACCGTCAGCCTTGAAGTACTGATCCGAGTCGACCGAACGGCGGAGCAGCGTCGAGTAGTTCATACCCGGCACGCCCAGCACGCCGTAGTCGGAGTCAGGCGTGAGCGCCATCAGGGCACCACCCATGATGCCGCCCTGACTGATGCCCATGTAGATGCCACGGGTGTTCGCACCCGCGGATACATCGATCGTGGAGACCGGATCCGAAGAACCGGCTCCGTCGGGGTCCAGCTGGAAGGCAGCCTGCTGGGCGAAGCCTTCGGGGTGGATCATGGCCCGCTGAATCAACATGAAGTTGACGAAGCCCTGGACCATGCGGTCGGCCATCTTCGGGAAGTTGGACATGTTCGTCAGCGCCTGGATGACGGTGCCCAGGTCGTTGGTCGAGAAACCGTCCCAGTTGGCGCCACACCAGACACTGCCGCCCTCGTTGCCGACGTTGGTCGGGCCGGCCGAGGTGATCTGGTTCAGATCGCCGAGCAGGCCGTGACCGTAAATCCCGGCCTGTCCGGGAGTCACCGGCGTGTTCTCGCCGCCCGGCTGGACCGCAGTCGGGATGAAGCAGCGGAACGGAACGTCCATCTTGAACGACGGGTTGAAGTCGATCGTGTGGTCTGCCTTGAAGTTGAACTGCGACCCGGTCGGGCAGCCGTCCTGGTTCAGGTAGCAGGGCACGTCCTTCAGGTAACCGTCGATCACGCGGATCAGGTTCGAACCGGGAACGCTGGGCCGCCGGTCGGTGCCGGCCGGCGGGTTGGGTCCGTTCCTGCAGCCGTCGGAAACCGGAGTGTTCACATCCGGGTTCTCGTAACGGTCACAGACGTAGGTGATCTCGATGTCGGGGCTCTCCCCCTCGATCACCCGGTTGGCCAGGTTGTTATCGCCAAGGCGGGCGAACGCGTCGTCGCGGACCTGAAGGGCCCGACCGGTCACGCTCTCCTGCGAGGCCACGGTGAAGTCCCAGGCCATGTAGAGGCTGGAACGATCAACGCCGGCCTTGTTGACCAGGTCACCGATCACTCCGTTCATGTGCGAACGGCGATCCTCGACCACGGACTGCCTGGTCGGGAGGTTGTCACGGTAGACCCGGAAACCGAGCGGAGCGGCGATCGGGTTGTTCCCGGCGTCCTTGAGGTCTCGGAAAGCGACGATGTAGCGGTGACCCCACTCGAGGTTCCTGGCCGGACGCACGATGATGTTGACCGGTTCGGTGTTCGAGGGGTTCGTGTTGATGCCGCCCGGGTTGCCATCCTTCGGGTCGGTCGAGGTCGGGTTCGCATCGAGCTCGGCCCAGATCGGCTGGCGCTCGCCGGTCTCGGCGTCGATCAGCAAGATCCGCTGCGCCGGGTCGTCGTAGGCGTGAAGATCCTCGAGAGTGACGAAGTCATTGTTCTCGAATGCGGCCGGCGTATCGAGACCCGGGATCTTCAGCACGATCAGGTTGCCCGGACTGAAGCCGTCACCACGGTTGATGTCGGTGACCGAAATGTGGGTCCCGCCGATGTTCGCGGGAGTCGACTCAGGCCCGAGGTTGAGGCGCTTGCCGGTGGCACTGGTCGCGTCGTCCTTCAGGTAGTAGTCGTTCGGCCACGGGTGCAGGCAGGCCGTATTGTCGAGGAAGTCGCAGTGCTCGGGGTCGTTACCGAGGTCGACCGAGACGTATTCGACGCAGTCCGGGTTGCCGTTCCACTTGGCCAGGGTCTTCTTCTTCGAAGCCTTGGCGTTCTTGGTCTTCTTGCCGACCTTCTGCTTCCAGGTGGCGTTGACCGTCACGGTCTTGGCGCCACACTTGCCGAGCGCGGTCCTGCCGGCACTGGTCAGGGCGAGGTTCACCGTCTTGGTGCTCTTCTTCTTGAAATTCACCTTGGCGGTCTTGAAGTAGTTCTTCTTGCCACCACTGACAGCGGAAAGATTCACCGTCGCCTTGCCGGTCGACTTGACCTTCACAGTCAGCT
>JAEZIQ010000158.1 GCA_023436605.1 Actinomycetes bacterium | reverse complement strand
ACTCGAACCTGAATCCGCAGCTCTACGAACCGAGACAGGGCCTGAAGTCGTTCAAGGTGACCGTTTCGCCCCGGGAGACGACGGTCAAGAACGGAACCAAGGTCACCTTCACCGCTGCAGCTAACGGTCTCGCGCCCGGGGTCCTACCGACCTTCTCGTGGTCGATCGTCGGCAAGAACCAGCCTTCGACCACATCGAGTTTCACCACAACCTTCAAGGGCAAGCCCGGGGACTCAATTGCGGTCGTGGTCACCGCAAGCGCCACCGGGTACAGCGATGCCAACGGCGGAGCTCTGGTCTACATCGAAAAGGCCCCGAAGAAGAAGCCGGACAAGACAAAGAACAAGAATTCGAACGGCGACCAGAACAACACCGAGGACCAGGGCTACACGGATCCCGGCTACTACGACCCCTATGACGGCTATTACGACGACTACGGCAGCGGGACCGGCGGCGGTTCACCCGCAACCAGTTCGCCTTCACCCTCGTCTCCTGAGCCGAAGGAAAAGCAACGGCGCGAGCAGCCACCGGTCGAGCCGAGCGGCGAGACCGTTACCGGTCAGCTGATCGACCCGACCCAGATCGCCGAAGTGGTGCCGACCGAGGATTCCCCGTCCGGCAGCAGCGCCGAGGAGGCATCGCCGGATGAAGCGGACTCCGGCGGGGGCGGGATCCCGGGCGGAGTCAAGACCGCTCTCGGAATCGGTGCCCTGCTCGGAATCGGCGGACTGGCCGAAGCCGGTGCCTTCTCCGGCGCCCTGCGGCGCTTCCGCTTCCGGCTCTAGCGGTTCTCTCTAGCCGCGGCTGAGTATCTGCGAGCCGCCGGTGATCTTGTCCTCGCCGTCCGGCAGGCGGATCCAGGCCTTGTTGGTCCCGTCGTAATCGGGCGCCCAGAGGATCAGGGTGGCCGAACCGAAGTTGTTCACCTCGCAGGGCTCGTCGCCCTCCTCGTCGAGGCCGCGCCAGATGCGGATGAAGGGGTTGTTCTCCCACTCCTCGCCGACCGTTGACGGTTCGCGGTGGCCCGGGTGGATACGGGTCTCCGGCGGCAGGGTCATCAGCCGGTCCATGATCGAGCTCTTGAGCTCCGGGAAACCGGTCTCGCCGGGGGCGACGGTGCCGCCGACCGTGCCCTTGAAGATCACGTCGGCGGTGATCACGTCGGTGCCGTTGATCAGCAGGGCCATGTGGCCGTCGGCGTGGCCCGGGGTCGCGATCCACTTGATCGTGAGATCACCGGAAACCGTTTCGTCACCGTCCTCGACTATCTCATCGACCTTGAAATCGACCAGGTCCGCCGTTTTCTGGCTGGCCACGATCGGCACGCCGTAACGGTCGGCCACCTCGCGCAGGTCGACCACGTGATCCCAGTGTTCGTGGGTGAGCAGGATGTGGGTCAGCTCGATGCCCTCGCGATCGACCCGCTCGAGCAGCGGCTCGATTACCCCGTTGCCATCGATCAGGACGCCGGTTCCGCCCTCCGAAACGAGGTAGGAGTTGGAGAGCCATTCGGACTGCTCGACTCGCTGGATGATCATTGGCGGTCCTTTCCGGAAACGGGGGAGGGGTGGTTGAGGGTCATCAGTTGAATTCGATCACGCTGCGGATGCCGTCCTGGGCTTCCATCAGGTCGAAGCCCTTGTTGACTTCGTCGAGAGTGATCCGGTGGGAGAGGAACGGTTCCACATCGATCTCGCCGTTCAGGTAGCGGTCGACCAGCTCGGGGACCTGGTCGCGGCCCTTGACGCCGCCGAAGGAAGAACCGGCGATGCGACGGCCCTGGATCAGCCAGCGGGGAATCACGTCAAGGGTTTCGCCCTTGCCGGCGACCCCGGCGATGGTGCAGAGGCCCCAGGCCATCCGTGCGGACTCGACCGCCTGCTGCATCACGTTGACCAGGCCGGTCGCCTCGAAGGTGTAGTCGGCGCCGTAACCGCCGGTCTCGTCGATGATCCACTGGACCGTGTCCTCGTCGGCCACCTTGAGATCGGTCGCACCCTGGCCCCGGGCCAGTTCGAGCCGCTCTTCGGAGAGGTCGACGCAGATGATCCGCTCGGCCCCCATCAGGCGGGCACCGGCGACCGCGCCGAGGCCGACCATTCCGGCTCCGAAGACGACGCAGGTGGTGCCTTCCTCGACTTTCGCCGTGTACATCGCGGCGCCGAGGCCGGTGGAGAGGCCGCAGGCGAACAGGCAGGCGTGATCGAGCGGTGCTTCCGGGTTGATCTTGGCGAGGGCGATCTCGGGCATCACCGTGTACTCGGCGAAGGTGGAGGTGCCCATGAAGTGGCGGATGTCCTCACCGTCCCGGGAAAGACGGGTGGTGCCGTCCGGCAGGTGGCCCAGGTTCTGCTCGGCCCGGATCGCCATACAGAGGTTGGTGCGGGGGTCGACGCAGTGGACGCACTCGCGGCACTGGGGAGAAAACAGGGTCACGACCTTGTCGCCGGGGGCGACCGAGGTCACTCCTTCACCGACCTTCTCGACGATCCCGCCACCTTCGTGGCCGAGTACGCAGGGTGCGTAACCGGAGGGATCGGCTCCCGACGCGGTGTACATGTCGGTGTGGCAGACCCCGCAGGCTTCGAGTCTGACCAGCACCTCGCCCGCTTTCGGCTCGGCCAGTTCAACCTCCTGGACCACGAGCGGTTGACCGAATTCCTCGAGTACGGCAGCCCTCATCCTCATGTCCCGATCCTAAACCGCCCGACCGGTGAGCCGCATATCCCGGCACTAGGGTGTGTCTGTGCCCGCCTTCCGTCTCGTTCCTCTGTTCGCGGCGATCTGCCTCCTTGGTCTGGCCGGTTGCGGTTCATCCGATGACGACGGCCCGGGCAGCGTCGCCGGGCGGGAAGCCGGTTCCGACGCGACCGAACCGGTGAAGGTCTTTTCAACCGAGGGCGAGCAGTTCGATCCGGTCGAGAAGGAAGTGCCGGCCGATGAGGCCCCGGAGGCGGCGGCTGAAGCCCTGCTCGAGGTGCCGGTCGACCGCACCTACATCCCGGAAGGAACCGAGGTCGAGGATGTCCGGCTGAAACGCGACGGGGAAGCCGTGGTGGAGCTTTCGGAGGAGTTTCTTGGCGGGATCCCGGCCGACCCGGCCCAGCGGACCCGGCACCAGCAGAAGACGGTCGACGGGCGGGTCGCCCAGGTCACCTACACCCTGACCTCGCTCAAGGACGTGAAAGAGGTCCAGGTCAGGTCGGGTGGTCTCGCGGTCAGCGGTCCGAAGGACAGGGCCGATTACGCGGAACCGAAGAAGGAGCCGCCGCTTCCCTCCAGTGACGGGCAGTCCGGCACCCGGTCCGCGGGGGCGATCTGGCTCCAGCAGAAGCTCGCCGACCTCGGCTACCTGCCGCCCAGCGGGGTGGACGGGGTGGTCGGCTACCAGACCCAGCAGGCGGTGATGGCCTTCCAGTCCTGGGAAGGGCTGGACCGGGACGGGGTTGCCGGCCCGGCGACCCGGGCCGAGCTGCGGACCGCGAAGCGTCCCCGGCCGAGCGCCAAACGCCCGAAGCGGCTGATGGAGGTGCGGATCGGCAGGGGAGTGCTGATGCTGGTGCGGGGTGGCCGGGCGGTCAGGACGATTCACATCTCGGCCGGCTCACCCGGCAACGACACCCCGACCGGCCGTTACTCGGTCTTCCGCAAGGAACTCCAGTCCTGGTCGGTCCCCTTCAAGACCTGGCTGCCCTACGCCTCCTACTTCAACAACGGGATCGCCTTTCACGAGTACCCGGACGTGCCGCCGTACCCGGCCTCACACGGCTGCGTTCGGGTCCCCGCCCCGGAGGCGCCGCTCGTTTACCGCTTCGCCCGCATGGGCACGGTGGTCGTAGTCCGCTCCTGACCAGGGTCTACGATTGGGCGCGTCGAGCAAGCTAACCGGAGGGAAGTCGAGTGGAAGCGAGCGAACCGAAACACGACCTCAGACAGCAGGCGATCAACCGGCTGGAGGCCAAGCGCGACTTCCTTTCTCATCTGGCGATCTACATCGGCGTCAGCGTGCTGATGGTCGCGATCTGGGCCTGGACGGGCACCGACAACTTCTTCTGGCCGGCAATTCCGATTCTCGCCTGGGGCATCTTCGGGATCATCCCCAACTGGTGGACCGCCTACCGGCAGTCCGGCATTCCGGAGGACAAGATCCAGGCCGAGATGGCGAAGATCCAGCGCGACGGCGGCCCCGGCGGCCCGTCGAACTAAAGCCAGCTCACTTCAACGGCGAAGGGCCCCGGATTCCGGGGCCCTTCGCCTTGCTTCCTCGTTTCCCCCGAGGATCTGCGGTGCTGCCTACCTGATGAACATCGGGACAAATGCGTCCAGATGCTGGTTCATCAAGTGAGGGGGCTCACTTGATGAACATCATCTCGCTGTACTTCGGCAGCGGCCAGTAGTTGTCGGACACGATCCGCTCGAGCTTGTCGGCCACCTCGCGGACGTCGTCCATCGCGGCGAGCTGCTTGTCGCGGGCGTAGATCGCGAGGTCCATGCCTTCTTCCTCGATGCCATTCGGGTAACCGTTGGCTTCCTCGAGGGCGAAGGTCTTCTCGACCAGTTCGTTGAAGAGTCCGCGGCTTTCCTTCTCGAGCACTTCGGCACCGGCATCGTCGAGCAGGACCAGGTGCTTGGCGACCGCCGGGATGATCTGGGTCCGGGCGATCGTCGCGGCGGTCTCCGCCTCGATGTTCGCGTTCATCGCGTACTGCTCGACCCAGACTTCGTAACGGGCTTCGAGTTCGCGCTCGGAGAGCACGTTGTACTTGCCGAAGACCTCGATGGTCGAAGGAGCGACGACCTCGGGCAGGGCGTCCGGGGTGGTCCGCAGGTTCTTGAGGCCGCGCCGCTCGGCTTCCTGCTGCCACTCCTCGGAGTAGCCGTCGCCGCCGAAGATGATGCGGCGGTTCTCGACGTACGAGTCGGTCACGACCTTGATCACGCGGGCGGCGAGATCGTCGCCCTCGGCGGACTCCAGCTTGCTGGCCAGATCATCGATCGCCTCGGCGGCAATCGTGTTCAGCACAGTGTTGGTGAAGGCCAGCGACATGCTCGAACCGAGCGCGCGGAACTCGAACTTGTTGCCGGTGAAGGCGAAGGGCGAGGTCCGGTTGCGGTCGCCACCGTCCATCGGCAGTTCCGGCAGCACCTCGGCACCGAGGTCGAGGACCTCGTCCGGGGTGTTCGGGTCACCCTCGCCGGCGGCCATCGTCTCGAAGACCTTCTCCAGCTCGGCGCCGAGGAAGATCGAGATGATCGCGGGCGGGGCCTCGTTGGCGCCCAGCCGGTGATCCTGGCCGATGTTGGCGACGGTCGCCCGCAGCAGGCCCTGGTGCTTGTTCACCGCCTGGATGACCGCGGCGCAGAAGAACAGGAAGCTGAGGTTCTCGGCGGGAGTGTCACCCGGGTCGAGCAGGTTGTGGCCGGTGTCGGTGCCCATCGACCAGTTGTTGTGCTTGCCCGAACCGTTGACGCCGGCGAACGGCTTCTCGTGGAGCAGGCAGACCAGGCCGTACTTGGGGGCCTTCTTCTGGAGGACCTGCATCAGCAGCTGCTGATGGTCCGAGCTGACGTTCGAGTTCTCGAACATCGGCGCGATCTCGTACTGGGCCGGGGCGACCTCGTTGTGACGGGTGGTCACCGGAACGCCGAGCCTCGAGAGTTCGGCTTCGCAATCCATCATGTAGGCGAGGACCCGCTCCGGAATCGCGCCGAAGTAATGGTCGTCGAGCTCGTGACCCTTGGCCGGCTGGGCACCGAAGAGGGTGCGGCCGGTGAGGACCAGGTCGGGACGGGCGTAGTAGTACTGCTCGTCGATCAGGAAGTACTCCTGCTCGGGGCCGACCGTGGTGACCACACGCGAGGTCTCTTCGTCACCGAGCAGCTTCAGGGCCTTGACCGCCGAGCGCGAGAGGGTGTCCATCGAGCGGAGCAGCGGGATCTTGGCGTCGAGCGCCTCGCCGGTCCAGGAGGCGAAAGCGGTCGGGATGCAGAGCAGCGTGCCGTTCGGGTTGTCCAGAAGGAAAGCCGGGCTGGTCGGGTCCCAGGCGGTGTAGCCGCGGGCCTCGAAGGTCGCGCGGATGCCGCCGGTCGGGAAGGAGGAGGCGTCCGGCTCGCCCTGGATCAGCTCGCTGCCCTTGAACTTGGCGATCGAGCCGCCGTCATCGGTCGGGCTGAAGAACGAGTCGTGCTTCTCGGCGGTGAGGCCGGTCAGCGGCTGGAAGACGTGGGTGTAATGCGTGGCCCCGTTCTCGAGAGCCCAGTCCTTCATGGCCTCGGCGACCGCGTCGGCCAGATCGACGTCGAGAGCCTCGCCCCGCTCGAGCGTGCCCTGGAGGCGCTCGAAGACATCGGCGGGGAGCCGCTCCTTCTGGGTCTTGATCGAGAAGACGTTGCTGCCGAAATCGACGTTCTCCTCTTTGGTCAAGTCAGCGGGCGCAACACCACTTCCGTTGGCTGTCCACTGGGCAGCGGTGACGTTCTTCTGGCGAATCGCGGTCATCTTGGAGCGTTCCTCCTG
>JAEZIQ010000134.1 GCA_023436605.1 Actinomycetes bacterium | reverse complement strand
GTCGAGACCCGCCTCGAGAAGGCCCGCGAGGCGGCCCACCGGGCCGACGAGGCCGAGTCGCGAGCCCTCGAAATGGCAAAGGATGCCGAGCTGAAGGCCGAACGGGCCCGGGTGGTGACCGAGGAAGGAAACCGCCGGGTCAAAGAAACCCGGAAACGCGGCGACGAGATGATCAAGAGCGCCGAGGAGGAAGCCCGGCGGGATGCCGAGGTGATGATCCAGGAGCGGCGTCAGGAAGCAAGACGAGAGGCTGAGGCCGAGGTCCGGGAGGCCGAAGAACAGGCCGAGGCCGAGGCCCGTGACGCCCAGCAGGAGGCCGAGGACCATCAGGCCCGGGCAGAGCAGGCCCTCGACGAAGCGGCCCGGCAACTGACCGAGGCCCGGGAAATGGCAGAAGAGGCGAAGCAGGCCGCCCGCGATGCCGCCGAAGAAGCCCAGCGGCAGGCCGAGATGGTCGCTTCGGAGGCTGAAGCGCAGGCCCGGGGCGCCGAAGAGCAGATCGAGGCGGCGGAACAGATCCGCCAGCACTCCCGGGAACAGGGCAAGGAGGCGGCCCGCGAGTTCGAGAGCGGGAACGGGAACGGCAGCGGAAACGGGAACGGTGATCTTTCCCGGCTGACCAAGGAAGAGCTGGTTCACCTGGCGGCGGCGATCGACGTGCCGGGCCGATCAGGGATGAACAAGTCCGACCTTGTGACCGCGATCAAACGCAGAAGGAAGGCTGGGACCAGATGAGCATCTTTCATCGCAAGAGCAAGTTCGAACGGGTGCTGGAAAGCCTCGAGTCGAACGGGGCGCTGAAGGCGGCGGCACAGACCGCGGTCGAGTCGGCGGTGGCCAGAAAAACGTCACCACGACAGGCGGAACTACTTCACGACACGATTCAGTCCTTCGATAACGGCAAACCGAAGCATCCGTTCCGACGGAAGCTTCGCACCGGAGCGATGATGGCCGGCGGCGTGGCGGCGGTGACCGCGGTCAGCGCCTCGATCTCCAATCACCGCCATCGCCAGGAAGAAAGCTGAGCCTGCCACCCACGGATTGACCGCAAATGGACAGGAACTCGACCATCCGGGGACCCCGATGGGTCCGGCTTTCCCAGGGAATGATCATCCGGGCAGTGATCGAAGCCCGACTGCTCGGGCGGAAGCTGCTCACCCTGAATGCCAACGTCGAGATCCTCCCGGCCGAGCCGGAAACGCGCCGTCCTCAGCTGCCGGAACGAAACGGCAACGGGCGGGTCGGGCTGGCCGAAGCAGCCCGCTCGCTCGAGGCCGGCGCCGCCGATCTCGAGGCGGCCCGGCGCGAGCTGCGCTGACCGCACGGCTAGTTGCGAAGCAGGGCGGCCAGGGCCTGGGCAACCCGCACGCCTCGATCGGTCAGCGTGTACTCGGTGTAGGGCGGGCGACCGGCGACGGTGTGACGTTCGACGATGCCGGCCTCCTCGAGCTGCTCGAGACGATCCGAGAGCGTGGTTGGCGAAATGTCCGGCAGGGACTGGCGGAACTCGTTGAAGCGGGTGGCGCCGCTGGAACAGGCATAGATCGTCGCCATGGTCCAGCGGCGCTCGAGGACCAGCGCGGTCGCCCGCATTTCTGCGGGGACCGGCTGGCAGTTGTTACATCGATGCGACATCCGCGGTGCTCCCGGCCGGTTCGAGGGCCAGGTCGATCACTTCTACGACGCTGGAGACCGGGTGGAAGGTCATGACTTCCCGGACTTCCTCCGGGACGTCGTCGAGATCGGCCTTGTTGCGGAACGGCAGGATGACCTCGGTCAGGCCCGCGGCGTGGGCGGCAAGCACCTTCTGCTTGAGACCACCGATCGGCAGCACCCGACCCTGAAGCGTGACCTCGCCGGTCATGCCGACCGTGTGCTTGACCGGCCGGCCGGTGAGCAGTGACACCAGGGCGGTGGTCATCGCCGTACCGGCGCTCGGACCATCCTTGGGGATCGCCCCGGCCGGAACGTGCAGGTGGAACTCGCGGTCGAAAGCTTCGGCATCGATCCCGAGCTCGTCCCGGTGCGAACGCACGTAGGAGAGCGCGATCCGGGCCGATTCCTTCATCACGTCACCGAGCTGTCCGGTCAGGACCATGTTCTTGTCACCGTCCATCGCGGTCGCTTCGATGAAGAGCACGTCACCGCCGGTGCCGGTCACGGCCAGTCCGGTTGACACTCCGGGGATCGCGGTCCGTTCGACCGATTCCTGCCAGAACTTCTGCTTGCCGAGCGCATCGCGGAGGAACTCCTCGTCCACCTTGACCGGGGTGCCGGCCTCGCCGGATGCGATCCGGGTTGCGGCCCGGCGCATCAGCTTGCCGATCTCCCGTTCGAGCTGGCGCACGCCGGCTTCGCGGGTGTACTCGGCGATCAGGTCGACCAGGACCGCGTCTTCGACCTCGACCTCATCCTCGGAGAGACCGTTCCGCTTGACCTGCCTCGGCAGCAGGTAGTCGCGGGCGATCGCCCGCTTCTCCTCCACCGTGTACCCGTCGAAGGAGATGATCTCCATGCGGGCGAGGAGCGGCGCCGGAATCGTGTCGAGCATGTTCGCGGTGGCCAGGAAGACGACCTCGGAGAGGTCGACCTCGACGTCGAGGTAATGGTCTCGGAAGCTGTGGTTCTGGGCCGGGTCGAGGACCTCGAGCAGGGCGGCGGAAGGGTCGCCGCGCCAATCGGCGCCGACCTTGTCGACCTCGTCGAGCAGGATCACCGGGTTCATCGTCTCCGCGTCGCGGAGCGCCCGGATGATCCGTCCCGGCATCGAGCCGATGTAGGTTCGGCGATGGCCTCGGATCTCGGCTTCGTCATGGACGCCACCGAGCGAGATGCGAACGAACTCGCGTCCGAGCGCCTTGGCGACCGACTCGCCGATCGAGGTCTTGCCGGTGCCGGGCGGCCCGACCAGGGTCAGGATCGCGCCGTCGGCCCGACTGTCGGCTTCGGCTTCGCGTTCCTTGCGCAGCTTGCGCACGGCAACGAACTCGGTGATCCGACGCTTGACGTCATCGAGACCGGCGTGGTCGGAGTCGAGCACCTCACGGGTGTAGGCCGGGTCGAGCTTCTCCTCGGAGCGCTTGCTCCACGGCACCGCGATCAGCCAGTCGAGGTAGCTGCGGATCATCGAGCTTTCGCCGGACTGTTCGCCCTGGCGTTCGAGCCGCCGCAGTTCCTTCTCGGCCTGTTCCTGGACCGCCTCCGGCATACCGGCCTCGGCGATCTTCTGTTCGTACTCCTCGATCAGGCTGGCGTCGTCGTCGCCGAGTTCCTTGCGGATCGACTTCATCTGCTCGCGCAGGAAGTACTCGCGCTGCTGCTGCTGGGCGCCGGACTCGACGTCCTCGCGGATCTTGCTGCGGACCTGAAGTTCGGTCAGCCGCTCACGCTGGAACTCGACCGCCTTCTCGAGGCGGGCGGTCACGTTGAGGGTGTCGAGCAGCTCGAACTTCTGGTCGAAGCTGAGATCGGGGCTGAGGCCGGAGGTGTCGGCCAACTCGCCGGGCTCAGTCACGTTGCGCAGGAAGCTGACGATGCGACTGTCGGCATTTCGGAGCTCGAGGATCTCCTCGACGATCGCCCGGTACTCACGCACCAGTTCCCTGGTGTGTTCGTCATCGGGATGTCCGTCGTGGATCTCCTGTACCTCGATGCGGAGCGCATCGGGGTCGTGCTCGTCGGGGTGGGCGATGCCGGCCAGGCCGCGGCGCAGGCCGACGACCGTGGCGACGGTCTCGCCCCGGGGCGAGCTGCCGCGCTCGACCACGTCGGCGATCACGCCCACCCGGGCGAACTCGCCCTCGCGGCGGGGCAGCAGGAAGACCTGATCCTCGTCACCGACGTCGATCGAAAGCGTCGCCGTGACCGAGGGGAAAACTATTGCGTCATCGAGTGGAACCAGCAGAAGATCCATTAGTAAGTCCAGTTTCTGTAGTTAGTCCTTCGCACAGTGTAGCGGGTTTGGTTGCGCTGTCAACCAAACCTGGGACGGCCGGCAAGGCTGCAACTAATCTGGTTGTTTTCATCCAGAACAACTTTTTTGGTTGTTATCTGCACAGACAACCACTATGGTTGTCTCATGGCCATCGTCATCCTGCTCGACCAGCGCCAGAGCCGATCCCGCGAGGATCTCGTTGCCGAATGGAGCCAGACCCTCAACGAGGAGATGGATCAGCGGCTCCTGCTTCCTTTCACCCGCACCTCCGGCGACGAGATGCAGGCCCTGCTCGGGGATGGCGCACTCGGCACCATCGTCCGCCGGGTCCTCACCAGTGGCGACTGGTGGGTCGGAATCGGGATCGGCGAGGTCGAGCACCCGCTCCCCGCCGATACCCGCGAAGGTCGCGGCCCGGCTTTCTGGAACGCCCGCCAGGCGATCGAGGAAGCAAAGGCCCGACGGGAAACCCGTCCCATCTCGGTGGTTGCCGACGGCGAAATGGGAGAGCGGCTCACCCAGTGCCTGGATCCGCTGGCCTTCGTGATCAACCGAAGGACCGATTCGCAGCGGCAGGCCGCCGAGGCTTATTTCCGGACCGGGAGCATCCAGGCCACCGCAGCGGAGCTCGGGATTTCCGTCCAGGGCGCGCGAAAGAATGTCTTGGCGGCGGGATGCGACGAGGAGACCGCCCTCGGATCGCTGGTCGACTGGGTCGCTCGCTCCGTCGCGAACCCATGACCGTCATCGCCGACATCCAGGCCGCCGATCTGGCCATCGCCGTCGCGATCGGGCTGGCCGCGGTATTTCCCGGAGGGTTCATTGTCGGCGCGATCCTGGGGCGTCTCAGCAATCCCCTCCACGAGGCCGACGAGCATCCCAGGTCGGGCGGGATCCCGGGTGCGGGCCGGTACATCGGCTGGCTCGAGCGGGGGCTGATCTTCACGACGATCGTGACCGGGCTTCCGGGAGCAGCGGCGATCGTGATCGCGGTCAAGACCGCGGCGAGATTCCCCCGCTTCGAACGCGAGGACGGCTTCGTCGAGTACTACCTGATCGGCACCCTCAGCAGCCTGGCGATTGCGCTCGGCGCGGCGCTGGTCACCCTCGAGCTAGTTGGCTGAGCGAAACCGCTCTAGCCTCGGGTGATTCTTACGTCCATTCGGTCGATTCCGTAGATGCCGCTGACCGCCTGAAGCTCGGTCATCCCGTTCAGTTCGATCTTCTCGATGCGTTCGGAAAGGAACCTGAGTCCTTCCTCGAGTTCGGCCCGGGCGAGGTTGGCGCCCACGCAGTAGTGGATGCCGGCCCCGAAGGTGAGCGGACGGGTCCGGTCCCGCTCCAGGGTGATGTCGAAGTCACGCGGGTTCTCGAACGCCTCCGCGTCGCGGTTGCCGGTAAACGAACAGACGACCAGGACGGTGCCGGCCGGGAAGGTGATGTCACGGAACTCGACGTCCTCGGTGAGCTGCCGCGCGGTGAAAGGCGTGATCGGTTCGAAGCGGAGCACCTCGCTCACCGCGCGGGGAACCAGCTCGTCCGGGTTCTCGCGCAGGGCTTTCCACTGCTCCGGTTTGCCGGCCAGCAGCCGGATCGCGTGGGAAAGCTGACTCTGGGTCGTGTCGACTCCCCCGACCAGGATGTTGAGGACGAGGTTCCGGAGCTCCTTGTCGTTGAGCTTCTCGCCTTCCTCTTCGGTGCGGATGAGCGAGGTGATCAGGTCGTCGTCCGGGGTCGCCCGGCGAGCTTCGATCAACGGGTCAACCCAGTCGTAGAACTCCCCCACCTTCTGCTGGATCGTCGCCAGAGTCTCCTGATCGGAAAGAGCGATCGGGTCGAACTGCCGCTGGATCCACTCGGACCAGTCCTGAAGCCTCGGCGCGTCGACCCGCGGGGCACCCATCACCCGGGCGATCGTCCGCGAGGGGTAGGGCCGGCTGAACCTGGCCACGAAATCGAAGTCGTTGACTTCGAGCTCCGTCCAGAGCTCTTCGAGGATCTCCCGCATCGCCGGCCGCCACCTGTTGGCCGCCCGCGGAGTCAGAGAAGGGTTGACCAGGCTCCTCAGGCGGCGGTGATCCTCGCCGCTCTGATTGATGATGTTCTGGGTGATCTCTTCGTGGAGCGGTCCGCTGGTGATCCCGAAGATCTGGCCGAGCAGCTTCCCCGGGAACTCGGCCGAGCGGGAACGCAGAAAGAACTCCCCCGCCTCCCGGTCCAGCACCACCAGAGAAAGCGGCCCCTTGGCCAGCCACTTCCCCGAATCGAGCAACTCATTGGCCGTGACGTGCCACTTCCACCCGGAAAGCGAAGGGTCGGCAGGATCAAGCTCCGGCAAATCCAACTCAGTCACCAAAGTCATGGCAGAAGCCTATCCCTGCCTCCAGAGGGTGGTTCCCAGGGGCCTCAGCTCGAGCCTACCCAGATAGCCGACCCATCCATTCCGGGTCGTAGTGGGTCGGCGGGCAACTGCTGGAAGCCCTTGCTGCCAACCGATGCCAGAGCTAAGGGAGGGCCGAAGGCCCGACTTCAGTTAAGTCAGTCCGCGAACTTGTAGCCAATGCCCCGTACCGTGAGGACCAGTTCGGGGCGCTGGGGGTCGGTTTCGACCTTCTGGCGCAGGTTGGAGATGTGGACGTCACAGGCGCGTTCGTCGCCGTCGAACTCGGTCTGCCAGAGCTCTTCCATGATCTTGGCCCGGCTGAACACCTCGCCCGGACGACCGGCCAGCAGGCGGAGGAGCTGGAACTCGGACCTGGTCAGGCTGACCGTCTTGCCGCGGACCGTGACCACGTGACGGGCGAGGTCGATCGTGACCGGGCCGGAGGTGATCCGGGTCTGTTCGGGGGCCGGAGCCCGGTCGAGTTCGCGGCGGCGGAGCTGGGCCCGGACCCGGCCCAGCAGCTCGCGAACCGAGAAGGGCTTGGTCACGTAGTCGTCAGCCCCGACTTCGAGCCCGACCACCTTGTCAACCTCTGCGTCCTTGGCGGTGAGAATGATGATCGGGACCGCAGAGCGAGACCGGACCTCGCGACAGATGTCGAGACCGGACTTGCCCGGCATCATGATGTCGAGGATCAGCAGGTCGAAGTCGAAGTCGCCGGCCAGGCGCTCTTCGGCGTCGGTGCCGTCCTCGGCGGCGGTCACCTCGAACCCTTCCTGGGCCAGCGCGTAGCCGACCGAGTCTCGGACCGACGGTTCGTCGTCAGCGATCAGGATGCGCCCGTTGGCGCCGTTCATGGATGGGCTTGCGTTCATGCGATCGGGGTTTCTGACTGGTCTATCAAAGGAAGTCGAACCCAAAAGGTACTGCCCTCGCCCTCGACTGAATGGGCTCCCATCTCTCCACCCATCACATCGGCCATCCGGCGGGCGATCGCCAGACCCAGTCCGAACCCCTCCTGGCGGCGTGTTTCGGAGCGCCGGTAGAACCGCTCGAAGACCCTTTCGATCTCGGCCTGCGGAATGCCGGTACCGGTGTCGATCACTTCCAGAAGCATCTCGGAATCTCCGATCCGGCGGCCTCTGATGGTCACCGATCCGGGTGCGGGGGTGTTCTTGCAGGCGTTGGTCACGAGGCCGATCAGCACCTGGCGAAGCAGTGTCGGATCGCCCTTGGCGGCAAGGTCGGGCTCGACGTCGGTCCTCAGTTCGAGCCCGACCGGGACCTCGACCGCAGCCTCGACGTCCTTGACCGCGGAGCCGATGTCGACTACTTCGATCTCTCCGGTACCGAGCGCTTCTACCCGGGCCAGGGTCAGAAGCGACTGGGTCAGGCGGGACATCCTCTCGGCGTCGGCCGAGAGTCGGTTGAGGAAGTGATCACGAGCCGGCGGGTCGTCTTTGGCACCGGACTGCAGCACCTCGATCGCCCCCGAGATCCCGGCCAGCGGGTTACGCAGCTCGTGGGCCGCGTTACTGACGAAGTCACGTTCGGCGAACTCCTTGCGCATTTCGTCGGTGCGGTCGCGAACCACGACCAGGACAGCCCCCTCGTCCGGCAGCGAGCGGGCCTGAAGCGCGTAGGCGCGGTCTCCCATCCTCAAGGCCGGGTGGGCGGCGAAGCCCTCGGCGGCGGCCCGCTTGACCGAATGCATCATCGGTGCGGGGGCCCGGCCTCCCTGTTCGAGCAGGGCGTTGGCGGCCGAGTTGTGGAATCGGACGGAGCCGTCGTCGTCAATCACCATCACCGCGTCGCCGAGCCCGTCGAAGATCGCGGCCAGCTTGTCGCGGTCGGCGGTCAGCACGCCGAAGCTCTCCTTCAACGCCTCGCGCATCGAGTCGAGCGAACGGGCGAGGTCACCGATCTCGTCACGGCCGGTGACCGGCAGCCGCACGTCGAAGTTGCCGGAGGCCAGATCATCAGCCTTGGCGGCGATCCGCTTGAGACGACCGGTGATCACCGAGGCGATCCCCACTCCGACCAGGGTGCCGATCAGGATCGCGATCAGGGCTGCCCTCAGGCTTTCCGACCTCAGCGTGTCGATCGCGGAGCGGATCACGATCGGCCGCGAGTACCGGCCCACCACCGCGCCTTCGATCGAACCGAGGTCGGTGACCGGGATGCCGACGATCGCGATCTCGCCGCCCTTCAGGTCCCGTGAAGGGCGTTCGCCTTCGAGAGCCTGCTCGAGGATCTCCTGGTACGGCTTGCCATCGGAGAACTCGGCCCGGGGGTTCTCGGGGGCGATCAGGTTGCCTTCGGGGTCGAAGAACCAGGCGGTGTAGCCCTCGCCGTTGGCCGCTTCGAGCTCCGCCTTGACGTCAACGTCGGATTCGGAAAGTCGGTCGGCGAGCCTCACGGTGCGACCCACAGCCAGCTCGGTCGAGCGCTCGTTGAGCACGTCCTGACTCTTGTCGGTGATGAACGAATAGAGGATGCCCGCGGTCAGAAAGCAGACCAGGGTGAAGCCCGCGGCCAGCCAGACCCGCATGCCGATGTGGCGACGTCGGGGCATCCGTGATCGCCTGCGTCGGTTGGGACCAGGCCTGCTGGCAGGGCTGCCGCTCATGGAGCGGACCCTATTTCATGCCAGAATCGCAGCGTGAGGAAGCTGGTCTTCATCCCGGCGTGGAACGAGGAAGGTTCGATCGAAGCCGTGATCAGTGATGCCCGGGATCATGTCCCGGGAGCTGATGTGATGGTCGTCGACGACGGGTCGACCGACCGCACGGCGGAACTTGCCCGACGAGCCGGGGCCCTGGTGGCCTCGCTGCCCTTCAACCAGGGGGTCGGTGCGGCGCATCAAACCGCCTACATCTTCGCGCTCCGTCACGGCTACGAGATCTGCGGACAACTCGACGGAGACGGCCAGCATCCGGCCTCGGAAGTGGCCCGGCTGATCAGCGAGGTCGAAGCTGGCGCCGACCTGGCGGTCGGATCCCGTTTCGCCGATGACATCAACCCGGACATCCCCGAGTACAAGTCGACTTTCGCCCGGCGGCTCGGCCAGCGCCTCTTCAGCCTGCTGGTCTCGACCTCGACCCGGCAGACCTTCACCGACACGACCAGCGGCATGCGAGCCCTGAACGAGAAGGCGATGAAACTCTTCGCCGACCGCTACTCCTCCGAGTTTGCCGAGGTCGAGTCGCTCCAGCAGGCGGTCCGGGCCGGACTCGTGGTCCGGGAAGTGCCGGTTCACATGCTGGCCCGGGAACATGGGAACTCGTTCATAACGCCGCTGACTTCGGCCTACTACATCTTCAAGACCCTGATCGTGCTGCTGATCGGCCAGCTCCGGCCCCGGCAGGTGGAACAGTGAGCTTCCTGCTCGCCGCGACCGAGCCGGTGGTCCGGCTCACCCCCCAGGCACGGATCCTCGCCGCCGTACTGGCGATCGCGTTCATGGTCCTGATACTCGACCTGATCCGGCGCGACAAGCTGCTCGAGCGCTACTCGATCGTCTGGTTCCTGCTCGGGATTGGAATGCTGGTCGGAGCGATCTTCCCGATCCTGCTCGAGTGGCTGGCCAAGGCGATGGGCGTCCGCGACGTCACGATCGCCCTCTTCTCGGTCACCCTGCTGATCCTGCTCGCTCTCTCGCTCAATTTCTCGGTAATCGCCTCCCGCCAGTCGAAGCAGATCACCCGCCTCGCCCAGCAGTCAGCGATTGACGGGGTCGAGGAAGAGGAAGCGGAAGCCGAGGCCGCCGACCGAGAGATTGATTCTGTCGGCAAATAGCGCTGACAGATTGAATCTGTCAGCCCCGGAGGGTCAGTCCCGCAGGGTCTTCTCGAGGCGAAACGCCAGAGCCTCGAGAGCAAGCTCCTCGCTGACGTTGAGCTGGAAGCTGCGGCGGGTTTCCTGGATCAGGCTCACCGCTTCCCGGGCCTGACCGAGCTCGATCCGGCCGACCTGAACTTCGAGCAGCTCGACCCGGTCCGAGTTGAAGACCAGCTCAGGAGCTCCGGCGCTGACCGCGGCCCAGTCGCGGGCCCAGCAGGCGGCGAGGTGGAGGCCGAGGTCGAGCATGCCGGTCCGGGTCTTCCGCTGGGCCCGGCGCACCGCTTCCTCGATCTCGGTCTTGGTGTGCTTGATGCCTTCGTCCTTGGCCTCGTCGAACTCGGCCTGCACCAGCTCGCCGGAATGCTCGCCGGCCGATTTGGCCTGACCGAGCAGATCGAGCCAGGGCGAGCCTTCAAAATCGTCGTCGAGTGCGCTGGTCATCAACCGCTCGGCCGCAGCCCTGAGGGCGCTGCCGCGTTTGCCGGCCAGGAACCGGGCCCGGCCGAGGTCGCCGGCCGACAGCTTGGCCGCCGCGTGAAGCGTCTCCGGAGCGGCAAGCCCGTCGAGTTCCGCCTCGATCACTTCCGGCGGAAGCGCCCCGAACTCGATCAGCTGACAGCGCGAGGCAATGGTCGGCAGCACCCCTTCGCTCTCGGCCGAAAGCAGGATCAGGTGGGCATGCGACGGCGGTTCCTCGAGGGTCTTCAGCATCGCGTTCTGGCTCTCCTCGTTCAGGGCGTCGGCCGCCTCGATCACAAAGACCCGGGCCGAACCTTCGAAGGGGCTGAGCGGCGCCTGGTGGATCACCCGGTCGCGGATCTCCCGGACCGCGTGGCTCATCCCCTTCGGGGCGACCCAGACC
>JAEZIQ010000131.1 GCA_023436605.1 Actinomycetes bacterium | reverse complement strand
CTGCAAAGGAAGCGGTAGTGAAGGCGCTGCGGCTGCCGCCGGGCACCGAACTTCGGGAGATCGAAGTGGTGGCCGGAAACGAGACTGATCCGGCCCCGACCATCAGCCTGTCCGGACGGGTCCGGGAGGAAGCCGAGTCACGGGGACTGGCGGTGCAGGTCAGCTTGACCCACGCCCGGGAGATGGCCGGAGCTGTGGCGATCGCCGATCCGGTTCATGCGGACCCCGCACCCGCCGACCCGGAGGCCTGAGTGGAACCCTGGCTTGATCCCGTCTACGACGCCCCCGGGATGGGGGCAGCCGATCGCTGGGCGATCGAAGAGGCCGGGGTGCCTTCACTCGAGTTGATGGAGGCGGCGGGCCGCGGTCTGGCCCGGGTCGCGGCCGACCTTTCGACCTCCGAACTCGGCAACGAGCGATTGGTGACGGTGGTCTGCGGCAAGGGCAACAACGGTGGGGACGGCCTGGTTGCCGCCCGGTACCTGGACCAGTCCGGCTTCGAGGTCAAGGTGATCCTCTTCGCCGGCCGGGAGGAACTGAGTCCCGATTCCCGGGCGAACTACGACCGTCTGCGCGACGGGTTGGTCGAGATCCACGAGGCCCCTCTGAAGCCATCGTCACTTTCGGGCGTGGTCATCGACGCAATGCTGGGGACCGGGTTTGAGGGCGAACCTCGCGGCCTGGTCGCAGACGCGATCGAAGCGATCGGCCAGTCCGGCTTGCCGGTCGTCGCCTGCGACGTGCCTACGGGTGTGAACGCGTCGACCGGGGAGGCGAGCGGGCGGGCCGTCCAGGCTGACCGGACGGCGACTTTTCATCATCTGAAGCTGGGTCATCTGGTGACCCCCGGAAAGCATCAATGCGGACCGGTCGAGGTGATCCCGATCGGTATCCCCGAAGGGGCTCCGCGGCCAAAAGCGGGCGGCGCGATCCGGGCGGGGGTCCTCGATCTGCTGCCTCGCCGGGCCGCCGGTTCGAACAAGTTCACCTCGGGCCGGGTCTCGATCGTCGGTGGCTCCCGCGGGCTTACCGGAGCGGTCTGCCTGGCGGCCGAAGCAGCGATCCGTTCCGGTGCCGGGTATGCCACCGCGGCCGTGCCAGGTGGGCTCGAAGACATCTTCGAGATCAAGCTGACCGAGGTGATGACCAAGGGCTTTGGGGACGGAGACGAGTTCGGCATCGGCTCGGAAGCGGATCTGATCGAGCATCTCGCCGGTGCCTCGGCCGTGGTGCTCGGCTCCGGGATCGGCCGGGCGGGCGAGACCGGCCAGCTGGTTGCCGGCCTTTCGGCCAGACTGGCCGCGCCACTGGTGATCGATGCCGATGCGCTCACGCTGACCGGAACCGGCCTGGCCCTACTCGCGTCCCGTCAGGGGGTCACCGTGCTTACCCCACACGCCGGGGAGGCCGGCCGCCTGCTCGGCCTGGAGTCTGCCGAGGTCACTGCTCACCGTCTGGAATCGGCCCGGAGGCTCGCCCGTGAGGCGAACGCCGTCGTGGTCCTCAAAGGCGATGACACGATCGTCACCGATGGCGACCGGGTCGCCGTCAACACGCTGCCGGCTCCGGCGCTCGCCACCGCCGGCACCGGAGACGTCCTCGCCGGAATGGTCGGGGGGTTCCTGGCCCGGGGGCTGGGCGGCTTCGAAGCTGCGGCGGCCGCGGTCTTCGCCCACGCCGCCGCGGGAGAGATCGCGGCACTCGAAATCGGCAACCGGGACGGGGTCATTGCGACCGATGTGATCCGGGCTATCCCCCGGGCGATGATTCCCCCGGCCGGATGAAATAAGCTGCCGCCGATGCCGACCGTCGCCGAAATCATGGACCGCGAGCCCGCCACCGTTTCGCCGGACGATTCGATTCAGGATGTAATCGACGTTCTGCAGACCAACGACCTGCCAGGTGTCCCGGTGGTCGATGAGACCCGCAAGGTTCTCGGCATCATCACGGACTCCGACCTCGTGATCTCGAACGAGGACTCCGACTTTCATCTGCCGCACTACGTGAACATCATGGGCGGCATCGTCTTTCTCGAGTCGACCAAGCACTGGGAAGAGCGCGCAAAGAAAGCCTTTGCCGCGACCGCCGCTGACATGATGACCGCCGACCCGATCACGGTCGGCCCGGATGAGCCGGCCGAGCATGCCGGTCGCTTGATCTCCGAGAGGAAGCACAATCGCCTGCCGGTAGTCGATGACGAGGGCCGACTGGTCGGCGTGGTCACCCGGGTCGATGTTCTGGCCGCCCTCACCGGGGCCTGATGTACGAGCGGGCGGAAGCCCGGATCGACCTCGGCGCCCTGCGGCACAACTGCCGCGTGCTGAAGTCGCGCTTGGGTGAAGGGGTCGAACTCTGCCCGGTCCTGAAGGCTGACGCGTACGGTCACGGCGCTCTTCACTGCATCAGTGCGGCGGCTGAGGCGGGCGCGGACAGGATCGCTTTCGCCACCGCTTCGGAAGCCGCCCTGGCCCGCAGCGTTGCCCCGGATATCCCGTTGCTCGTCCTTGGTGCTCTGGCCCCGGGCGAGATCGAGATGGCGATCTCGGCCCGCGCCGACGTCGCCGCCTGGGATCCTGGCTTCATCGCGACCCTGGCCGATTCGGCGGCTGCCGCCGGACTGGTCGTCGGGGTCCACGTCAAGTACGACACCGGCATGGGCCGGCTCGGTACCACCGACCCGGACCTGGTGCTTGAACTGGCCCGGACCGCTGCCGCCCATCCGAACCTTGAACTGGCCGCGATCTGGACCCACTTCGCCACGGCCGACGAGGAAGACACTTCCTTCCGTGACCTCCAGCGCGACCGTCTCGCCGAACTCGGCGAGCGGGCCCGACGCGAGTTCCCGGAGGTCAAGCTTCACGCGGCCAACAGTGCCGCGATGATCGCCGATCCATCGACTCATTTCAACCTCGTCCGACCCGGAGTTGCGGTTTACGGGATGGATCCCTTCGGCAACGATCCCGCCGACCACGACCTGAAGCCGGTGCTTTCGCTCCACTCCTGGGTCGCCTCGGTCAAGGACTTCGAACCTGGCATGAGTGCCGGCTACGGCAGAACCTGGCAGGCCGAACGCCCGACCCGGGTGGCAGCGGTCCCGATCGGATATGGCGACGGTGTCCGGCGCGGACTCTCGAACAGGGGAGAGGTTCTGATCGGCGGCAACCGTTATCCGATCGCCGGCACAATCTCGATGGACAACATCACCGTGGACGTCGGACCCGACTCCGGGGTCAAGGTTGGCGACGAGGTCACCCTGATCGGCGCCCAGAACGGGGAGACGATCCTCGCCGAACGGGTCGCCGAGTCCCTTGGCACCATCAACTACGAGGTGACCTGCGGCATATCGCCCCGGGTCCCGCGGGTGAGCCGGGACGGCTGAGTTCCGTGCGTGAGGTGCCAGGCGTCGAGGAACTCGGACCGAGGGTGCTGGCCGCACCGAGGGTCGAGGTGATCCGCGAAGCCCTCGCCGGAACGCCAGCCTGGCTGGTCGGTGGGGCGGTACGGGATGTCGCGCTCGGCCGCGAGGTCAACGATCTCGATATCGCCGTGGCGGGCAGCCCGGAAGCTCCGGCCCGGGCGATCGCCCGGGCTCTTGGCGGAGTCGCGTTCGAGCTTTCCGAGGAGTTCCCGGCCTGGCGGGCAAAGGATCGCGAGGACGCCTGGCAAGTCGACGTGGCCGAGCTTCGCGCGGAAACGATCGAAGCCGATCTGGCACTTCGCGACTTCACTGTCGGTGCGATCGCGGTTGGTCTGGGGGAGGGGAAAACTCTCGACCCTCTGAACGGGCTGGGCGATCTTGCCGCGGGACGGATCCGGGTCTGTGGTCCCACCTCGTTCAACGACGATCCACTCCGACTGATGCGGGCCGCCCGGCTGGTCGCCCAGTTCGGTTGGGAGATCGAGCCGGAGACGCTCGAACTGGGCCGAAGTGTCTCGGCCCGGGCGGTCGACCCCGCCGGGGAACGTTCGCTGGCCGAACTCATCCTGCTGATAGGGGCCAGGGACCCACTCGAGGGGCTAACCGCGATGGAATGGCTCGGCCTCTTCGACAGTCTCTTGCCGGAGATCGGCCGCCTCCACGGCGTGGTCCAGGGGCCGAACCATCATCTCGACGTCTACGGACACACGATGGAAGTGGTCGAAGGCATCCTCCGGATCGAGTCCGATCTCGAGCGGTTCACCGGCGACCGGGCGGCCGAGGTATCCGACTACCTTTCCCGCCCACTTGCCGACGGTGCGACGAGGGCGGCCGCGCTTCGCCTCGGGGCGCTCTTTCATGACTGCGCCAAGCCGCAGACCCGAAGCGAAGAGGGGGGTTTCGTTTCCTTCCGGGGCCACGACCAGCTCGGTGCCGACCAGATCACTTCCCGCTTCCGGAAGCTGAGGGCCAGCCGGAAGCTGATCAGTTACCTGGCCGACCTTGCCCGGCACCACCTGATCCTCGGGTTCATGGTCACCGCGATGCCGCTCGACCGGAGGCAGATCTTTGCCTACCTCGACCGCACCGATCCGGTCTCGGTCGATGTGACATTGCTCACGGTAGCCGACCGTCTGGCCGCTCGGGGCAAGGCCGAGATCGCCGGTCCGGGCATGGTCGCGGGGCATCTGGAGCTCGCCTCGCAGATGGTCGGATACGCGCTCGATTGGGAGCTAAACGGGCCGCCAAAGCAGTTCCTGCCCGGAAACGAACTGGCCCGGGAGCTGGGGATCGAGCCCGGTCCGCGGCTCGGAGAAGTGATGAAGGAACTGGCCGCAGCCCGCTACAGCGGTGAGATCAATGATGCAACCGAAGCTGTAGAGCATGCCCGTGGCTTCCTGAATGCCGCTTGAGTAGTAGCCTCATCCTTCGCATGGCTAAAGAAGAAAAGATTGAAATGGAGGGCGAAATCACCGAAGCCCTCCCGAATACGATGTTCCGGGTCAAACTGGACAACGACCACGAAGTCCTCGGACATATCTCAGGCAAGATGCGCCGGCACTACATCCGCATCCTGCCGGGAGACCGCGTGAAGATCGAGTTGTCGCCGTACGACCTGACCCGCGGCCGCATCACCTACCGCTACAAGTAGCAGCCGTCACGACCGGAGCCCGCCGGGCCCCGAGCGCAACATTGAGGCACCCCAACGTGTTCCAGTATTCGATGCTTCGCTCTCCCCTCACCTCAAGCGGCCTTCGCGCCGCACGGATTCTCACGCTCCTGATCGCCGCAGCTGCCCTGCTTACGGCTGCCTTTGCCCCACGGGCCGAAGCTGCCTCGACCCAGCGGGTCGAACTCGGCGCCAGGAACATCGATTCGCTCAAGCCGAACTGCGGCCGCGACTTCAGCCGTGACTGCGCCTTCGAAGGCAAGGTGACCGCCTTCCAGTCGCTGTCGGCGAAGTACCCGGGCAGGAACTTCGTGGTCCCCTTCAACGGCAAGCTGGTTTCCTGGTCGATCTCCCTGTCCAATCCGACCCGCACCGAGATCGACGGTCACGGAGCGCAGCTTCCCTTCGCCAACATGATCTTCGGCGCCCCCGCACAGGCCGGGATCGCAATCCTTCGACAGGTCGAAAAGAAGAAAAAGGGCGGACCTCGATACAAGCTGGTCCGGCGCAGCCCGGTCCAGATTCTCAACCCGTACTTCGGTCGCAAGGTGACTTTCGCCCTCAACGTCCCCCTGAACGTCTACGAGGGGAACATCGTTGCTCTGACCATTCCGACCTGGGCCCCGGCACTCTGGAAGCCGCGAGCCTGCAATTTCGTCCCGGAGTTCGCGGACGTGCTCGATCCCGAGCGCTGCGCTGAAGCCGGCAAGAAGTACACATGGCGAGGAAGCCGCGTAATGCGGGGCGAGCCCGCGACCTGCGCTCTCGAGAACAATCCCGAGATCAACGAACAGCTCGAAAAGACCCGTCCCCAGACCGGAATCGACTCGATTCGCAGGTACGGCTGCTACTACGGCGGCAACGTGCTGCTCTACTCGGCAACCATCGTCGGCCGCTGATCGGGGCGGCCTGTAGTCGGCGGGCGGGATTTCCCGCCCCCGTGAAACCCTTGAACTTCCGCACCTGTGGCGTAGCCTCGGTGTTGCTTTCCATATGACCGAATCAAGTTCACATCGCAATGTGAGCCGCCCGGTCTTTCGTATCGGCGCACTCACCACCGCCATCCTGGGGCTGTTCGCCTGCCTCGCTTTCACCGGCATCATCGGTGCCGCCGATCAGGCTGACGGCCAGAGCAACCGCCGCGTCGTGCTCGGAGCGACCAAGGACAAGGTGAGCCCGAACTGCGGCACCCGGGCCACCGCCCGGGCGTGCGTGGCCGAAGGCAAGGTGACCGGCTTCCAGGTCTTCCAGAAGGGGACCAAGGGCCGGAGCTTCGTGGTTCCCTTCAACAAGGGCAAGGTGATCGCCTGGTCGATCCAGTTGTCGAACCCGACCCGCGAAGCGAGCCAGCGCTATGGCGCTGCCCAGCGGCCTTACTTCAACGAGCTTTTCGGAACGCCCTCGAAAGCGAGAATCTCGATTCTCCGCCAGGTCAAGAACGGCCCCAGGTATCCGCCGCGCTACCGGCTGATCCGGGCCAGCGGCACCCAGACCCTGAACCGTTACTTCGGGAGGGAAGTCAAGTTCGCGATCAGGCCGCTGAACGTGATCCGCGGTGACGTCGTCGCCCTGACCATCCCGACCTGGGCCCCGGCTTTCTGGGTCCCGATGGCCTGCCAGCCCGGGGTCACCGGACGATCGAACCCGGCCACCTGTGCCCGGGCCCAGAAGGCCAACACCTGGCGTGGCAGTCGCGCCCCCGACAAGTGCGCGATCGGAACCAACGCCCGGGATCTGCCGAACGAGGCACTGAGGAAGTCACATCCCCACCAGAAGGTCAACAGCATCAAGCGCTACGGCTGCTATTACGACGGCGGAAGGCTCCTTTATAAGGCGACTGTCGTCGCCCGGTAGCTCGGCCTGGCTGGGTAGGCCCCCACGGCTACTCGAACCCTGCTCGACCATGCGGTGAAGCAGGATCCCAACCGAAGCCGCAGGAAACCTGCTTCACCATCGGATGGATGGTGACGCAGGTTTGTCAGCGTGACGACACCAAACCTGCGTCACCGCCCCCTGTGGCATAGAAGGCAGAGCCCGATCATCCATTCATGGATGTCGTGATCGGGCGGGTTGAACCTGGAGGCGGAGCGAAGCTCGCCGACTCCTTATGCGATCGGGCGGGTTGAACCTTGAGGCGGAGTGAAGCTCGCCGACTGCTTGGGCGATCGGGCGGGTTGAACTGGGAGGGCGGGTCGGATCCCGCCCGACTTGCTGACGCTCGGCGAAGCTCGCCGAATGCAGTTAAGCCGGGAGGCCGCAGAACTCGCAGGTGGCGAGGTCGCGGGGGGTGAGCTGTTCGCAGCGGCGGCAGACGCGGAGGTTCACCGGGGTGCGGGGGAGTGACGAACCGCCCTCGACCAGCGGCAGAACCGCGGCGACGGGTTCGAGTTCCTCGCCGGTTTCGGCGTCGCGGTAAACGACCCCTTCACGGACCGGAGCGATGGCTTCACGGCCGGAAGCGGCAGCACGGAGTCGGTAGATCGGATCGGTGGTTGCGTTTTCAGTCGTCATCAACCGGGAGAATAACCGGCAATGAAGATCCTCATCTTTCACGGTTACCTGCTGCGCGGGACCGGGAGCAATATCTACAACGCCAACCTCGCCATCGCCCTTGCCGGTTTGGGGCATGAGGTTCACCTGCTCTGCCAGGACCGTGAGGCGGAAAGCATCGAGTGGGTCAACGCGGTCGGCACCTGGCCGGATTCGGAAGGCCCTGACTCGATCGGCGAGCTTTCGCTGGAGGAACTCCGCCCGCCGAAGGGGGAAGGGTCGGTCACCGTGTACCGCCCGCCGATCGGCACCCTGCTTCCGGTCTACGTCGAGGATCCGTACGAGGGTTTCGAGGCGAAGGCGTTCCCCCGCCTGACCGAAGCGGAACTCGACTATTACCTCGGCACCAACATCGCCGCGGTGAAGGCCGTTGAAGAGAGGATCGGTGGCGCCGACGCGGCTCTCGCCAATCACCTGATCATGGGTCCGGTCATCTTCGCCCGGGCCGGAGTCAGGCCGTACGCCGTCAAGAACCATGGGTCCGACCTCGAGTACACGGTCAAGCCGAACCCGGAATTCGTTCCCTGGGCCGCCGAGGGCCTCGAACCGGCTGCCGCGGTGCTGGTCGGGTCACATCACACCGCTGCCTCGATGTGGCAGGCGCTGCCCGGGCTGGATCTGGAAGAAAAGACCGGTTATGGACCACCCGGCGTCGACACGAAAGAGTTCGCTCCGTTGGCCCCAGGTGAACACGAGGAACGGATCGCCTCCCTGCGCGAGGAAATCGCCAACGAACCCCCGTCGACGACCTTCGGTCGCGACGCCGACGAAGCCGTGGCGGCCCTCGACGAGTTTGCGGCAGCGGAGGGCCCGCGGGTCATATTCGTCGGCAAGCTGATCGTTTCGAAGGGCGTTGACCTGATCGTAGCCGCCTGGCCGCTGATCCATCGCCAGAACCCGGGGGCGAAACTGCTGCTGGTCGGCTTCGGTGCCTACGAGATGGGTTTGCGGGCCCTGGTCACCGCTGTGACCGACGGGGATCTCGAATCTGCCCGTGAGATCGCCGCAGTGGGTCGATCGCTGGAGGGCGGGGAGGAGGAGCCCCTCACATACCTGTCGGCTTTTCTCGAGAACCCCCCGGAGGGATACCTCGAAGTGGGCCGGGAAGCGGCCGGCTCCATTTCCTTCGCCGGGCGGCTCGAACACAGTGAAGTGGCGCGGGTCGTCCCAGCCGCGGATTCGATGATCGTGCCCTCCACCTTTCCCGAAGCGTTCGGCATGGTCGCTGCCGAGGCGGCGGCTTCCGGGGTGCTCCCGGTTTGTGCCGAACACTCGGGCCTGGCCGAGGTGACGGCGACTCTGGCCGAGGAAGTGCCAGAGGTGAAATCGATGATCGGGCTGCCCTTGGGTCCCGACGCCGTGGCCGAACTGGCCGGGAAGGTCAACCGCTGGCTGGCTCTCGATCGCCCGGAGCGGGTCGAGATCGGCAGGAACATTGCCGAGTCAGCCGATAGGAATTGGAGTTGGCAGGGGGTGGCGAGGGACGTGATTTCCGCATCAGCAGGCCAAGTTCGCAAGGTCAAAAAATCGTGACCCGGGGTCACAAAGCTTTCCTCCGCGGCTTCAATAGAATGGCACTCGCCTCATGACCCGTCTCCCGATTTTGAAAATGGTGCTCGCCGTCCTCGTGCTCGGCGTAATCCAGTCCGTGATCCTGCTCCAGTTCAACTGGTTTGGCGAAGAAGCCTCTACGGCCGCCAAACCGATTGACACGTTGATGGACGTGACGATCGTTTTGTCGTCGTTCGTCTTCGCGATCGTCTGCGTCGCGCTCGGCTACGCCCTGATCAAGTGGCGCGCCAAGCCCGGCGACGAGAGCGATGGTCTGCCGATCCACGGCAACACCAAGCTCGAGATCATCTGGACGATCATTCCGGTCGTCCTGGTCATGGCTCTCGGGGGCTACTCGTGGGCCGTGCTCAACGACATCGAGAAGGAAGACGAGAACGCTCTTCACATCAACGCCTACGCCCAGCAGTTCGCCTGGACGTTCGGTTATCCGGACGAAGGCAACAAGTGGTCGGAAGGCGAACTTCACGTTCCCGTGAACCGCCAGGTCATCTTCGACCTTCAGGCGCAGGACGTCATCCACTCCTTCTGGGTTCCCGAGTGGCGAATCAAGAAGGACGCAGTGCCCGGACTTGCCACCGACGTGGTCGTCACGCCGGACAAGGAAGGCACCTACCAGCTGGTCTGCGTAGAGCTTTGCGGCATCGGCCATACGACGATGCGTGCCATCGTCGTGGTCGAGTCCGAAGAGAAGTACGAAGCCTGGGTGAAGTCGCAGAAGACAGAAGTTCCAGAGAGTCTGCTGATGACCAAGGACCAGGCCCTTGAAGCATCAAAGAAACAGCAAGAGAAATCCGGGGGAATTGAAGGAAGTGGGGTCGAAGAAAATTGACGGCTCTCTTCCGTAACCCGATGATGGAGGTCAAGTGATGGCAGCGGCAATCAGGCAACCGGGTTGGTATCGGGGCGCGATTGGTCTCGTGCTCGGTGCCGCGTTCGGCTTCGGCCTCGTGGTCGCACTGCGCGCCATCTCGGGTCTGGACGTGTTCCAGACCGAGCAGACCGGCTACCCGCACGTCATCGTGCCGTTGATCACGGCTCCGTTCGGCTTCCTTTTCGGTTTCGGTGCCTTTGACTACTGGTTCCGTTGGGCGGCCGGCAAGCCGACCATCCCGGAAGATCACTCCGGTCACGGTGCCAAGAACTGGAAGGACTACTTCAAGTTCAACACCGACCACAAGGTGATCGGTACGCAGTACGTCGTCACGACGCTGTTTTTCTTCCTGATCGGCGGCCTGCTCGCCCTTCTGATGCGGGCCGAGCTGGCCCAGCCCGGTGCCCAGATCGTCGCCGCCAACACATTCAACGGTCTCTTCTCCACGCACGCCGTGGTGATGATCTTCCTCTTCATCATTCCGGTCTTTGCGGGCCTCGCCAACTACGTCCTGCCGCTGATGATCGGCGCTCCCGATATGGCTTTCCCGCGCCTGAACGCACTTTCGTTCTGGCTGCTGCCGATCGCCGGCATCATCTTCATGGCCAGCTTCCTGGCTCCGGGCGGCTCATTTGACGCCGGTTGGACGGGTTACGCGCCCCTATCTACGGGTGCGCCATTAGGCCAATCGTTCTTCAACATCGGCGTGCAGTTTGCCGGTGCCTCGTCGATCGCCACGGCACTGAACTTCCTGGTCACGATCATCACCATGCGTGCGCCCGGAATGAACCTGTGGCGGATGCCGCTGCTGGTCTGGGCCAACCTCTCGACCTCGCTGCTGGTCGTCGGTGCCACCCCGTTCATCGCGGGCGCCCAGTTCATGGTCTTCTTCGACCGCATCCTCGGGATGAACTTCTTCAACTTCCTCGAGGGTGGCGACGTGATCTCGTACCAGCACATCTTCTGGTTCTATTCGCACCCAGCCGTCTACATCATGATGTTGCCCGGCTTCGGGATCATTTCCGAGATCATTTCCACCCATGCCCGCAAGCCGGTATTCGGCTACCGGCTCATGGCCCTGGCCCTGATCGGCATCGTGGTTCTGTCCTACTCCGTGTGGGCCCACCACATGTTCGTCGCCGGCATGTTCAGCTGGCTGCGGGTGCCGATCATGATCACAACGCTCTTGATCGCGGTCCCAACCGGAATCAAGGTCTTCTCCTGGCTGGGAACGTTGTTCTACGGCAAGATCCACACGTATTCGACGGCGATGCTTTTCGCGCTCGCGTTCATCATCACCTTCACCGTGGGCGGGATCTCAGGCGTCATGCTGGGCATGATCCCGATCGACATCCACGTCTCGGACACCTACTTCGTGGTGGCCCACATCCACTTCGTGCTGTTCGGCGGTTCGGTCTTCACGATCTTCGCCGGTATCTACCACTGGTTCCCGAAGATGACCGGGCGCATGTATGACGAGCGCCTCGGCCGTATCCACTTCTGGGGCACGGTGGTCGGCACCTGGTTCACCTTCGTCCCGATGCACTGGATCGGTATGGACGGCATGCCCCGTCGTGTTGCCGACTACGCCACCCAGTACGGCGACTGGAACCTGCTGATCTCGGTCTCGGCCTTCGTGCTCGGTGCCGTCCAGCTGGTCTTCCTCTACAACATGATCGTCAGCTGGCGGTTCGGTCCCAAGGCCGGCAACAACCCCTGGCGTGCCAACTCGATCGAGTGGCAGGTCACCTCGCCGCCGCCGGTGTTCAAC
>JAEZIQ010000055.1 GCA_023436605.1 Actinomycetes bacterium | reverse complement strand
GCCGCAGCCCGAGAGGTTCAGACGAGGCTGGCGAGCTTCCGGCCGGCAGCCAGAGGCCCGGCGAAAAATGGTCGGTCTTCCTCGAGGTCGCGGCCCATGGTCCGGCGCGGCAGTCCCGAGCGACCGTAAGCATCGAGATCGATCTCGACCGGTTCCACGCCGTCCAGATCCGGTGGCGCAAGATCAATGAACTCGGCCGGCATCGGCAGACCTACCGGCCCGAGGGCGAGATCGAGGACGGCGCGGCTGTGGTGACTTAGACCCTGGTGGCGCGGCCGCGGATCACCGGCCGAAAGTCGCGGAGAAAGCAGGACCGGCGCACCCAGCGCGAGTCCCGCGTGAATGACATCGAGTGCCGACATCCCCCCGTGGCCGTAGGCCGTGGCCGATCCGAGGATGCCGGGACCGGGGCCGGCAATCACCCCGTTCCATCCGAGCGAGGCAGCGGCATCGATCGCCCCGATCAGGGTGATCGCTTCTTCGCCACCCCCGAAGGACGGTCCGGCCGTCACATGCCCGGCCAGCAGGCCGCGATCGAGCAGTTCCCGGACATCCCGCGAGAGCGAGCCCGGCAGCGCGCCGCCGCCGGTCTGGATGTAACCGATTCCGGTCGCGCCCGCCTCGGCTGCGGCCCAGGCGGCCGGTGCCAGGTGACCATGAAGGCCGATCGCGAGAACCGGGACCGCCGGTTCCCTTTGCGCCGCGTGAGCCGAATCGGATTCGACCGGCAGCTCGATCGTCCTGACCGGGTGCTGGAGCGAGCTGTAGTTCAGCTTCATCACATGCTCGGTTGCGGAACCTTCGGCTTCGAGACCGCGGGTGAGGTTCACATGCACGATGTCGAAGCCGCCCGAGCCGAGACCGAGATCGAGGGCCTCAACGTTGACGATTACCTCGTCGCCCTCTTCGCAGGGTCCGACCATCGATTCGTCCGCCCAGGCCCGGCGAACCTGATCTGAACCCTCGAGGGTGACTTCCAGGGGGTCGCCCGAAACGACCCTGGCCCGCCGCAGCTTCAGCATCAGGGACGGCCCGCCAGCTGGACGATCTCTTCGCAGATCTCCAGCATCTTCGAGAGGTTCTCGCGCGGAACCGACTCGTCGTGCGTGTGATTGTCATAGGTGCCGTTGGCGAGCAACAGGCAGTCGATGCCACGTTCACGAAAGACGCTGGCGTCAGAGCCGCCCCCGGTCGTGACGCGGACCGGAGGCTGACCCTTGGCGGTCAACGCCGCCTCGGCCAGGGCCAAGGCCTTCGAATCATCCTCGACCCGGTAGCCGGTGAAGTGCTTCTCGGTGGTGATGTCGACCTCGCAACCGGCTTCGGAGGCGGCCCAGACCATCGCATCGGTCATCTCGGCGATCACTTCGGTGACCCGGACCGGGTCGACCGAGCGCGCCTCGCCGACCACGCGGCAGTGGCCGGGAATCACATTCCCCGAAGTTCCACCCGAGATCAGGCCGATGTTCGCGGTCGTTTCGGAGTCGAGGCGACCTAGCTTCATCTCGGCGATCGACCGGGCTGCCGCAGCGATCGCCGACCGGCCCGCTTCGGGAACAAGGCCGGCATGCGCCTCGACCCCCTTGAACTCGGCATTGATCCCGATGTGGGTCGGCGCCGCGGTAATCACCTCGCCAATGTCCGTGGCGTGGTCGAGCACGTAGCCGATCTCCGATTCGAGCTTCGATTGGTCGAATGCCTTGGCACCGAGCAGACCCTGTTCCTCGGCCACGGTGAACAGCAACTCGAGCCCGATCGGCGGCGCAACCTTTACGGCCCGGGCGGCCATTTCGACGAGCACGGCGACCGCGGCCTTGTTGTCGGCCCCGAGGATCGTGTTGCCGGCCGAGCGGTAAACGCCTTCATCATCCAGGACCACCTCGATCGGCCCGCTGTGAGGGACCGTGTCGATGTGAGCGCAGAACATGACGCATCCCGGGTCGGAACCATCTTCCCTTGCCCGCCCCGGAATTCGGGTCAGCAGGTTGCCCGCACCGGCACCGGTCGGGCCGGCGGCGTCATCTTCAGAGACCTCGAGACCGAGAGACTCAAGTTCCTCTCTGAGGAGGTCGGCGACCGCGCGTTCCTCCCCGGTCGGGCTGGATGTCTCGCAGAGTCGAACGAAACGGCTCACGCGAGCCGCATCATGTCACGAAGCAGAAGACTCGACGCTCTGACCGCGTCGGCCGGAGAGCCAGAACAGGGCGATGAGGATGGCCGGGTTGATGATGTCGAGCCAGAGCACGATTCCACTGTTGTCGGGTTCGTGATTGTCGTACTCGATCATCTGGTGGATGTGGCCGTAGGCGTCGCCCCAGAACTGGATCGTCGCGATCAGGATCACGGCCAGCCAGAACTTGCGGTCCCGAATCCAGAAGCAGAGCAGTCCGGCGACTCCGATCGCCAGATCTCCCATCGCGTTTTCGAACTGGAAGGCGCCGGTACCGGTCGCGTTCCACGGGACGAAGCCGATTCCCTCCGCAGTCTCCTTCGCGTCGAAGACGTGGAATGCGGCGCCGAAGATCGAACCGATGCCGATCACGATGCCGAGCCAGAACACGAGTAGCACGCCGCTCACGGCGGTCGTGCCCCGCTGGTCCTTGTGGCGGAGCAGATGGATCCCCGCTCCGATCAGTGCGACGAGGATCCAGAAAATGAAGGGCAAGTGCCTAGGCTTCCCTGGCCTTGACCGCTACGGACGAATCCGCGGGCTCCGCTTCCTCACCGGGGTCGGCGGGCTTCTCCGCGGCGAATGATGCCGCCGCCTTCATGAACTCACGGAAGAGCGGCTCGGGCCGGTTGGGTCGTGAGTTGAATTCGGGGTGGAACTGCGAAGCGACGTAGAAGGGATGATCCTCGAGTTCGACGATCTCGACCAGACGCTCGTCGGGCGAGGTTCCGGAGCAGACCAGCCCCTTTTCCTCGAGTCGGGTCCGGAGGAGGTTGTTGACCTCGTAGCGATGACGGTGGCGCTTGTAGATGACGGCCTCGCCGAAGATGTCGAGCGCCCTGGTTCCGTCGTGAAGCTTGACCGGGTCGGCACCGAGGCGCATCGTCCCGCCCATGTCCGAGACTTCCTTCTGTTCCGGGAGCAGGTCGACCACGGGGAACGGGGTTTCCGGGTCGAACTCGGCCGAGTTGGCGCCGTCCATTCCGGCGATGTGCCGGGCGAACTCGATCACCGCGATCTGCATGCCGAGGCAGATACCGAGGTAAGGGATCCGGTTCTCGCGGGCGTACCGGGCCGCTTCGATCTTGCCCTCCACCCCGCGTTCGCCGAAGCCACCGGGAATCAGGATCCCGTCGACATCCTCGAGGCGGGTCACGTCAAAGTCCTCGGAGTCGACAAGATCGATCTCGACATCGACACCGTTGTGGATTCCGCCGTGCTCGAGCGCCTCGATCACGGACTTGTAGGAGTCGGCCAGCTGGATGTACTTGCCGACCAGGGCGATCTTGACGGTGCCTTCCGTGTTCTCGGCCATCCGCAGCATCGCTTCCCACTCGGAAAGGTCCGGCGGCGGCGCATCCTCCATGTGGAAGTGCTCGAGGATGAAGTCGTCGAGCCCTTCGGCCCGGTACATGAGGGGAATCTTGTAAACGTTGTCGACGTCCTGGCCCGAGATGACCGAGTCGGTCGGCAGCGAGGCGAACTGGGCGATCTTCTTGCGGATGTCCCGGTCCAGGCCGGAAACCGATCGGCAGATCAGGGCGTCGGGCTGGATCCCGATGCGGCGCAGTTCGTTGACCGAGTGCTGGGTCGGCTTGGTCTTCATCTCGCCGGCGTGGACGATGTACGGAACCAGGGTGAGATGGATGAACATCGCCCGGCGAGGGCCGAGGTCGGTGTAAAGCTGGCGGATCGCCTCGAGGAAGGCGAGCGATTCGATGTCACCGACCGTGCCACCGATCTCGGTGATCACGAAGTCGACCTGCTTCGTCTCGGCGACGATCAGGATGCGGTTCTTGATCTCGTCGGTGATGTGCGGGATGACCTGGACGGTGCCGCCGAGATAGTCACCACGGCGCTCGCGCTTGATCACCGAGTTGTAGACCGCGCCGGCCGTCACGTTCGAGGCTCGCGAAGTGTTCTCGTCGGTGAAGCGCTCGTAATGACCGAGGTCGAGGTCGGTTTCGGCACCGTCCTCGGTGACGAAGACCTCGCCGTGCTGGAAGGGGCTCATCGTGCCCGGGTCCACGTTCAGATACGGATCGAACTTCTGGATCTGGACCTTGAAACCGCGGGAAACGAGGAGGCGACCGATCGAGGCTGAAGCGATGCCTTTACCGAGAGCCGAAAGCACTCCGCCGGTGACGAAGATGAATCGGGTTTCTCCTTGATACTGGTCGCTCACTTGACTCTCCCGAGGGAGTCTATAAAGCGGAGCGGCGGCACCCGGTCCACGGTTCTGGAGATCGACCTGAACTCTCCGTAAATCGTGAGAAGAATCACCACGGCGAGGGCGATCAGCCGGCCGATTTCATCGAGTCCGGTCAGCAGGCAAACCCCGGCCAGCGCTCCGGCGAGGTTCGATCCGGTGTCCCCGAGCATGGCCCGGTTGCGCAGCGTGAACCAGAGCCCGACTACGAACGGACCGAGGAAGATCCCGGTCAGCTCGATCGGGAAGAGCGTCCATCCTCCGAGACAAAGTCCGGCCACGACCAGGAAGAGGACTTTCTCGACCCGGCCTCCCCTCAGGTCGAACAGGTTGAAGAGATTGGTGGTGATGATCAGCAGCGCCACGTCGGCGATGTACGACGGCCATTCGTTGCCGGTCCCGGTTACGACGTAAGCGGCGAGGGCAAGTGCGCCGACCGCCTTGACGGCGCCGGTCGAGAGCTCTCCGCGCATCACAGCCCTGGCGTGTCCGCGCCAGCCCCGCGGTGTTCCTTCGGCGTGACCAAGGCCCAGCGAGTCGTCGAGCAGGCCGAGGAAGGCAACTCCGACGAAGTAGATAATCCAGCGCCTCAGATCGGGTTCGAGCAGATCAAGGCCGGCTCGTTCGTTCAGCACCGCCAGCGGCGCGAGGGCCACCAGCGAGGCGGTGACCAGCACCGCACCCAGCGGAAAGGCGAGTTTCTCCTCGCGGTAATTGACCCGGGTCAGCCCGGCGCCGAGCAGTCCGCGGATGCCGGCGGGAACGACCAGCAGGCCGATCAGGATCGCGACGACAAAGCCGAGCCAGGTTACGGCTCGGCCCTGCCCAATCCGAACTGTCCGCCCGGCCCGCTCGTCTTTCCGGCTTCGACCGGGAGCAGCAGTTCAGGCAGGAGCCGGGTTGCGCCTTCCTTGATCCCGAAAGCTCCTTCGGTCCCGTTCAGCGCGTACACGAGGCTCACCTTGCCGGCCGGTTGGTCGATGTTGTCGACCGTGGTCAGGTTGCGATCCCGGAGGAAACCGACTGTCGAAGGGTCCGTAGCGGTCGTTTCGATCCCGACCACGCGAGCCCGGGTCGACGCCGCGCCCTCGAGGATCGAGCGGTCGAGCAGGTCAGCGATCTCCTGCTGTCCCGGATCGCTCTCGTCGGCCTGGTCGGCTCGATAGACGATCAATCCGTCGAGTCCGGCGAACTCGCCACTTGACTGCGACATCAGTTCACTCCGGGTCAGGTTCAGGATCCGGCCACCGGTGACCAGCTGGCGACCCACGGTCTTGCCGTAGGCGACCAGCGTGTCGTCGTTCTTTGCGATCGCCCGGAAGCGGGTCGGCTGGAGTTCCGAGGCGAGGTCCTCGAGCGACGGCGGCTGCCTGATCGCTCCGACCGCCACCAGGTCGGCGCCGGAGGGCTCGAGCGCCGACTCGATCGAGTCGGTCACGCTCGAAGGCAGTGACCCGAGGCCGATCAGGCCGACCTGCCGGTTCCGGAGGCGCCCGTCGGTCAAGAGCGGATAGACGGTGCTGCCGAAATCACCGGACTGGTCGAGCTGCCGGTTGAGGTCGTCGATCTCGCCGCGGGCGTTGTTAAGGTCGCTGGTCAGGCTCGATTCGAGGTCCTCGCGGGTGTTGTTCAGCACATCGGACCCCCACTGGGAGCCGATCAGGATGCCGATCGCCAGGGCAAGAAAGACTGCCGCGAGCGAGGCCGCGTGGTAGCGAGCGCTGTAACCCATTCCGAGAAGCCTAGAGGCCCGACCTGATCAAAGACCCAGCCAGATCTTGATCTTCAGCCAGATCAGATCGAAGAGGTCGGCCAAAGCAGGCGAGCTCAGCACCACGATCACCACAAGGACGATGAAGGCGGCGAGGAAAAGCAGCAATGGCCCGGCGGTCAGTCCCGGGTTGTAGAGACGGCTCACACCCTTGGCGTCGACCAGTACTTCGCCAATCCGGAGCCGGGTGAGGAAGGTTGATGACATGCCGGCCCGGTCCTTGTCGAGGAACTCGATCAGGTTGAAGTGGGCCCCTACGGTGACGATCAGCGAGGCGCCTTTCTCATAGGCCATCAGCATGGCCACGTCCTGGCTCGTTCCGACGAACGGGACCGCGATGTGATCGACCCCGAGCTCGACCATTCGTTCGGCCCCGGGCGCGCGGCCGTCCGCGTAAGCGTGAACCACGACCTCGGGACCGGACTTGAGGGTCTGGTCGGTGACGGAGTCCATGTCACCCAGGACCATGTCGGGTTTGAGTCCCGCTTCACGGATCGCGTCCGCGCCGCCGTCGACCCCGATCAGGATCGGCCGCACGTCCCGGATGTAGGCCCGCAGCGCCCGCAGGTCGCTCTTGTAGTTGGGGCCGCGCACGACGATCAGCACGTGGCGATCCCGAAAGTTCGTCCTCGTTTCCGGAAGATCGATCGCGCCCGAGAGCAGCTCGCTCTCTTCCTGGATGTGGGTGACGGTGTTCTCGGCAAAGTCAGCGAGGGCGTGATGGATCTCTGACTGCTGTCGCTCGATCTGCCGCTCGAGGTCGGGTTTGAGCTGTTCGAGGCCGTTGGCGACCGTCACCCCGTCGCGTTTGATCTCGGGGCCTTCGATCAGTACATGCTCGTTATCGACCAGCAGATCGAAAAGATCGACATCCTTGAAGTCGAGAAGCCTGATCCCTGCGTCGGCGAGGATCAGCGGACCCCGGTTGGGGTAGCGATCGTCCGAGGACGACTGGTTGTTGAGGACGACCTTGATTCCGCTGGCGACCAGGTCCTCGGCCGCGATCCGGTCGATGTTGCGGTGGTTGATCACGGCGATATCTCCTGGCCGGAGCGACTTGACCAGATCCTTGGTCTTGCGACCGAGCCTGATTCGTCCCTGACTGGTCACGGTGCCACCTGACCGCCCCTCAGGCATGCGGTCAGCGGACCGCCCCCGCAGCCTGTTCGTGATCGTGTTCACCCCACGAGGGTAATGGCTCGTCGCCTACGCGCCCGTTCACGCCCGGATCGGATGCCGCCTACCGGTTCGCGGCGACGATCTGCCGGGCGTGCCGGGTTGCGGCCTCGTCATCCTCGCCGGCGCCCATCATGCGCCGGATCTCACCGACCACCGCTTCCTCGTCGAGCGCCCGGACGGTCGCCGATACGGCACCGTCACCGGCCTGCTTCTCGACGCTGAAGTGCGCCGATGCCCGGCCGGCAACCTGAGGCAGATGAGTGATCGCGAGCACCTGTCTGCCTTCAGCCACCTGCCGCAGCCGGTCGCCGACCGCGACCGCGGTGTTGCCCCCGATTCCGGTATCGATCTCGTCGAAGACCAGGGTCCGCAGATCCCCGGTCCCGCTCGCGGCCAGGGCCAGCATGACTCGAGAGAGTTCACCGCCCGAGGCAGTGTCCCGGAGCGGCTGGGCCGGGATTCCCGGGTTCGGGGCGAGCATGAACTCGGCCGATTCGGCCCCGTTCGCCCCCGGACCGTTCTCGACCGGCGGCAGGTCGATCGTCAGCTCCGCGCCCTCCATAGCCAGGTCCGCGAGGTCGGCGGTGACCCTGGACGCGAGGGCGGAGGCCGCCTTCTTGCGGCTCCGGCTGAGTGTTTGCGCCGCTTCGCCGAGTTCGGCGGCGGCAACTTCGATCTCCTCCCGGAGCTCGGCCAACCTCGTCTCCCCGCCCTCCAGCCGGTCGATCTCTTCGCGGCACCAGGCTCCGTGCGCAAGCACCGACTCGACAGTTCCGCCGTGTTTGCGCTCCAGCCGGTCGATCAGGTCGAGTCGCTCCTCGAGTTCAGCCAGTCGGCCGGGATCAGCATCGATCCCCTCCAGGTAGCGGCCCAGTTCAACCCCTATGTCTTCGACGTCGAGGGCGAGGCTTTCGACCCGCCTCGCCAGTTCGTCAAGGGCCGGATCAACACCTCGGAGTGAGGCGAGCAAGTCCCGGGCACCGGCCAGAAGCCCCGCCGCCCCGTCGGTGTCCTCGTTGCCGCGCAGCCTCGCCCCCGCTCCCGCGGCGGCCTCGCGGAGACCCTCGGAGTGGCGCAGACGGTCGCGCTCCTCGATCAGACCTTCCTTCTCGCCTGCGACCAGCGAAGCTGCGTCGATCTCGTCGAGTTCGAAACGAAGCAGCCCGAGGTCGCGTTCCCGGGCCATGTCCCGACCGAGCAGGTCCTCCAGCTCGCGGTTGAGGTCGCGGTGGCGTCTCCAAATCGAGCGGTAATTCGCCAGGAGGTCCTGCTGCTTGAGACCAGCCGCGCCGTCGACCATCGCCAGCTGGTTCGAACCGATCGTCAGCCTCCGGTGCTCATGCTGACCGTAGAAGGCGATCAAGCGGCTCGCCATCAACTGGAGGTCAGCGGCGGTCGCACTCCGGCCTCCGACGAAAGCCGAAGTCCGGCCCGACTCGGAGACCCGGCGGCCGAGCACGATCTCTTCGCTGCCGGCCGGCACCCTCTCCATCAGTTCGGCCAGTTCGCGATCCTCGTGCCATTCCGGCGGCAGATCGAAGACGCCTTCCACCCAGGCTTCCGGCGCCCCGACCCGGACGATGCCCTTCTTTGCCTTGCCGCCCATCAGCAGATCCAGCGAGTGGGCCAGGACCGTCTTGCCGGCCCCTGTCTCACCGGTCAGAACGTTCAGCCCCGGACCAAGTCGCAGCTCGGCCCGCTCGATCAGCAGCAGATTCTCGATTCGAAGCTCACGCAACATGTGAGGGAACTTCTAACGCCCCCATCGGACGAACAAACGTTCGCCGCTCTTATACGGCCAGGTGGCCGAACTTCTCCCGGATCCGGTGGTAGAAGTTCGAGCCCGGCAGCTGGGCCAGACAGGCCATGTTGGGCCGGAAAGCGACCGATGCTTCGGCAGCCGGATGAAGTTCGCCGACGGCGACCCCGTCGACTGCGATGTCCACCCCGTCCCGGCTGCGGTGGTTGACGACGTGAAGGACGTCGGCCGGGGCGACCACGAGGGCCCGGGCGGTAAGGGTGTGTGGCGCTATGTAGCTCACCACATAGCCGTCGACGCCCCAGGCGAGGATCGGGCCGTGGTTGGCGAGGTTGTATCCGGTCGATCCGGTCGCGGTCGAGGCGACCAGTCCGTCGCAGCGCACGTGGCCGACTTCCTCCCCGGCGATTCGGTAGCTCAACTCGGCCACCCCGCCCCGTGGCCGCCGGCTGAAGCCGACGTCGTTGAGGGCGATCTGGGTTTCGCCGTTGGCAGTGATCTCCAGGCCGGGCAGATTGAGGATCTCATACTCGCCGGCGAAGGCCCGGTCGAGCCCGAGTTCGATCTGGTCAGCCTCGACTCCGGCCAGGAATCCGACCCGGCCGAAGTTGATGCCGAACACCGGAATCGTGTGTTCGAGCGACGCCCTGAGGGCGTGAAGGATGGTGCCGTCGCCTCCGAGCACGACGAAGAGAGACGGTTCGAGGCCCTCGGCTTCCTTGCTCGGCACGAGCTTCCAGCCGTGACGGTTAGCCGCGGCACGGGCGACTTCCACCGCCCGGTCAATTCCGGCGGCGTGCGAATGGGTGAAGAGAACCGCGGTCGGCCGACTCACAACTCGACACCTTCGCAGAGTGCGGCGCCGCTGTCAGCACCTCGGCCTTCACCGGGCGATCCTGCCCCGCCGGTGCGACCGAGCTGGATGAAAGTTTCGAGGTTCCCCTTCGGGCCCGGCAGGCCGGTCGGGGCGATACCGTCGAGGCTGAGTCCCAGCCCGCGCGCGAAGTCGGCGACGCCTGCGACCGCCTCGCGCCTGTCCTCCTTGTTGCGGACGACGCCACCGCGCCCCACTCGCTTCCGACCCAGCTCAAACTGGGGTTTGACCATGGCGAGGATCACAGCTCCATCGGCCATTACGCCGTCAACGGCGGGCAGCACCTTGGTCAGCGAAATGAAGGAGACGTCGATCACTGCCAGCTCCGGCCGGTAGTCGAGGTCGCTTCTGAGGAGATCCCGGGCGTTCAGCCGCTCGATAACCGTCACTTCGGGCCGGTCGCGCATGCTGGCATCGATCTGGCCATAGGCGACATCGAGGGCAGTCACATGCTTCGCCCCGCGTTGGAGCAGGCAGTCGGTGAAGCCGCCGGTGGACGCACCAACATCCAGACAGAGCTTGCCGGACGGATCGATGCCCAGGGTGTCGAGGCCGTTCTCGAGTTTGATCCCTCCCCTTGAGACGAACTTCTGGCCGCCCAGCACCTCGATTTCCTGATCCGGGGCTACCTCCTGGCTGGGCCGGAGCGCGATCGGCCCGTCCTTGCCCAGCTTGATCTGGCCGGCACGGATCGCCCGGGCGGCCGCGGTGCGGGAGCTGAAGGTTCCCCGCTCGGCCAGGAGCAGGTCAAGACGGGTGCGCTTGGCCATGAAAAATGAACCGTATCGCCCTGGAGCGGTCCGGCTCTCTGAAGGGATTTCCGGGCACCTCGGCGGACAAATGACAAGAACCATTGTCAAATGTGATCCGACTCACACACGAAAAGTAAGTGAATGGCTAATTTGATGGCAGGAGAAACGATCACGATGACTGCGCGACCCATAGAAATCAGCGTTCACAACGCCCTCGTGCTGGCCACCGCGCCGCTGCTCATGGTCGTTCCGTACCTGCTGACCTTCAGCCCGGGGATCGGTTACCTGACCTTCTTCCTCGGTGCGGCCCTGATGGGTTTGGCCCTCACCGCAGCCAGTCCGAACCGGTCGCTCTCCCTCCACACCGTCGCCGGTTTCGACTGGGCGATCGGGATCGCAATCTTTTCCATCGGTGTTCTCGCCGGCATCACCGGGCAGGACACTCTGACCACAATCTTCCTGGTCGGGTTCGGCTCCGCTCACTTGGCACTTACCGCTTCAACGCGGTACAGCGCCCGCGGCGCATGAGAGCCCACCTACCTCCCATCGATCAAAAACACATATAGAGATCATGAATCTCTCTCCTCCCTAAGCATCACCAAGAGCCCCGCCCTCCCAGCGGGGCTCTTTCTTTGCCCGATCGGACCGCACCGAAGGGGGAGAGTTTTCAGCGTCAGGTGCTGTCTCTAATCTGGACCGGTGACTACTTCCGCCACGACAATCTCCGACTTCGAGTCCGAAGCCTCCGGGCTGATCGCCGAACTCGAACGAGAGGCCGAGACCGGCCGCCGTGAGGAAGCGATCGACAACCGTCTCGAAGCTCTCCGCAACAGCTGGCGAAACCTCGGTCAGGACGAACAGGCCGAGTCCCGGACCCTGACCGGAAGGATCGCGGCTCTGGTCGCCGCCCGGCCCGCTTCCCCCGGGGAAGCACTGCCGGGATCCCCCTCCGCCCCGTCCCGCAAGCCCACCCCCGCCGAAGCAGCCGGCCAGACCGTCCTGATCGCCGATGAACAGGAAGAGGCCGCCCTCGCGCTACAGGGCCTCGAGGGAATCGAGCTGACCGAAGCCGTCCCGACCCGCCTCTACGAAGGCCCCCGTGACCCTTCCGCTCTTCTCGCGCACATGGGTTACGACGGGTTCCGACCCGGCCAGCAGGAAGCGGTCGAGGCAGCGCTCGCCGGTCGCGACAGCCTGATCGTGATGCCGACCGGTGGCGGCAAGAGCCTCTGTTACCAGCTACCCGGGCTGGCATCCCCCGCCCTGACCATCGTGGTCAGCCCCCTGATCGCGCTGATGGCCGACCAGATCAAGCGGCTCCGCAGCGAAGGTCACCCGGCCGTGATGTTCGCCTCGGGACTGTCCGAGGAGGATTCGAGGGCTTCCTGGCAGGCGGTCCAGGACGGTTCCGCCCGGATCGCCTACTGCTCGCCGGAACGGTTCGGCTCGGCCGCTTTCCTCAACCTGATCGGTTCCCGCGAGATCGACCTGCTGGCGATCGACGAGGCCCACTGCCTCTCCGAATGGGGCCACGACTTCCGACCCGATTACCTGCGACTGCCGCAGGTCGCCGAACGGCTGGGCCGACCTCCGGTCATGGCCTGCACCGCAACTGCCACTCCACAGGTGACCGCCGAGATCGCCGAACGGATGGGCATGAACAATCCGGCCGAAATCCATTCCGGGTTCGATCGGCCAAACCTGAGCTTCGACACGATCCCGCTCGAAGGCAAGGGTTCGAAGGCCCGCAAGCAGGCCCTGCTGGAGATCGGACTGGCCGACCCGGCCAACCGTCCGGCGATCGTCTACTGCGGAACCCGCAAGAGCACCGAGGAGGTGGCCGAGGACCTCCGGGCCGTCGGCATCTCGGCGGTCGGCTACCACGCCGGCATGCCGCCGGACGAGCGGGCTTCGGCCCAGCACCGTTTCATGGAAGGCGACGCCGAAGTCGTGGTCGCGACCAACGCCTTCGGCATGGGCATCGACAAGGCGAACGTGAGGTCTGTGTGGCACTGGGCCATCCCTTCGAGCGTGGAGGCGTACTACCAGGAGGCTGGTCGCGCCGGCCGCGACGGGGCTCCGGCCCGGGCCGTGCTGCTGGCGATGAGAGCCGATCTCGGGCGGCTGGTCAGGTTCAACGAGCAGCGGAAGGTTGACCCCTCCGAAGTGCTGGCCTTCGTCGATGACGTGCGTCGCAGCGCCGGCCACGACGAGGACGGCAATCCCGGATCCGTAACCATCGACGCTCCCCGGATGGACGAGGACCGGATCCGGCTCGCGGTCGCCGAACGTTCCGGAGCGCTCCGGGTCGACCCTGCTCCTGGGGGCCGGTTGCTGGTCAGCCCCGGTCCCGAGATCGGCCAGGGCCCGATCCGTTCCGCCTGCCGGGTTGCCGAGGACCGGGGCTGGGCCGCCTACCGGGCGGTCGAGTCGTTCAGTTTCTCCAGCAGCTGCCGCCGCCGCCAGCTGCTCGACCATTTCGGCGACAGCACGCCGGGCGAACCGAGCGGCCGTTGCTGTGACGTCTGTGACCCGATCGAGTGGCTGCCCGATCCGGAGTCGATCGAACTCCGCAAGAGCCGCAAATCAGCTGGCAAGGCTTCCGGTCCGCCGCCCGAGCTGGCCCCCGAGAACGAGGCCCTCTACGAGGAACTGCGGCGCTGGCGCCTCGAGGCAGCCGGTGACCGTCCCGCTTACCATGTCGCCTCGAACCGGACCCTGACCGCGATCGCCACGGTCAAGCCGCTCGACGAGGACTCGCTGATCGGCATCTCCGGGGTCGGACCGGCGTTCATCGAAAAGTACGGCGCAGACGTGCTGCGCGTGATCTCGAATCAGGTCTAGTGGCGCGGGGCGACGCCTGATTCAACTGCGGCGAGGACCTTCTCCGCGACAGCTTCCGGAGTGAAACCGACTTCTTCGTGGAGCAGGTCCGGTTTGCCGTGCGTGACGAAACGGTCCGGCAGCCCGACCCGGAGAACACGGGCCCGTTCGCCCGGGTTCGCGAAGTTGTCTTCAAGATGCTCGATCACGGCCGAGCCGAAGCCGCCCTGAAGGACGCCTTCCTCGATGGTCACGATCAGGTCGTGGCTGACCGCGAGGCGCTCGACCAGTTCCGTGTCCAGGGGCTTGACGAAACGGGCGTCGGCCACGGTCGGGCGAACGCCTGACTCCTCGAGAATCTCCGCCGCACCCAGCGCGACGCCGACACCCGAGCCGTAGCCGAGCAGAGCGACACTCTCGCCGTTGCGCAGGGTCTCACCGGTTCCGACCGGGATCATCTCCGCCTCGCCTGGCAACTCGACCCCGACCGCGGCGCCGCGCGGGTACCGGAGCGCAGCCGGGCCGTCGTACTCGACCGCGGTGCGAAGCATGTGGACCAGCTGGGCCTCGTCTCTGGGCGCCATCGCAACCACATTTGGAAGCGAACGGAAGTAGGCGATGTCGAAGGCCCCGTGGTGGGTCGGGCCGTCGTCGCCGACCAGTCCGGCCCGGTCCATGGCGAAGGTCACGTCGAGATTCTGCAGGCATACGTCGTGGACGATCTGGTCGTAGGCGCGCTGCAGGAAGGTCGAGTAGATGCCGCAGATCGGCTTGCCGCCCTGGAGGGCGATGCCGCTGGCCATCAGGACCGCGTTCTGCTCGGCGATCCCCACGTCGTAGTACTGGTCCGGCCGCTCGTCGGCAAGTTTCTGGAGTCCGGCACCGCCGGCCATCGCGGCGGTAATTCCGATCACCCGCGGGTCGCGCTCGGCTTCGCTGACGATCGCGTCGGAGAAGACCTGCGTGTACTGCGGCGGGGCCGCCTTCGGCTCCGGCTTCTCGAGAATCTCGGGAGCAATCGAGGCGGGCGCATCCGATTCCTGGACCGGAACCAGTCTCGGCTTCGCTTCGGCGGGGGCACCGTCGACGATCGAACCCGGCTTCGCGGCGTGCCACTTCTCCATGCCGGCCAGGCCACCCTCTTCGGCCGGGGCGAACCCACGGCCCTTGACCGTGTGGACATGCACCACGACCGGGCGGTCGGCGGCAAAGGCTTCGGTCAGGGCCCGACGCATCGCGCCGACGTCATGCCCGTCGATCACGCCCATGTAGGCCAGATCGAGTTCTTCAAAGAGCAGGCCCGGCGCCCAGTAGGCCTTGATCGCCGATTTGAGTTCGGGTCCGAGGCGCTCGATTCGTTTGCCCAGGCCGAGGGGCAGCTTGGTCAACCGGTCCTCGACCTCTTCGCGGGCGTGGAACAGGCCGGGCTTCAGCCTGGCTCGCTGGAAGTAGCTGGAGAGCGCGCCGACGTTCGGCGAGATCGACATGCCGTTGTCGTTGAGCAGGATCACCATCGGCGTCTGCAGGGCGCCGGCGGCATGCATCGCCTCGTAGGCCACGCCGCCGGTCAGGGCGCCATCACCGATTACGGCGACCACCTTGCCGTCCTCGCCAATCCCCTTCCGCATCGCCTCCTTCAGGCCGAGCGCGTAGGAAATCGAGGTTGAGGCGTGACCGGCACCCATGATGTCGTGTTCGGATTCGGGAATCGAACAGAACGGCGCCAGACCCTCGTACTGGCGGATTGACGGCAGCCGGTCGCGACGCCCGGTCAGGACCTTGTGCGGGTAGGCCTGGTGGCCGACGTCCCAGAGGATCTTGTCGCGCGGCGACTCGAGCAGGCTGTGGAGCGCAACCGCGATCTCGCAGGTACCGAGGTTGGCGCCGAAATGACCGCCGATCTCGCCGATCACATCGATGATGTAGGCACGGGTTTCGTCGGCTACCTGCTGAAGCTGTTCGTCGCTCAGGCCCTTGAGGTCCGCCGGGGAATCGATCCCGGGAAGCAGCGGAGTCTGGTTATCGATCTCTTCGCTCACTGTTCTCTCGCATAAATGTAGTCGGCGATGCGCCTCAGGTCTTCGGTTTCTCCGCCAGCCCCGGCGAGGGCGGCAAGGGCCTGCTCGTGCGACTCGGTGGCTAGCGACCTGGCCCGTTCCAGTCCATACAGGCTGACATATGTGACTTTTCCGTGGCGTTCGTCACTGCCGTGCGGCTTGCCGAGCTCCTCGTCACTTCCGGTCACGTCGAGGATGTCGTCGACAATCTGGAAAAGCAGCCCGATCGAAGTCGCGAAACGGTGGTAGGGCTCGCGGCTCGGACCATCGATTCCGCCAAGCGCCAGGGCGACCTCGACGCTGGCCCGGATCAGTCGGCCGGTCTTCAGTGAGTGGAGGTGCTGCAGGCCTTCCGCGTCGAGTGACTGGGCGGACACGTCGATGTACTGGCCGCCGACCATTCCCTCCACACCGGTTGCCGCGCTCAGCAGCGAAACCGCCTCGAGCACCCGGTCGGCCGGAGCCTGGGTTGCCGATAGAGCGCCGATTGCTTCCGCGAAAAGTCCGTCACCGGCGAGGATCGCGACTGCCTCGCCGTACTTGACGTGTGAGGTCGGCTTACCGCGACGCAGGTCGTCGTCATCCATCGCCGGCAGGTCGTCGTGGACCAGCGAGTAAGTGTGGACCATCTCGAGTGCGGCGGCGGCATCGAGGAAATCCCCGGTCCTCTGTCCGATCGCCCTGGCCGTGGCCAGGCAAAGGACGGGCCGGATCCGCTTGCCGCCGGCGAGCAGCGAGTAGCGCATCGCCTCGTCCAGCCCCGTGGTATCAGCGCCGTCGGGGCCTGCCCCGTGGCTGAAGTGGACGGTTTCCAGATGGTCATCGACCATCTGGCGAAGGTCTTCGGGGTAGCTCATCAGCCCTGCTGATCGGCCCGCTCGACCGCGGCAGCGGCCTCGGACGCGGCTTCTGCGGTCAGTTTCGCCGCTTCTTCGGCAAGGCCGGCGGCGTCCGTGTCGCTGATGTTCTCGTCCTTGAGCGAGCTGGTGATCTCGTTCAGCCGGTCCCGGATCTCCTCGAGCCTGCTCATCGTGAATCTCCATTCGGGACGGGATCGACCTGGTCATCGACTTCGGTGACCGGGACCCCCTCGTCATCGACCTCGGTGCTGCGTTCGCCCGGGTTGACTCCCATCGCTCGCGCGGCGGAGCCAAGGATTCCGTTGACGAACCCGGGGGCCTCCGCCCCGCAGAACTTCTTGGCGGTCTCGACCGCTTCGTCGATCGCGACTTCTGCCGGTACGTCGTCCCGAAAATTCATCTCGTAAAGCGCTACACGCATGATGTTCTTCTCGAGCGGCGCGATCCGGTTGAGGTCCCATCCCTTTGCGAACTCGGCGATCACTTCATCGAGGTCTTCCCGATGAGCCTCGACGCCTTCGGCCAGCTGGATCGTGAACGGCTTCGCCTCGGCGAGAAGAACTGAAAGCGGGCGATCGGTCACTTCCTGCTGATAACAGGCAAAGACCGCATCCCGACGCTGATTGGACCGACGCATCAGCCAAGAATATTGGTTCCCACCCCCAAACCTCCGGTGGGTCGGATTTCCGGCCCACCCGCCGATTTTCCGACCCACCACCGGCCGCGAGCCACCCCCTCCTCTCCCGGTG
>JAEZIQ010000018.1 GCA_023436605.1 Actinomycetes bacterium | reverse complement strand
CAGCAATGGCGGCGGTTTCCAGGTAGCGGTTTTCGTGCTTTGAGCCGGAGGCGGCCATCATCGCCCGGGAGCGTTTGATCAGCTGAGCGCGGGGGCCGTCCTTTCGCACCCAGGGGGCGAGGGTGATGAACTGGCGCTTCGGTCCGGCGTAGGCGGCATAGGACGGGTCATCGGTCGGGGCGAGCTTGCGGTTGCCCACGTAGTTGCACTTCTTCTTTCCGAGCAGGCCGCGCTGGGTGATCGCCGACTGGCCGTCGAACGGCAGGTCGCCGAGGTTGCCAACCATGTGGGGGGTCACGTTGTAGGTGAACTTCACCCCAGGGTCGACCACTGAACGCCAGGTCGAACCCATCCAGTCGAGCGGCTGCCAGTAGACCGGCGGGGCCGTTGCCCACTCGCCCGGATTGGCTTCGTCCTGCATGACCAGGTTGGTGCCGAGATGACTGAGGCACCGCATGTAGGTGGCCGCGATGTCGGCGCAGGGTGACACCGAGGGAACAGCCTGACCGATCGGATAGCCGAACTGGAAGGCCGGCAGGCTGGTCGCGAACCCTACCTTTGCCCTGGTCTTCGGGATCCGGTACGGCTTCAGGTTGGCGATCCCGTCCGGGCCCGAGGTCGGACCGGCGGTCAGGCCGAGGGCGATCTCGATGCCGGTCAACGGCACCTTCCGGTTGCTGGTCACCAGGTTGCGGAGCGGCCGTGGCCCTTCCTGGCGGACCGGCTTCGGCCCCCACATGAAGACCTCGTTGTAGACCTCGGGGCCGGTCGCCACGTAGACGCTCTTCGGTCTGGGGAGGTCGGGGTCACGGAACAGTTCGATCTCGGCCGGGTCCATCGACTCGCGGAAACGGGGCTGGTTGTTCGAGCCGAGGATGTAGACGCCGTAACGGCGCGCCATGTCGGAGAAGACCTGCATCCAGCCCCGGACATCGGTATCGGTGGTCGCCACGAAGCCCCGGGTGAACGGGTTCCCGGCCCCGAACCGGGAGACGTACTCGCTGTCCGGGCCGGAGTAGGCGGCGGTGATCCGGTTCAGTCCGACGATGGCCCGGCAGGGCGGAGCGGCGTTTTCGCACTCGACGACCTCGGCCGGCTTGGCGAAGGCCTTGCGGGCGGCCGCGCCGCGCGAGCCGGTGCCAATCGCCATCAGTCCGATGTCCTCGTTGAAGGCGACCACGTTGGGTCGGTCCTTCGATCTGAAGGGCACGACCCAGGTGCGGATCATGCACTCGATCTTCTTGCGGAAGCTGGCGTAGGTCTTGATGTGACGGGCCTCCTGCTTGAACTGCATTGCGAAGACCCGGGGTCCGCCCTTGGCGTCCTTTTTCTTCAGCATCGCCCGGGCCGGCCGGCGGGTGTCGCGGGCGAAAGTCGATCGGCAGGACTTCAGCGATGGCGCCTTCGGGATGGCTGCGGGCTTCGGCGTCACCTGCCGGACCGCAGTCCGGGCCATTTGCGGGTCGTTCGTGATCACGGCATCGACCCCGAGGCTGGTGGCCGCCTTCACTTTGTCGGCGTCGTCCAGTGTCCAGGGAACCACGCGCAGGCCGGCGTGGTGGGCATCGGAGACCAGGGTCTGGTCGATCGGCCACTGGGGCGACACCCAGTCGATCCCGTTGTTCTTGGCGACGGTGATCGCGACCCCGTTGACAACGTTCAAGGTGAGGAACGAGGTTTCCGGTTCGGGGTAGACCTGATGGAAACGGGTCAGGTTGCCGAGCGCGAACGATTGGATGATCAGCTGGGACGAGGGTACTCCCGCGGCTTTGATCGCCTGGGCCACGACCTCGGCGTAGTCGAAGGTCGGATCCCAGTCGTTGTCGGTCGCGATGTTCTTTATCTCGATGTTCGCAGCTGCTCCGGTTTCCTTCAGCAGCCCGAGGACCTCGGCCAGTGTGGGAATCGCGGCCCGGCGCTTGTCGCCCGGGGGCAGGTTCACGGTCTCGTCGTCGGTGCCGAGCACGTCGATCTCGCAGTCCGCGGCAAGCTGGGTGGCGGTCATCGCGCTGACCGGCCCGGAGCAGTTGGTGGTCCGGTCGAGAGTGTCGTCGTGAATCACCACTGGTACCCGGTCGGAACTGAGCTTGACGTCTATCTCGAGCACGAAGCCGCGGTCGGCTGAACTCCGGAAGGCCGCCATCGAGTTTTCCGGGGCCTTGGCCTGTCCGCCCTCGAGAGGACCGCCCCTGTGGGCGTGAATCCAGGGCGAGGCCGATGCCTCGGTGCCCATCAGGGCAAGTGCCAAAGCGGACAGAACGAGAACCGGAACCCTGAACTTCAACTGACTCCCTCCGTTGGAACTCTCGGCCCGATCCCCGGACCCTCTCCTCCGGAGGAGAGGATATCCGCGGGCCGTGCATCAGTCGAGGGCTCCGGTAATTCGCCCCCCTGCCGCGAGGGTCGAGCCGCAAAATGCGGGGGTTGTTGCAAAGTCGTGAATCAAAGAATCCTGCGATTTGCGGAAACACCCACGACGCGCTCCGGCAGGTCCTGCTTGGATGGCCCGCGGTGGCTCGCTCCAAGAAAAAAGTTCCCTCCTGCGACGACTGTTACTTCCGCCAGAAGATGCTCTGCGCGCTCGATCTCGACGAGCCCTGCGGCACCTTCCGGGAGAGCCGACCGGAAGGTCTCGTCCCTCCTCGGCAACCGATGCTTCTGCTTCGTTCCCCCCGCTGGGCGGACCGAAAAGTCGGCGCCAACTAGCCGGGCGGCCTCGAACTTTCACGGAAGTTCGGCGGCGCTCCGCGCCCGGTTCCCCGGAGTACCATTGCCCGATGAACGGATTCGGTCTGAGGTCATGAAGTTCACCGTCCTGGGCAAATCACCCGCGTGGCTGGACGCGGACGGAGCCTGCAGCGGGTACCTGATCACCGAAGGGGATACGACGGTGCTGATCGATTGCGGCAACGGAGTGTTCGGCAAGCTGCGCAAGTACCACGACTACGTCGACGTGGACGCGATCGTGATCTCCCACCTCCATGCCGATCACTTCGCTGACCTGATTCCCTTCGGTTTTGCCCTCCGGTTCGCGCCGCGGCAGCAGCCGGTCCCGATCGACCCGTGGCCGGGCACCGACAGCCCCGCCCGCCCGAAGCTTTTCGGTCCTCCCGGAGCGCGACAGTTCCTCGAGGATCTCGACGGTTCCTGGGAGCTCGGTCGGCACTTCGAGCAGGCCTTCGAGACTTCGGAATACGACCCGGAAGCGGCGCTTGAGATCGGCCCGCTGACCATCACCTTCCGCGAGGTGCCGCATTACGTGACCACTTTCGCCATGTCGGTCACCGGTGCCGGCGAGGGGCGGATCGTCTACGGAGCCGACTGCTGCCCGAATGAGGCGCTGGTCGAGCTCGCATCCGATGCCGATCTTCTGGTCACGGAAGCGACACTTCCGCGTCCCGAACGGACCGGGATCCGCGGGCACCTGACTCCCGCTGAAGCCGGCGAGCACGCCGAGAAGGCGGGGGCGAAGCAGTTGGTGCTGACTCACATCTCCGACGAGATCGATCCCGAGTGGGCACTCGAGCAGGCCCGGAGCACCTACGGCGGTCCGGTTCAGGTTGCCCGGGAAGGCCTCGAGATCGAAGTTTGAGCCGGCGGCGCCGCCTCACTAACCTGCAGGGCAATGTCTGAACGCGACCTTTTTGCCAACTTCGCCCGGATGCGGCGGGAGATGGACGAGATGCTGAGTGGAACCTGGGGACGGGCCACCTACATCAGCCGGCGGGCCAGCGGTTTCTCGCCGAACGTGGATGTCTATTACAGCGGCGACCCGCAGCGGGCCGTAGTCAAATGCGACCTCAGCGGAATCGATCTGTCAACGGTCGGGATCGAAGTCAGCGGACGGCAGCTGACGATCGTCGGCGAACGCCCGGTCCAGGAAACCGAAGGGCGGGTCTACCAGCAGGTCGAGATCCCGACCGGGCCCTTCCGGCACGTGGTCGAATTCCAGGTTGACGTCGATTCCGAACGCGCGACCGCGACTTACGAAGACGGAGTGCTGCGGGTTGAACTGCCGCTGCGCGACGAGAACGAAATCACCCGGCGGGTGCCGGTCGACCGGGCCCGGAAGGGGCGTCAGATCGATGGCTGACCTGCCCGAAACGACACCGGTGCTTGAGGTCGTGAGCACGACCGGCGAGGACGTTGAGGAGGTCCTCCGCCGCGAAGACGAGCTGCCCGAGGCGATGCCGGTGCTGCCGCTGAGGGACACCGTCGCCTATCCCGACACGCTGGCCCCGCTCGGGGTGGGTCAGGAAAGGTCGATCAAGCTGGTCGATGATGTGCTGGCTGGCAACCGGATGCTGGTCATGGTCGCCTCAAAGGACCCCGAAGAGGACACGCCGTCTCCCGGCCAGCTCCACGACGTCGGTGTCGTCGGGGTGGTCACCCGGATGTTGAAGGTTCCCGACGGCACGATCCGGATCCTCGTCCAGGGCAGCCAGCGGGTCAGGCTCGGCGACTACGTGGCCGAGAAGCCGTACCTGGTTGCCCGCATCAGCGAGATGCCGGACATCGTCGAGGAGTCCCCCGAACTTGAGGCGCTGACCCGCAACGTCCAGAAGACCTTCTCCGAGATCATCGAGCAGATCCCGTATCTGCCCGAGGAGCTGCAGCTCGCGGTCACGAACGTCGACGAACCCTCGGCGCTTTCGCACCTGATCGCCGGTGCACTCCGGATTTCGACCGAGGAGAAGCAGCTGCTGCTCGAGGAGGTCGACGTGGCCAAGCGACTGCGGATGCTCTCCGAGATCCTCGCCCGCGAACTCGAAGTGATCCAGCTCGGTTCGCAGATCCAGTCAGAGGTCCAGTCTTCGATCGACAAGGGCCAGCGAGAGTACTTCCTGCGCGAACAGCTCAAGGCGATCCAGGCCGAACTCGGCGAGGAAGACGAGCAGGCCGCCGAGATCAACGAACTGCGCGAGCGGATTGAAGCGGCAGGTTTGCCCGACCACGCGCATCAGGCCGCCGAACGTGAACTTTCCCGGCTGGAGAAGCTGCCTCCGGCGGCGGCCGAACACGGTGTGATCCGCACCTACCTCGAGTGGCTGGTCGACTTGCCCTGGTCAAAAGAGACCGAGGACAACCTCGACATCGAGCACGCCCGGGAAGTCCTCGATGCCGATCACTACGACATGGAGAAGATCAAGGACCGCATCCTCGAATACCTCGCGGTCCGCAAGCTGAACCCGGACTCGCCGGGACCGATCCTCTGTTTCGTCGGCCCGCCCGGCGTCGGCAAGACCAGCCTCGGCCAGTCGATCGCCAAAGCGCTCGGCCGCGAGTTCGAACGGATCTCGGTCGGTGGTGTCCGCGACGAAGCGGAGATCCGCGGCCATCGCCGCACCTACATCGGGGCGATGCCCGGCACCATCGTTCGGGCCCTGCGTGACGCCGGATCCCGGAATCCCGTCTTCATGATCGACGAGATAGACAAGATGGGCTCGGACTTCCGCGGCGACCCTTCGTCGGCCATGCTAGAGGTGCTCGATCCGGCCCAGAACGAAAGCTTCCGCGACCACTATCTCGACATGCCGTTCGACCTTTCGGAGGTCATGTTCATCGCCACCGCGAACGTGCTCGACACGATTCCGGGACCGCTGCGCGATCGCATGGAGATCATCCAGCTCTCCGGGTACACGGTCGACGAGAAGCGGCACATTGCCAGGCGTTATCTGGTGCCGCGTCAGATCAAGGCGAACGGCCTGAAGCCGTCGCAGATTTCATTCACCGATCCGGCTCTGACCGCGATCATCGAGGAGTACACCCGCGAGGCCGGTGTGCGAAACCTGGAACGGGAAATCGGCACGGTCTGCCGCAAGGTCGCCCGCACCTTCGCCGAGAAGGGCGGCAAGGCGAAGAAGGTCAAGGTTTCCGGCAAGAAGGTTCGCGAGATGCTCGGGCGCCGACGGGTCTTCTCCGAGACCCGGCGCCGGACCAAGGTTCCCGGTGTCTCAACCGGACTTGCCTGGACTCCGACCGGCGGCGACGTGCTCTTCATCGAAGCCACCGCGATGCCGGGCAGCGGCAAGTTGGTGATCACCGGCCAGCTCGGTGACGTGATGAGGGAATCGGCGCAGGCAGCGCTTTCCTACGTGCGGGCCAATGCCGACAAGCTGGCTCCCGGACTCGACGAGAAGTGGTTCGCCACGCATGACCTCCACATCCACGTGCCGGCCGGGGCGGTGCCCAAGGACGGTCCATCGGCCGGTGTCGCGATAACCGTCGCGCTGGTATCGCTGATCACCGGTCGCCCGGTGCGCAACGACGTGGCGATGACCGGCGAAGTGACCCTGACCGGCCAGGTTCTGCCGATCGGCGGAGTAAAGGAGAAATCGCTGGCTGCCCAGCGAGCGGGAATCAAGATCGTGATTCTGCCCAGCCGCAACGAGGGCGATGTCGAAGAGATTCCCGAGGATGAACGGGCGGTCGTCGAGTTCCGTTACGCCGACAAGGTCGGCGATGCGCTGGCGGTGGCCCTGGAAGGAAATCTCAAGGTCTGACGCGCCCGTCAAACCGTATGTTCGGTTTTCTTTGGTCCCGGGTACCGGTATCCTCAGAAAACTTCAACTGGTAACCAAGCGAGGGGTACATGGGTAACGAAAACATCTCAGGCAAGGCCGGCCAGGCTTTTGCGTCGGCGCGAGACAACCAGTACGTCCGTCGCCTGATCGAGGACGAGGAACTTCGTGCGAGCCTGATCGCCGCTGCCCTGGCGGGGCGCAAGGCGGTTCAGCGCGTACAGTCGAATCGCGGCTCTGCCGTCGAATCGGTGACCCACGACAAGAAGGTCAAGAAGGAGCTTCAGAACGCTGCTGACTCACTGCGTGACGCTGCCGACCGGATCCGCACCCCCCAGAAGAAGAAGCGGCACCCGATCCGCAATCTCCTGGCGATCGGCCTGCTGACCGGCGGCCTCGTGCTGGTCTTCAGCGAGTCGGCCCGAAAGAGCCTGCTCGACGCGATTTTCGGCGCCGAGGAAGAGTTCGTCTACACCTCGACTACCTCAACCGAGTCCGTCCAGACCAACGGCACCCCGGTAGCCGAGTAATTACGGCCAGGCAGTAGTTCGCTGCGGGGCCACCGAGCCCCACAGCCGCTTGAACGTTTCATGGATTTGGTGAAGCAGGTTTTGCGCGGATTCGGTGCGAAACCTGCTTCACCGTTCTGGCCCACCGGCGCGTCCCGAACCTTCGACCAAGCCTCAGAGGGCGGGCTTCCCTAGACTTTCCCGTCCTTTGGCTCGCAGGGAAGACATCAGAAATGTGGCCATCGTCGCTCACGTCGACCATGGCAAAACCACTCTCGTAGACGCAATGCTCTGGCAATCCGGTGCTTTCCGGCAGGGCCAGGACGTCAACGAACGGGTCATGGACTCGATGGATCTCGAGCGCGAGAAGGGCATCACGATTCTCGCCAAGAACACCGCGGTCCAGTACGGCGACATCAAGCTGAACATCATCGACACTCCCGGCCACGCCGACTTCGGTGGCGAGGTCGAACGCGGCCTGACCATGGTCGACGGCGTCGTCCTCCTGGTCGACGCGTCCGAGGGGCCGCTGCCCCAGACCCGTTTCGTGCTCGGCAAGGCACTCGAGGCCGGACTTCCGGTGATTCTCGTGGTCAACAAGGTCGATCGGCCCGACGCCCGGATCGGTGAGGTCGTCGACGAGGTCTACGAGCTGTTCATGGATCTCGGCGCCGACGGTGACCAGATCGAGTTCCCGATCGTCTACACGAACGGCAAGGACGGCTGGGCTTCGATGGAGGAAGGGGTGGAAGGCGAGGACCTGAAGCCGCTGCTCGACCTCATGGTCGAACACATTCCCGCTCCCGAATACGAGGAGGGTCACGTTCTCCAGGCCTGGGTGACCAACCTCGACGCTTCGCCCTACCTCGGCCGCCTCGCGATCTGCCGGGTCATGCAGGGCACGATCAAGGCCGGATCGACAGTTGGCTGGTGCCGCGCCGACGGCACGGTCGAGCGGGCGAACGTCTCCGAGCTTTTCGTGACCGAAGCGCTTGAACGGGTGTCCGCGGACGAAGCCGGTCCGGGCGAGATCATCGCCGTCGCCGGTATTCCCGAGGTGACGATCGGCGAGACCCTTTCGGATCCGGAGAACCCCGATCCGATGCCGGTGATCGAAGTCGACGAGCCGTCGCTCTCGATCGTCGTCGGAATCAACACCTCGCCGCTGGCCGGACGTGACGGGGACAAGGTGACCGCCCGCCAGATCCAGAACCGCCTCGACCAGGAACTGCTCGGCAACGTGGCGATCCGAGTGCTGCCGACCGAACGGCCCGACGCCTGGGAGGTCCAGGGCCGGGGCGAGCTTCAGCTGGTGATCCTGCTCGAGATGATGCGCCGCGAAGGCTTCGAACTCACCGCCGGTCAGCCCCGGGTGCTGACCCAGGAGATCGATGGCGAGATCCACGAGCCGATGGAACGGCTGGTCATTGACGTGCCGGAAGAGCACGTCGGATCAGTCACCCAGCTCCTCGCCGCCCGCAAGGGACGGATGGAGAACATGACCGCGCAGTCCGACAGCTGGACCCGGCTCGATTACGTGATCCCGGCCCGCGGCCTGGTCGGGTTCCGGACCGAGTTTCTGACCGAGACCCGCGGCACCGGCATCCTGCACTCGATCTTCGAAGGCTGGGAACCGTGGGCCGGGGAGATTACGACCCGGGCAACCGGTTCGCTGGTCGCAGACCGGCAGGGGACCACCGCCAGCTTCGCGCTTTTCGGTCTTCAGGAGCGCGGCGCGATGTTCGTTGGGCCCGGGGAAGATGTGTACGAAGGAATGATCGTCGGCGAGCACGCCCGGGCAAACGACCTCGACGTGAACGCGGTCAAGGAGAAGCAGCTGACAAACATGCGCTCCTCGACTTCCGATGTCCTGGTTCGGCTGACTCCGCCCAAGGCCTTGACGCTCGAGTCGGCAATTGAGTTCCTGCGGTCCGACGAGTGCGTCGAAATAACCCCGAACTCGATCCGGCTGCGCAAGGTCGACCTGGATCAGAACGAGCGCATGAAGGCCGCTCGCAAGATCAAGAATCTTTCGCGCTGATCCGCGCCTGGCCGGATCGACCGGCCCTGGGAATCTCGAGAGGTAAACGAAATGCAAGGTGACGAGGCCAAGGGCCTCGTCACCTCCCCCTGCTTCTGTCAGTCCCTGCCGTGCATCCCTCCCTGACACGCAGACTGCTCCCTTAACCGAACAGTTGGCCGAGGGTTGCGGTGAATGCTCAGACGGGTGGAAAAACTTTCCTGAAAGTCCCCAGCGCCCGCGGTGACCCCTTCGCGCTCAACCGCCGTTCGACGATCGCACGCAGCGGGTTGCGGTCGTTCAGTGCGATGCCGACCCAGTCCGCCCAGCTCGTTCTCAGGGTCACAT